>JAHELP010000026.1 GCA_024644105.1 Candidatus Nitrosopumilus sp. | reverse complement strand
TCAAGATGTAAAAATTATTCTGATAATGAACAAATAGAAAATCCTGAATATCTTCATGTTTGTTTGCCTGGAGAATTAGCCGAATTTCCTGATATTACAGTAAGTTGGATAAATAAAATAAATGGACTGAAATCTGTTCTAATACATTCAACTGTAAAACCTGGAACAACAAAAATAATTCAAGAGAAATCTAAAGTTCCAGTATTATATTCACCAGTTCGTGGAGTACATAAAAGATTTTTAGATGATATTAAAAAATATACAAAATTTATTTCTTCAGATGAAAAAAATATAGATTCTAAAATAAAAATGGATTTAGAAAATAGATTTAAAAAAATTGATTGGATGTCAACAACAAAAACTGCAGAAATTGCAAAAATATTGGTTGATACCACGTATTATGGGTGGTTAATTAATTATGCACAAATTACAAAAATGATTTGTGAAAAAGAAGGAATAGATTTTGACGAGATGTGGAAATTTGCAGATGAAATTCATCAAAACTTAGGTAATAGACCTAAAATGTATCCAGGAATAATAGGAGGACATTGTGTAATTCCTAATCTAAATTTAATAGAATATGAAGATCTAGATATAATTAAAAAAATCAATGAAATGTATGAAAAATTTAAAAAATAAGTTAAATTTTAAAAATCTAATTTCGTTAAGAGTCTAGAAGCAATCACAAATAATGTTGATGCAATAGCTACAAGAATAATCATTTCAATAATTACAAATTCAGTAATAGTTCCAAAAATACCCGCCCTAATAACATCAACAAGATATGTTAATGGATTTAGATAAAATGCGGTTCGTAGTGGTTCAGGTGCACCTCCTGCCGGATAAAATGCAGTACTGACAAAAGCAAAGAAAAGAAAGACGGTGTTTATAATTACATTAAATCCTTCACTTGAGCGTAATCTGGTTGAAATTATTGAGGCTAGTGAACCAAAAAGTACAGAGCCTGTAATAGCCCCAAAAACGATTATTGGAATTGTAACTAACGAAAATTCCACTGATTCAAAAAATACAGGATAACCAACTACGGCTATTAAAGATGCACTAACTAATCCAATAATACCTATTGTGCAAA
The DNA here is from genome assembly GCA_024644105.1 of Candidatus Nitrosopumilus sp. GTDB lineage: Archaea > Thermoproteota > Nitrososphaeria > Nitrososphaerales > Nitrosopumilaceae > Nitrosopumilus. The sequence goes on along the minus strand of JAHELP010000026.1, from coordinate 15,649 downwards.
TATTACTAAGAATATAATGACTTCTAGTAAATGGCCCTGACATAATTTGTTCAAACATTCCATGTTTTCTATCATTCCAAATTATAATTCCAGAAATCAGAGTGCTATTCATAATATTAAATCCAATCATTCCCGAAGCTAAAAATGCGGGATAGTCAAGTTCTTTATTTGCAAATGGAACTGCATTGATTAAAGGTGCATATGCAAATCCTGCCACAAAAATATAGATTAAAGGAAAAATCACTTGCCAAATTAAAAATCCTGGATTTAGAGAAATCGTAAGATTTCTATTGACTAATCTAATTATTGGATGCATTTTCTTTTACCATGTTTAAAAAGATCTCTTCAAGATTTGTTGGAACAGCTGATAAATCTTCTATTTCAATTTGATTATTATTCAGTATTTTCAAAACTTGTAATAATACTAATTCTGATTGTTCAGAATGAATAATGATATTAGTTCCAGTTTCAAAATCAATTTTACAATCATTAATTTCAGATAAAAGAGAAGGAATTTCAGTTTGTTTTTCTAACAAATGAATCTTTATTGTCTTTTCTTTTCCAAATCTATTTTTCAAGGCATCAGGGGAATCAACAGTTACAATTTTCCCTCTATCAATAATTGCTATTTGATCACAAAGATATTCTGCTTCAGATAAAATATGTGTAGTATAAAATATTGTTAAACCAGTTTTGACTTTATTTTTTAAATAATCTAATAATTTTCTTCTAGCACTAGGATCTAATCCCACAGTGGGTTCATCTAAAAATAATAATTCCATATCATGCATAAATTCTCGAGCTACCTGAACTCTTCTTCTTTGACCAATGGATAGATCCTCATTTCTTTTTTTACGGATTTCAACTAGATCAAAGTCTTTCAAAAGTTGTTCCTTTCTATTTTTGCGTTCAGTTTTTGGAACATTCCACATCATTCCATATTTCTCAAGGGATTTTTCAACTGTTAAAGTAGGCTCATAGCTAGGTTGTTGTAAAACAACACCAATTTTATGACGAATTTTAAGTGGATTTTCCACAGCATCTACGCCCAAAATAGATATTGAACCACTTGAAGGAGGGATAAGAGTAGTAAGGAGCTTGATAGTAGTAGATTTTCCTGCTCCGTTAGGACCTAAAAATCCAAAAACTTGACCTGATTTTACGGATAAAATAATATCATTTACTGCTTGTATTGACCCATATGATTTAGAAAGATGATTAACATCAATGCAAGACATACCAAAACTGCGATCTTCCTATTAATTTAGTTAGTGAGATAAATTAAGATATTTTTCATATAATTTGAATTTATTATTATAAAACAAGCTAAATTTCAGATGATCAGTGATTTTATTGTTTTAAAAAAGTAATCAAAATATGAAAATGCGATCATGTTTAGATTAATTGCAAATAAAAAAATAATGAAATTTTTATTAATAGACATAGACAATCAAAATTGAAATGTCAGAATATGAAAATCTTATCAATAAATTACTTGAACAAAAACCAGAATTAACTAGAGACACTCTTGAAGAGCAGATAAAGCAAAAGAAAGATAAAATCGGTGCAGGTTATTTGACTGATCAAGGAGCCTTATTTTTAATTGCATCTGACTATGGAGTTGTTCTATCAGAACCACAAAAAGTTGAAATCAGTTTGAAGGATTTGTATGCAGGAGCTAAAGAAGTTTCATTAGAAACAAGAGTTTTGAATCTTTCACCTGCAAAACAATTTTCGAGAAAAGATGGTTCTCCATTTTATCTTAGAACAATGACGGTATATGATGGAAATTCTACTGCAAGTGTAAAATTATGGGATGAGAAAGCCAATCTTCCAGGTGTTGAAAATCTAAAACCTGGTGATTTAATCAAAATAATCAAAGCATATGTTAAATCAGATCTTGATGGTTCTCCAACAATCAACATTGGTTCAGGATCAAATATCGAAACTACAGATACAAAAAGTGAAATTCCAACAATTGATTCTATTACAAAAGATGTTAGTGAATCTCAAGAAGGCCAAAAAGATTTAGTAGTTACAGGGATGATTGATGGAATAATTAGCCCAATGGAATTTACAAATTCTCGTGGTATGCCTGGAAAAGCACTACGTATGAGGCTAAAAGGAAAAGATGGGAATGGTATCAGAGTAGTACTATGGGGGAAAGATGAATCAACCATTCCAAATATGATTTCACAGTCAGCTAAAGTAAGATTACTGGGTGTAAGAGTGAAATCAGGAAATCAGGGATTAGAAATTCATGGAAATGATTCAACAATTATTGAAATTGAGGGAGGTAAAGAAGCTGAACCAGTTATTACTAGAGTTCTTTCAATATCACCAACAGAAAATGGTAAGAACATGATTTTGGCAGTTGATAATAAAAAGAATTTATTCAACATTACTGATTTTTCAAATTCAACTAGCATATGTGTAGAAGGCGATGTAATTGAATGCATGCCATCAAAAGTTTATGGAAATTCAATAACACTGGATGAAAACTCATTTGTAAGAAAAATGGACAATGATGAATCAATTCCTTCGATTTCGCAAATTCGAACAAAAATAAATGATATCAAGGTAGATGCAAATTATTGTATTGAAGCAATAATATTGAAAGTTCCTGAAAGACGTGAAGTTCAAACAAAAGCAGGAGAATCAATTGCTCTTTCAGAAGTGTTTGTTGAAGATGACACAGGACAAATTTGGGTAAAAGGTTGGAGAAATCAAGCAAGAATAATAGATAAATGTGAACTGGGAGAGATTGTTTCAATCACAGGGCTTAATGCCAAAGCAGGTTTGGAAGGTAGAATAGAATTATTTGTTACACCATTTTCTAAAATTACAAAAAAGAATTAAGAATCCCAAAAACCCCTAGTAACAACATATTGCCTTTCTGCTTCATAGATTTGCTTAAACAGATGCTCTTCATCAACCATATTTCTCAGTATTCTTGCAGCAGTATCAGCTCCAACTCCATATCCTGAGATAACAATAATTGCAATTTTGCCAAAATTTTCAACTAGTGAGGCCACTTTCCAGGCACGATCATACTTGTGTTTTTCTTCTGCGGATAATTTTTTTCCATCATGTTTTTTTCTAATAATCTTAGGAAGATCAAAATCAGAATAATAAGTCGCCGTAATTTGTCTAGCTTTACAATAAGGGCATACTATCAAATTTTTAGCCTCAAAAGTTTGAATTACACGTTCCCATTTTCCACAGCGTGCACAGATCAAACGATGTTTTGTTTTATCAAGTCTAGCTTTTACTAGATCAAGTATGCCTTTGTCAAGATTTGCTGGAGATGAATAATATTTTGCTGTGTGATCTAAAATGGGTTCCGCCAGTTTTGAAAATTGATCAACTTCTATCCATGTAACATGAATTTCATCTTCTTTTATCTTTGTCAAAATTTTATCAGTATTTTTAATATCATATTTATCATGAAACAATTCTCGTAGTGCTTCATGTACAAGTGCAGTTTGGGAATATCGTTCATATAAAAATCGAGCAGATTTTCTTTCATAAATTGCACCACGACCAACTACTCCAAATTTTTTTGCAACACACCATGTCCTCCAATTAACATTATGGGTACCAGTTAGTGATACGCGAATAATAGATTCTAAATCATAATCATCTTTTAAAATTTCCATGAAAAGTTTTTCTGAAATTCTAGATCTAGAAGATAAGACAATTCTATATCCATCAGAACGAGAATCAACTATTGAGCCAAGCATTGTAGAAAGCATTGATGAAAGAATTGTTGATAATGTAGAATTGATTTTTGTTCCAAGACATGAATGAATAACAATTGAACCTTGAGAACGATTTGATTCAATAATTAAATTATTTTCATCAGGGATTTTATCTAAATTTAATTTTTCAATTACTTTATTCACTAGTTTAAAATGTCCATTCTTAGCTTTACTACGAAAATTTCCTACTTTTTGTGCTGTTTTATAATCAATTGGAATACTTTCTCCTTCCCAATATGGAACAGTAATTCCTCCACCTCTAAAGGGTTCAACATTTACACTGAATGATTTTTCATCTACATTTAGTATTCTCCATTGTGAACCTTTTAGTACAAAGATATTTCCTGAATCTCCAAAATCACCTACAAATCGTTGATCTAAAGATCCAATAATTTTTTTTCCAACGCTATCAAAGACTTTGAATTTAAGAATGTCAGGTATTGTTGAAAGATTTTCAAAATAATATTTGAATGATCGACCTTTCTTCCAATAAGTCATTTTTGTTCTGTCAAAAAATATCAAATAGTTTGAATCAAGTAAATCTAATACATCTATTAGATCTTCAATTTTTAAATTTCTAAATGAATATGATTTTTTTACTAAATCAAAAGCTTGTTGAACAGAAATCTCTCCAATTTGCATAGATAATCCTACTAAATGATGTGCCAAAACATCTAGAGAACCATCATGGACTTTTTGTTCTTCAATTGAACCTTCTTTGATACGAGCAAGAATAGCTCGTGCTTCAAATTCATCATCAGGATTATTTGTAATTATTAATCCTTGAGCTGATGCATCACGATTATGCTTACTTCTACCTATTCTTTGAATAAATTTTGATACTTGTCTTGGAGAGCCATAATGAATAACTAATTCAACTGATCCAATATCTAATCCTAATTCTAAAGACGATGTACACACTACAATTCCACGTTTACCATCACGTAAAGTTGACTCAGTTTCTTCTCTTACTTCTTTTGATAGAGAACCATGATGTAATTCTATAGGAATGGAAGATTTTTGTTTTAATATTGATGCTAAAAATTCAGATTCACCTCTAGTATTTGTAAAAAGAAGAATAGGTGAATCTAGATCTAAATCTAATACATAGTCAATAATTTTTTCCGCTACATCAGAAATTGTCCCTTCAACGTATTTTATTTCTACATCATATTTTCTTACAGATGTATCTTGAATTATCTCACATTTTCGTTTTGTGCCTACCACAAATTTACCCGCTTCTACAAAATTGCCAACTGTTGCAGATAATCCAATCTTTGTAAGGGGGAATCTAGAGTTTAATTCTAATCGTTCAATACTTAATGATAGTTGAGAGCCTCTCTCACTAGATAGTAATTCATGAACTTCATCAATTACAATCCATTCTAAATCTGATAAAGCTGTAAGCATTTTGACTTGTGTTAATAGAATTACTAGGGTTTCAGGAGTTGTAATTAGAATATCCGGAGGATTTTCTGTAATCTTTTTTCTATCTTTTTGACTAGTATCGCCATGACGAATTTCAATAGTTAATTTATTTTCATGTGCATAATTTGTGATTCTTCTAAAAACATCACGATTTAATGCTCTCAAAGGGGTTATGTAAAGTGCTTTAATTTTTCCAGTTTTTTTTGAATTTTTTAATAGGGAAAAAATTGGTATTACTGAACATTCGGTTTTTCCGGAACCTGTTGGTGCAATAACAAGGCAATCTTTTTTTTGTAAAATTATTGGAGATGCTTTTTTCTGAATTTCAGTTAGTTTAGAAAAACCAAATTTTCCAAATAAAGAATTAAGTAGATTCGACTGTATTGTTTGATCGTGATCTTTCATAAACAATTACACCGACTAAGCCAAGTGCAAATAATACTACAGTGATAATTGGAATTGAATCAAAAATTCCTGCCATTATTCTACATTATTGGGGATCATTAAAAATCTTCAGTATAATCAGATAATCCAGTTTTGTTGATTGTATATGAAAAATTTTCTTTTTTTAGTGCCCAGTAAATTTGGCCATTAAATTTTGATGAATTTTTAAAAAGATGGATTTTGATATGTGTGAAAGGATCAATTGCCTTTTGCATATTTTCAACTTCTAACCCATCCATAGTTCTAATCATATTAGTAAAAATAATTGGGATTTTTTTAGTGATTGCAAATTTAGATAATGCATGAATATGTTTCATAAATAATGAATTTTTTTCATAACTAGATTCATCATTTTTGTATTCATATGAAAATAAATCAGTAATGTTATCAATTGCTATTAAAGAAAAATTATTTTCTTCAAAAGAATTAATTGCTTTTATCTGTTCTGAAGTATTAGTAATTCTTGATACCGTTACTTTATCAAGTAAATTAGTCTCGATCTCTAATTCTTTTTGAATTTCTAATATTCGTTCTGGTCTAAAGCCTCCTGTTGTATCCAAATACAAAACATTACCACCATTTTTAATTGAATTTATTATTAATTGCAATAACAACAGAGTTTTTCCAGATCCATTTTCACCAAAGATGTCTACAACTACACTATTGGGAATTCCTCCAGACAAGAATTTGTCTATTTTTTGTAAACCAGTAGGGATCATTTGTATAGTTATTAGAAAAAGAAGAAAAAATTTAAGGAATTTCAATATTTACAAACGAGGTAAGGCTTTTATGCCAGAGAACAAAGTTGCAAAACAAGTGAACAATTAGTGTCCCAGACAAATAGTGCAAAAAGACCTCTAACAACCCTTCAAAAAAGTACCAAGAAGAAAGTTACTGTAAGACTGAAAAATGAAGTTGAATATAAAGGGAAAATGGACAATGTCGATTCTTATATGAATTTGATTATGACTGATGCTGAAGAGCTTCATGATGGTAAAACAATTGCAAATTATGGTAGAGTAATCGTAAGGGGCAATAATGTATTATTTATCAAACTAGAAAACGAACTCTAGTAAGTAGAGCGTGATTTTATGACAAAGAATTTTCTATTTACATCTGAATCAGTAACAGAGGGGCATCCTGACAAAGTATGTGATAATATTTCTGACGCATTTTTAGATGAATATCTTAGACAAGATCCTAATTCCAGAGTTGCAGTTGAGACAATGGTTACAACAGATTATGTAGTTGTGTCAGGCGAAGTCACATCAAAGGCAATTTTTGATCAAAAAGCTCAGGAAGAATTAGTTAGAAAAACAATTAAGGAAATTGGGTATGATGACAAAGATTTGATGTTTGATGGAGATAGTTGTAAAGTTGATCTTAAACTTCATTCACAAAGTCCAGATATCAGTCAGGGTGTTACTGCTACTGAAGAAAAAGAACAGGGTGCAGGTGATCAAGGTTTGATGTTTGGTTACGCATCAAATGAAACTGAAGAATTAATGCCTATGCCAATATTATTAGCTCATAAACTTATTCAAAAATTATCCCAGGTACGAAGAGATAAAACATTACCATGGGTTAGACCTGATGGTAAATCACAGGTATCTGTAAGATATCAAGATAACAAACCTACAAAGATTGAAACAATTGTATTATCAACTCAACATGCTCCTGAAATATCTCAGGAACAAATTTCAAGAGAAATCATTGATAAAGTGATCAAACCAGTTTTAGGAAATCTTTGGAATGATGAGATTAAAATTCACATAAATCCTACAGGGAAATTTGTAATTGGTGGTCCTCATGGTGATGCTGGTTTAACTGGAAGAAAAATTATTGTAGATAGTTATGGTGGATTTGGAAGACATGGTGGAGGAGCTTTCTCAGGTAAGGATCCATCTAAAGTTGATAGATCAGCCTGCTACATGTGCAGATATATCGCAAAAAATTTAGTGGCAGCGGGATTGGCTGATAGATGTGAAGTTCAACTGGCATATGCAATAGGTGTTGCAGAACCAGTATCACTGTATGTTAACACATTTGGAACTAACAAAATATCTGAAGAAGAAATTGAGAATTTGGTAAGAAAGAATTTTGACATGAAACCATCAGGTATCATCGCACAATTAGATTTGAAGAGACCAATCTACAAAAAAACTGCAGCATTTGGTCACTTTGGAAGAAATGAGCCAGAATTTACCTGGGAAAAAGTAGACAAAGCTTCAGCACTAAAGCAAGCTGCAGGTTTGTAATAATTTTAAAACAGATTGGAATTGAATTTTAGAAATTTCACTTAATTTTTTATAGTTTCCTTTGAAATCACCTATTAAGATATTGAGATCATCAATTCCAAAATCAGACTTTGAATGAGTAATTGCTTCATGATATGCTCTTTCTAAATTAATTTTTTTAATTCTTGTTTTATTTCTTTTAGAGAAAAGTTTAACATATTCTTCGAAAGTTACAGAGTCAGGTCCTACAAGATCAATAATTTTATTTTTAAATTTTAATTCCGTTATTGATTCAAAAATAACTCTTACAACATCATTAACATAGATTGGTTGAATTGAATATTTTCCAGAGCCTGGAATTTTAATTTCCCCTTTCTTCATTTGTTTTTTAAGATATTTTGTAAATAGATCATCTTTTCCAACAATATATGACGGTCTAAAGATTGTATAATTCAATCCAGAATTAATTATTTGTTTTTCAGCATTATATTTTGAAATAAAATAACTCAGTGATGTATTTGAAGAAACTCCTAAACCACTCAAATAAACAATTTTTTTTATCTTAGCTTTCTTACTCAGTTGAACTATATGATTTGTTAATTTAGTATTTATCATATCATAATCAGTATTAACAGATTGTTTTCCTATTCCAACTAGGTGAATTAATGCATCAGAATTGTTGATTTTTTTTAGAAGATTTTTTTCATCATAATTTGCTGAAATTATTTTAGATTCACATTTAAAAATTTTAAAGTCATTTCTAGAAATTGATAATAATTCAATATTTTTTTCTGATAAATGTTTTCTGAGATTTTTTGCAATAAACCCACTAGCTCCGGTGATAACAATCTTTAGTGATTTGACCATAATAGAATCAAGTTTGTTTTAATTTTAAATCTATTTGAATAATTTTTGAAATAAGAGTTAATACTGCAAAATGAATACAACAAATGTGGAAGAAGAAAATACAAAATTGAAGACTGGGTATACTACGGGAAGTTCTGCTACTGCAGCATCAAAGGCTGCACTGTTATCAATAATCAATCAGAAAAAAATTGAAAATGTAGATATTTTATTACCAAAAAGATCCTATGCTCAAATTCCAATACATTCATGTGAATTTGAATTAAATAAAGCAAAATGCTCAGTGATCAAAAATGGAGGAGATGATCCTGATGTTACTCATGGAGCAGAAATTATTGTAGAGTTGTCATTTATTGAAAAAATAAATGAAATTGAGATTGATGGTGGAGAAGGAGTGGGTATAGTAACTAAGCCAGGATTAGGTTTAGAGATTAACAAACCTGCAATAAATCCAGTACCTAAAAAAATGATTACTGAAAATCTAAGAGAAGTGGGTAAAAATATTCTTTTAGAAAAAGGAATAAGAGTAGTTATTTCAGTCCCTAAAGGAAAAGAGTTAGGACCTAAAACAGATAATCCAAGATTGGGAATTGTTAACGGAATTTCAATTTTAGGAACTAGTGGAATTGTTATACCATTTTCTACAGCATCATATGCAGCATCAATTAGACAAAATTTGGATGTAATAATTGCTATGGGTAATGATACAGCAGTACTTACAACTGGTGGAAGAAGTGAAGACTATGCAAAAAAAATAGTAGATTTACCAGAACATTGTTTTGTCCAAATAGGTGATTTTTCAGGATATGCAATTCAACAGTGTGGAAGAAAAAATATGAAAAAAGCGTTTGTTGTTGGTTTCATAGGAAAGCTAGCAAAAATGGCAGCAGGAGTTAAACAAACACATGTCAAAGGTTCAAAAGTTGATATGGGTTTTCTAGCAGATTTAGCTCAAAAATGTGATGCAGATGAAAATGTAATTCGAGATATAAAAAAAGCAAATACAGCAAGACATGTTTCAGAAATTATTCAAGAGAATAAAATTGAAGGTTTTTTTGACTTGATTTGTAGTGAGACGTATAAACACATGAGAAAACATTCTGAAGAAAAAGTTCCAATTGATGTAATATTGTTTGATTTTGAAGGAAATATTTTGGCTAGAAAATCTGAACAGTAAGGTATTTTATTAAAGTTGGAAGATTTTGATTATGGAAAAAACTTCAGTTCTTGCAATTACCAAAAATGGAGTGAATATTGGAGAAAATCTAAAAAAACTATTTCCAGATTGGAATGTGTTTGCACCTTCTAAATTAGCTACTGATGTAGAAGGAATTACATGGTATTCTGAGCCTACCACAGATAAAATTGTTGAACTTTTTAAAAATAATAATGCATTAATCTGTATTTTTTCATTGGGGGCAGTAATTAGATTAATTGCTCCATATTTGAAAGATAAAAAAACAGATCCTGCAGTAATTGTCATTGATGATAAAACAAATTATGTAATTAGCGTACTATCTGGACATATAGGGGGAGCCAATGAACTTACTGAAGAAATTGCAGAAAAACTTGGAGCCTTACCTGTAATTACTACTGCAGCTGATGTAAACAAAACAATTGCAGTTGATCTTGTAGGAAGAGAATTTAATTGGAAAATAGATGATGACTCTACTGTGACAAAAATCAGCGCACATATGGTAAATGAAGAACCAATAGGCATATTTCAAGAAACAGGAGAAAAAAATTGGTATAAAAAACTACCAAAAAATGTTGTTATATATGAAAACATGGAAGAATTGAAAAAATCAAATTCTAAAGCTCATCTAATAATTTCTGACAAAACTATTGATGATGAAATAATTAAGGAATCTGTAATTTATAGACCCCCAAGTTTAGTAATTGGAATTGGATTACATTGGGATACTACAAAAGATACGATTAAAGAAGGAATTCAAACATGTTTTGAAAAATTTAAACTCAGTCCAAAATCAATTGCAAAATTAGTATCAATAAAAAAGCCAGAGGATGTACAGGGACTAATAGAACTTGGAAAAGAAATGCAAATTCCTGTAGAATATGTAAACAGAGAAGACTTGGCTCAAATTTCAGCACCAAACCCTTCTGAGACTGTAAAAGCATTTGAGGGAACTGCCAGTGTTTCAGAAGCTGCTGCCATCAAAGTTTCCGGAGGAGAGTTAATAGTAGAAAAGCAGAAATTCCCACCAAATTTGACTATAGCTATAGCGAGGATTTTGAATTGAAGCGAGGACTATTGTTAATTGATAGAGGAAGTAGAGAAAGAGAGGCATCTGAAGAATTAGATGTAATTTGTCAAGGAATCAAAGCCAAAGGTGACTATGTTTTCACAGATTACTGTTTTCTAGAGGTAGAACCACCATACATTGAAGATGGAATTCCTAAATGTCTAAAACAAGATATTGATTCTTTAACTATAGTTCCATACTTTTTGTACCCAGGCAAAAAAGTAAAAAATGCAGTTACTGATGTAATGAAATATCAAAAAGATACCAAAGTAAAATTTGTAGTTACAAAACAAATGAGTATGCATAAAACTTTGGTAGGTGTTGTTGAAAATAGAATTTCTACAACACTAAAAGAAAACAAAATTACTCTTCCAAATAGTGAAGTAGATGTAATGATAATTGGACATGGCAGTAAAGATCCAAATGCACAAATGTCATTAGATTACATTGTAAATAATCTAAATGATTCATACAGAAATGTAAGTAGGTGCTGGTTAGAGATAGAACAGCCTGATATTTTTGAAGGGATTAAAAAATGTGAAAAAGATAATCCTAAAGTATTGATTATTGTCTTTTATTTTCTTCATGAAGGCGCACATGTTAAAACAGATATTAATAATGATTTGATACCTGCACTTGAAAAATCTACAATAGAAAAAGCATTCATTACAAAACATATTGGAACGGATCAAAAAATGATTGATTTGATTTTAGAGAGGGCTAAAGAGGTAGAAGATGCAAACTAAAAAGGGTCAATCAATTGAAGATGCAAGTATGCAAATGATTGAAGATGAAGTAGGCTCACATGAATTTAATGAAAAAGAATGGCCCATTGTAAGAAGAATAATTCATTCAACCGCAGACTTTGATTTTGCAGATAAAAATAGATTAATTTTTCACAAAAATGCAATTGAAAGTGGGATGAAGGCTTTGAAAAATGGCTGTAGTATTGTAGTTGATGTCAACGGAGTAATTGGTGGAATGAATAAACAAAATCCAAAAGATTTTGGAAATAATATAGTTTGTAATATTTCAAAACCAGAAATAATGGAATTGGCAAAAAAAGAAGGTAAAACCAGATCTCAGGTATCAATGAGAGAAGCAATTTCAGATATGGAAGGAGGAGTTGTAGCCATAGGAAATGCCCCTACAGCACTACTAGAGGTAATTGAGATGGTCAAAGAGGGATTAGTAAAACCTGCTCTAATTATAGGAATTCCAGTTGGATTCATCTGCGCGGCAGAATCAAAAGAAGAATTATCAAGGTTGGAAGAAGTACCGTTTATCACAAATATTGGAAGAAAAGGAGGAAGTTCTTCAGTTTCAGCAACAATTAATGCGATTTTTAAACTAATTAGAGCAGAATCATCTCTTTGAATATTTTATACAGTTCTGAACAAAAATTTGGGCATAATTTGAACTATCAAAATAAAGATGTCCATATGATGCCAGTGTATTATCTTGAATTAACCCATCATGATGATTTTTAATTCCTTCACCAATTTCTAGAGTATAAGCAAATTTTGAATCAGATGAAACTGAATTTAATTCAGAGTAATGAAATTCATGACCCTGAAAATTGTGTAGTTTTTCTGAAATTAGATTTTTTGAAATAATTTTACCTTTTGTATAATTTAGTTTCATTTTATTTGTCATTTTTGTTTCAGCATCAAACAAACCAATCATTTTGTATTTTTTATTTTGGGATAAAATAGATTTTGTCAAATACATTAATCCACCACATTCAGCATAAATAGGAAGGTTATCTTCAGATAATTTTTTGATAGATTTTTTCATATTCTGATTTTTTTCAAGTGAATCACCTAAAATTTCAGGAAATCCACCCCCAATGTAAAGTCCATCACATTTTGGAATTTTATTATCATTTACGGGACTAAAGAATTTTAATTTTGCTCCCTCACGACGTAATGCTTCTAAGTTATCTTGATAATAAAAATTGAATGAAGTATCAAGTGCAACTGCAATAGTAGTTTTAATTTTTTTGTGTGGAGGTTTTGATTGTTTATTTAGTGCAATTGAATTTTTTGCAATTTTAATAATTTGTTTTATGTCTAAATATTTAGAAATAATTTTTGAAATTTTTTCTATTTGTGTTTTTAGAGTTTTGTTATCTTGTGTTGAAATTAATCCAAGATGTCGAGATGGCATATTTAATAATGGATCCTTTGGAATCACACCAATTATTGGAATTTTAGTTTTTTCTAGAGCATTTCTGCACAAAAGTTCATGTTTTTTACTACCTATTTTGTTTAGAATTATTCCAACAATTCGTGAATCTCTATGAAATTTTAAAAATCCAAGTGTAGTTGCTGCAATAGAACGAGAAGTTTTACTTGCATCTAAAACCAATACTGTAGGGGATTCTGTTAATGATGCCACATGATGAGTACTTGCAAAGTTTGTATTCCCACCAAATCCATCATAATAGCCCATGACACCTTCTATAACAGATATTTGAGATTTTGAATTAGAAATAAAACTATTCAAGAGTTGTTTCTCCCCCATCAACCAAGCATCCAAATTGTATGTTTCATGTTTTGAAATACTTGAGAGATAACTTGGATCAATATAATCAGGACCAACTTTGAAGGGTTGTATAGAAAAACCATTTTTTTGTAAAGCATAAATGATTGAACATGTGATAGATGTTTTTCCTACTCCACTAGTGGCACCTGCAATTACAATTCTAGGAATTTTCAATTTGCATGACTAGAATCATTTTTTATTTAAATTGATACATTTTGATAGTCCTCAATGTTTTTAGTGCGAATCAATGAATGTAGAATATGGGAAAAGATGGTTTGGTCATTGTTTATACAGGTAAAGGAAAAGGTAAGACAACAGCAGCTTTAGGAATTGCACTTCGTGCTACAGGATATGAAAAGAGAATTTGTATGATTCAATTCATTAAAGGATCATGGCACTATGGTGAAATGGAATCGTCTAAAAGACTTGAACCAGAATTTGAAATGGTTGCAGTTGGAAAAGGATTTGTAGGTATAATTGATGATGAAAGTCCAAAAGAAGATCATGAGAAGATTGCAAAAGAAGCAATAAGGATTAGTAATGAAAGAATTCAGTCAGGAAACTATGATATTGTAATTTTAGATGAGATAAACTATGCAGTAAATCTTAATTTGATTTCAGTGAATGATGTAATAAACATTATAAAATCAAAACCAAAAGAGTTAGACCTGATATTGACAGGTAATTATGCCAAAGATGAAGTTATTGAAATAGCTGATTTAGTTACAGAAATGAGAGAGGTAAAGCATCCATTTCAACAAGGAATCAAAGCAAAGAAAGGTATTGATTTCTAACCAGCAAACATTAATTTACACATGAAGAAGTTTTAGAAGAAATGTCTACTGAAATTCAAGAAATGCCTGAACAAGGGGAAATTGTTCTTGCAACTGTTACTAAAGTAATGGATCATGGGGCATATGTTACACTGGATGAGTATGATGACATTCAAGGATTTTTACATATTTCAGAAATTGCTCCAGGTTGGATTAGATCTGTAAATAGATTTGTTAGAGATGGAGAGAAAAAAGTACTCCTTGTAAAAAAAGTCAATGCTCAACGAGGAGATATTGATCTTTCATTAAAACAAGTTTCAAAAGATCAGAAAAAGCAAAAACTGAAAGAAGTTAAAAAGTTTGAAAAGGGTAAAACATTATTACAAAATGTTCAAGAAAAAGCTAAATTAACAGATAAAGAAATTGAGAAACTAGAAGATAGTATATATTCAAAATATGATTCAGTTTACGATGCATTCATATCTATTGGAAGGAATGGAATTGAATCTGTAAAAGAACTAAAAATAGCAAAGAAAACTGCAACAGTAATTGAAGATATTTGCTCTAAAATTAAACTCCCTTCAGTGGAAATTAGAGGAATTATGGAAATTACAAACAATAAATCTGATGGTGTTGAAATAATTAAAAAAACACTATTAGATGCCATAAAAAAAGATCCTACTATAGATATTACTTATTTGGGAGCACCCAAGTATAGATTATCAATTACTTCTGAAGATTTTAAATCTGCTGAAAAATTATTAAAACCAATTATTGAAGAAATAGAAACTAACATAGAAAAGAAAAAAGGTTCATTCAAATTTACAAGAGAAGATTCAAAGAAAACTAGGGAAAACTAAAATGAGATTTCTATTAAGAAAATGTTCTAAATGTAACCGATATACACTGAAAGAAAAATGTGGTAAATGTGATGTAGAAACAATTTCAGTACATCCTGCAAAATTTTCACCAGATGATAAATACATGAGATATAGATTAGCTGAAAGATATTCTTAGAAAATTATGATAGTGGCTGATATTCTTTGTTTACTTCATAAATAAAAACTCCAAGCATTGGACCTACCTTCTCATCTGTAAAACTAGATGATGCATAAACTAATCTGAGGGGTCCTTCACCATCAATAGGATATTTGATATTTTTTTCATATATTCCAATCATTCCAGGTACATATGTTTTAGATTGTTCATTCAAATTATTAGGATTAACATATCCCAATAAAGAAAATGGGAACATTTGTCCAAGTAATGTTTCATTCCAAAAAGCATCAGTAGCACTTGCACCATCACTATGTAGATATTTTCTTTCATCT
>JAHELP010000025.1 GCA_024644105.1 Candidatus Nitrosopumilus sp. | reverse complement strand
ATGCTTGCAAAATATCATTTTAAGATGATTGCACATGATGGAATATTCTTTTTGCCAGGAAAGTTGGGCGCAATTTCTGATGCTCACACCAAAGAGGACATCAAAAAGATGATCAAAGCCTCTGAGAACTTTTAGAGATTACTCTTCAGGGAAATTCTTATTTTTCCATACAGTCAATTCGTTAAAAATATCAACAAAACTTTCAGATTTTATTGTTACATGGACATGTGCAAAGAGACTACCAAATTGAGCTTCAAATATCATGGTGCATTCTTTTTTGAAGAAAGGGACTGTAATTCCAACTTTTTTTAGCGAGTAAAATTCAACATTTCCAATAATGATGGTTTTCTCCTTTATGATAACTGGGATTTTTTCTGGATTTTTATTTATAGAATCATCCAATTCCTTTTGCACAGATTCATCCCAAACTTGAGAATCTCGAGGCCATCTGTGGACATGTATCTTATCAGAAAAATGTTTGATTTCAGATTCAGGCAATAATCAAATTCATTTCAAATACAAATTAAGCGTATCTTAATAGATTAGTTTTTTAGAAATCAACCTTACACAGCAGTGTGAATAAAAAAGAAGAGAAGGAAGGAAAAGAAGCCTATGCTACTGAGGATCCTACAGATATCACTGCAGAAGAGCAAGAAAATATGGCTAGAGAAGCAATAAAGAAATTCAAATCTTTAGGCTAAGCCAAACTTTCATTAGCAATATCATTTTTGAGAAATTATGGGCTTGTTTGGTTCCAATGATAACGTGGAGGATTTGATGTATAATGCAATGTCACTCATGGAGAAAAACCAACCAAAGGGGGCTATCTCATTGTTTAATAAAATCCTAAAAAAAGAATCCAAAAACACATCAGCTCTATTCAACAAGGGTCTTGCGTTAAATCAGATAAAAAAATACAGTGACGCAATTACATGTTTTGATATTTTACTGGAAATTAATCCTAAAGATGCACAAGCATGGAACAATAAAGGAATCTCTATGGCAGAAAATGGCAACATCCAAGCAGCTGCTGAATGCTATGACAAAGCAATAGAGGCAGACTCTAAGAATGCATCTGCATATTTTAACAAAGGAGTACTATTAGACAAATTGCAAGAACGTGAAGAAGCTTTGACGGCATTAGATAAAGCAATTTCTATTGATTCACGAAAACCAAATGTTTTGATATACAAAGGGATTGTTTTAGGAAAAATGAAGAGGCATGAAGAAGCTTTGAATTGTTTTCAAAATGTTTGCAAAAATTATCCAAATAATCAAGACGCATTTTTTCAAAAAGGTGTTCAGTTAGCAGAATTAGGACAGCATAAAAAAGCACTTGATGTATTTGATGACATTCTTAAAAAATTCAAAGATAATGTCAATGTTATTTACGCAAAATCACGAAGCAAAGCAGCATTAGAGATGTACCCTGAAGCATTAGAATTGTTAAAACAAGCAGTTGCAAAAAACCCTAAAATTATTCGCTCATGGGCAAAAGAAGAACCAATTTTTACAAAATTACATTCTAATGAACAATTTAGAAAACTTGTAAAACTATAATCAAAGAATTTTTTTTCTTACTGCATCAATGCGAATAATTTCAACTTTCTTCTTAGGATCAGACAATCTAGCCTCAAAAATTGGTATATAGACTTCAGTAATATCATGTAAAACAAAATCATCTTTGAGATCTCGGACATCACTTTCCAGCGGTTTTTTGAGATGGATTTGAAGTTTTTCAATTGCAGAATCATACGACATCTCGGATTTCTTGACAGTCAAGTGATGTTCCTCTAGTACTTTATCTGGATAGTTTTCAATTGTCTTTGAATCAATCTTAAATGGTAATTCAATTTCCAATCCATGATGATCAAAAGTCAATTCATCTTCTTCTTCAACGAAAACGTGTTCTTCTAGATTAATGTCAATTTTGTTTTTACCTTTCTTTCCAACAAATGCCTTTTCAAGACCAGATTTTGAGCGAACAGGAAATACGCCGCCACCTAGTTCAACTCCATGTACATTGGAATCAACATCAATAGTATGAACTGCCTTACGATAGTAATTTGCGCTATACTTTCCTGAAATAATTAGCGAGCATTCATAGTATAATTTGAAAGAATCAACATGGATTTCCTCTTTTTTAGGTCTTGAAAGCAGTGATTTGAATGGGTCTGTCTTTTTATCCTCAACAGTAGCCCTAGCTTCTGTCTCATCAAGGTTTTTTCTTATCACCACTTTCTTTACTTCTAAATCTGTATCAGCCAAAACCAATCAAGGTAAACGATTCTATCTATTAAACCAATTCCAATAAGAAAGAAATAATAGATTTGATTTTAAACTAGATGTATGGCAAAAGCAAAAAAAGGTGGATACATTGGCAAATTTCTCAAAAGAGCAGACAAGGCAATCCAAGAGGGAGTAAAAAAAGCAGATGAAGCATTAGATGATGCAGTAGAATTTGGAGAATTAACTGCACAGCAAGCATCAAAGGCAAGTAAGGAATTAAGTGCCAAAGCAAAAAAAGAGAGCGATGCAATTCAGAAAAAAGGCAAACAAAAGATTACTGAAGGAATAACTTCTGCAAAAGGCAGTATGACAAATACTGATGAAGAATTGGCCACACTTGAAAAACTAGGTAAATTACGAAAAGCAGGAGTCATCACACAAAAAGAATTCTTAGAAAAGAAAAAGAAAATTTTGAGTAAGATTTAGAATGAATAAAACAAACATTTCAGGAGCGGCAGACAAAAGGAAAGTAAATCCCAACTGGTTTACTGGCAAAACATGGATGAAAGTTCTCTCAGAAAAAATAAAGGCAAAAGATCAAGACATCTATCACGTTCATTTTGAAAAAGGCTCTAGAACAAAACTTCATCAGCACAATGGAAATCAAATCTTAATTGGAGTAAAGGGGAAAGGTAGTTTAGAAATTTTTAAAAAATATGGAACGAGTAAAAATAATTTTAAAATCAAAAAAATACAAAAACTGAGTCTAAATGAAGGGGATATTGTACACATACCTGCAAAAACATTGCACACGCATGGTTCAGTAGATTTAAAAAAAGAATTTTCTCATATTGCAATTAACATTTTACCTAAGAAAAATGCAATATACAAAACAGAATGGTATGAATCAGATTTTAAAACTAAAGTTTCCGAAATCATTTAGATGAGATGTCATTACGTAAAAATTCAGAAATAGATTCAATCCAAGGAAATGAGGGAACAAAGATTAAACAATATTTTCATCCACACAACACCCTAAATGGGATTAACTATAGTTTGGCTCAATTCACATTAGAGCCTGGAAAAAAATCCAAACTTCATAAACTAAATTCATCTGAGATTTATTATATTTTAGAGGGATCTGCAAATCTAAGAATTGATGGAAAAGATCACCACCTCAATCAAGACGATTCTGCATATGTTCCACCAAATTCAGAGCAATTCATTGAAAATATAGGAACAAAAAATTTGAGATTTTTGTGTATTGTAGAACCTGCCTGGAAGGCAGATGACGAAACAATATTGGAATGAGTAAATTATATCAAAACTAATAGCAATTATTTTTAAGATATGACAAGTCTGTATAGCTAGTGAACACATACCAAGCCCTACGAATACTTAATGTAGATTCCAGTTCATCGCAAGATCAAATAAAATCAGCCTACAGAAAGCTAGCACTTGAATTGCATCCAGACAAAAATATTGATAAAAAAGAAGATGCAGAATTTAAAAAGATTACAGAAGCATACAACCACTTGAAGAAAAATAATAATCATCAAAATGGCTCAACATTTAATCAAACAACACAGACAAAGCCAAAAAGTGATTTTAAAAGAAAACCCCAATGGGGAGCACCTGATGATGGCAGTATTCCAGAACAAGATTGGGGTAAATATACTCGTGAATTTGAAGAAGGAGATCCTGATTTTTGGAAAGAATATGAAAGAAAGTTTTGGGAGGATTACAATGCACGAGTTCGCCCAGATGGTAGAAACGGAGAATATGAAAAAGCACAAGAACCTAAAAAACAGCCAGATCTTTTTGTAGATGTAGACAAAAGTTTGTGTATTGGTTGTTGTAGTTGTGAAACTATTGCACCAGGAGTTTTTGAAATAGACAAAACAACTCAATCAAATCCCAAATCAACAGTAATTAATCAAAAAGGGGCAGGAGTTAACAAAATAATGAATGCCGCAGAAACTTGTCCAACTAAAGCAATCAATGTAGAGAACATCGATACAAAGGAAAAACTATTTCCTTACTGAATTTTTAATTTATCAAATAGAGCATCCATTTCAGATTCTGACAGACTAGCTGTAGAATCAAACATGCTATGAATTGCACCTGCAGAATCATCTTTACTTCTTGGAACTAAATGTACATGAACGTGAGGTATTTCCTGTCCAGCATCTTTTCCATTATGAATTGCAAGTAAAGTTGAACCAGTTATTTCATCTACATTTGCAATCATAGTATGCACCAATGAAAATAAATCAGTATTTTCTTCAATACTCATATCTTGAATTTTTTGATGATGTTTTTTAGGAATTACAAGTACATGTCCTTTTGCCAAAGGAAATGCATCTAGAAAAGAGACAGAATGTTTAGTCTCTTTGAGATATTTTGATTTAATTTCACCTGAAATAATTTTGCAAAAGATACAATCCATATCAGTTCAAGGAATTATTCAAAATATTAAATCATCTATTATGGTTCAACTATACTAGCCCAAGCTAGTCCCTCTCCAAATTTGATAGTAACTACATCACCTGCTTTCAATGAGCAATCTTCGATAGTTTTGGGAATAGTATCCACGGTTTCAACATAACAAACACCCTCATCATTTGTCAAAATAGTAACTTCTTCATAGACATCTTCACGTATTAGATTCCAAAACGGAAAAACCATAGTAGACAAAACAATTCCGGCTGTAAGAAAAGCACCAACAAAGACAAGACTTGTTTTCTGACTAGAACTAATTTCCATTTACCAAGTTCCACCATCGCCTGCATTTGGATCTAATTTCTTTGCAGGAACATTTCCATGTGCTTTTTTCATATGGCGCTTTAATCGCTCAGGGTCATGTAAATCAGTGCCACATGTATCACATTTGGTTTTATTCTCATCTTCTTTCTTGCGTTTGAACAAGCCCATAATTGATAAAATTTGGAAATACATTATAAAGGATACTCGATTTTTGAGTATTTGTGAGAGTAAAAAATATCACAGTTTTAGGTTCTGGAGTAATGGGACATGGAATAGCACAAGTTTCAGCAACTGCAGGATATAATGTAGTTTTACGAGATATCAAACAAGAATTTTTAGACAAAGCAATGGAGAAAATTAAATGGAGTTTAGACAAGCTAGTTTCAAAAGAAAAAATCTCTAAAGAAGAAGGAGATGCAATCTTTTCAAGAATTACACCAATTGTAGATTTAGACGAAGCAGTGAAAGATGCAGAACTAGTAATCGAAGTTGTTCCAGAAATAATGGACTTGAAAAAATCAGTGTACGCAGAGCTAGACAAAGCTGCAGGGCCTGAAGTAATTTTTGCATCAAACACAAGTACATTACCAATTACTGAAATTGCAAACACAACATCACGTCCTGAAAAATTTATTGGAATTCATTTTTTCAATCCTCCACAATTAATGAAGTTAGTTGAAGTAATTCCAGGAGAAAAAACTTCCAAAGAAGTTACCGATTTAACACAAGAGTATGTAAAATCAGTAAACAAGCAAGCCGTACTATGTAGAAAAGACGTTCCAGGGTTTATCATTAATAGATTATTCATTCCAATGGTTCATGAAGCATGTTTTGTAAAAGATAGAACAGGCGCAACTCTAGAGGAGATTGATTCTGCTGTGAAATTCAAATTGGGATTCCCAATGGGAATTTTTGAGTTAGCTGACTTTACTGGAATGGATGTGATTCACAAGGCAACAGTAGAGATGCATTTACGTGACAAAAAAGTTATCAACCCACACCCACTTGTTGAAAAAATGTTTGATGAGAAAAAATTGGGACAAAAATCAGGGGAAGGGTATTACAAATATTCTGATGACAAGTATGAGCGTGTTACACTATCAGAAGAATTGGCAGAAAAATGCAATCCAATACAACTTGTTGCAAATATTCTAAACAATGCAGCATGGCTGGTTACAAATGGAGCAAGTGATATTGCAGAGATTGAAAAGGCAGCTCAGTTAGGATTGGGATTGAAAAAGCCTCTATTTGAAACTGCAAAAGAAATTGGAATTAAAAATATCGTAGATGAGTTAAACAAACTTGCAGATGAGCATGGGGAGTTTTACAGACCAGACCCACTACTAATTTCTATGCAGTAATTAGTTCTAAAATTTTCTTTACTGCTTCTTGTGCGTTATCTACACCTATAATTTTCACATTTTTCCTGTGATCTAAATATTCATCAATGTATTGTGCTACAGGGCCATTTAGATTTCTAATGGCAACCATCGGTTTTTTGTGCATGTATGATGCACAAACTTCAGACAAAGTACCAGATCCACCACCTACAATTATTACTCCATCAGCACTTAATGCATTCAAAAAATCACGAGTCAATCCCATTCCAGTAGGGATTACAACATCACAGTATTCATTTGCTAATTTGGGATCGTCTTGGGGAATTATTCCAATTGTCAATCCACCTGCATCTTTTGCGCCATGAGATGCAGCAGTCATTACTCCACCCAGGCCACCAGTGATTAGTACAGAATTTGATTTTGCTACTTCTACCCCAACATCATATGCAACTTTTTCATGCTCTGGAGTGCATCCATTTGTATTATGGCCAATTACTAAAATTTGACGTTTCTTTACCACAGATAAGATTGAAAAAAAGGTTTGAAATATCTTTCCAAGAGAAAAAGATATTAGTTGAAAATATGAATATACAATATGGAAAATCGTTCAATGCCTGTATGCTTTACTGAAAAGCAATACAAAATGATCGAAGAATTTGCCAAGAGAAACGGAATGCTCAATGCAAGCCAAGCTCTTGAAAAAATCTTAAGCGAATAAACATTTTTGATATTTTTATTTTGTTTACATTTATAGAATATACCGTATCATGAGGATCAAAGAAAATGGGATTGTTTAGTAGAAAACCGTCATTTTGCAGTGTATGTAACAAAGAGCTTACTCACAAACACAAACCAAAAAGAGAATGGAACATCAAAGGTCCACTTTGTGGAGATTGTCATTTTGACAAGTCAAAAGAATACTATGAGGGTAAAGTTAGACAGCCATGTGTAGTGTGTGGGACAACACAAAAGATCACAGATTTGTGGGAACCAAGATGGCAATGGGATATGGAAGGATTGTTGTGTAAGACTTGTTTTGACAAAAAGGAAGAAGACCACGGCAAGAAAAAGAATTTCTGTTCATTATGTGGTGGTAAAATGGGATTGATTAGATACAATCCAAAGGGCAATTGGAAGATAGAAGGACAGCTTTGTAGAAAATGTTGGGATGAAAAGAAAGCAGAGTTTGGATAAATTGGGATTATTTAAAAAAATTAAATGTGAAGTATGTGATAAGAAATTTTCTAAAGAAGAGGAATTGATGAATCACAAACAGATTGTACATGGTAAAGATTTGCAGTACGACTGTAAAGAATGTGAAAAATATTTTTCAAACATGGAAGATATGAGAACTCATTTACAAAGAGAACATAGTTACAAAAAAGACAGGTAACTAAATTGCTTTTACTGTTTTAACTACTGGAGGTCTATCTTTAGTAAAGACTCTGAATCCACAGATACATTTGATTTCAGGTAATCTAGACAATTCAGAATTCAAAACGCTAGTACCGCATCTTAAACAAGAATAACTTACATCAAAAGTTTCAACAGGAGTTTCTTCTTCACCTATTTCTTCGTCAACCATATTTATCATCAAAATTTCTATAATTTAAAACTACCAGATTATGTCAAAGATAATTCGATGTAGACATCATCAGGAATTTTTAGTCTCATTAATTGTCTAATTGCTTTATCATCAGCGTTGATATTGATAATTCTTCTATGCATTTTCATCTCCCACTTTTCATATGTTTCAGTACCACTACCACAAGGGGATTTTCTTGTAGCAACATGTAGTCGTTTTACAGGAAGTGGAGTTGGACCTTTAACTTTGACGCCAGTTTTTTTACCAATTCCCATGATTTCTCCACATACACCATCTAATTTTGGAAGGCTGGTAGATGTGAGTTTAACACGGGCGGTTTGTGTCATAAATATACGCCTATGGTTTGTACTCTTCGGTAATTTCCTTTACAATACCTGCTGCGATAGTTGCACCCATATCTCTAAGTGCGAATCTACCCATCTCAGGGAATTCTTGGAAAGTTTCGATACAAGTTGGTCTCACCGGTCTAATTTTTACAATTGCTGAATCTCCAACTTTAAGGAACTTTGGATTTTCTTCTTCAACTGCACCAGAAGCTGGGTTGATCTTTTGGAGGAACTCAGTAACTGTTGCTGCAACTTGTGTAGTGTGTGCGTGCATTACTGGTGTGTAACCAGGTGCAATTGCAGTTGGGTGGTGAATTACAATGATTTGTGCTTTGAATTCTTTTGCAACATTTGGTGGGGCGTCAGGAGTACCAAGAACATCTCCTCTCTTGATATCTTTCTTTTCAATACCTCTTAGGTTGAAACCAATGTTGTCACCTGCTTCAGCAGATGGCATTTCAGTATGGTGAGTTTCAATAGATTTGATTTCACCAAGTGCACCAGAAGGCATTACAATGATTTTTTGTCCTGCTTTCATGATACCAGTTTCGACTCTACCTACAGGTACAGTACCTACACCAGTAATTGTGTAAACGTCTTGGATAGGAACACGTAGTGGTTTTCCTACAGGTTTCTCAGTTACTGTAAAGTCATCAAATGCTTCAAGTAATGTCTTACCTTTGTACCAAGCCATGTTTTCAGATTTTTTAACTAGATTGTCTCCTTTCCATCCAGAAACTGGAATGATTGGGACGTTTTCTAATTTGTAACCAACAGATTTTGCTAGTTTTTCACCTTTTTCTTTGGCTGCATTAAATGCGTCTTCTTTGTATTCAACTGCATCCATTTTGTTGATTGCAATAATTATTTGACTGACACCAAGTGTCTTGAGCAAGAAAGCGTGTTCTCTTGCTTGACCACCTGCTGCGATTGCAGTATCAGTTTCACCTTCTTTTGCTGAAAGTACTAGAATTGCTGCATCTGCTTCAGAAGCACCAGTAATCATATTTTTAATAAAGTCCCTGTGACCAGGAGCGTCAATCAAAGTAAAGAAGTACTTTGGAGACTCAAATTTTTGGAAAGCTAGATCGATTGTAATACCTCTCTCTCTTTCATCTTTAATGTTATCCATAACCCAAGCATACTTGAAAGTATCACCTTTTCCGGTCTTTTCGGATTCTGCTCCGTGAGCTGCAATAGTTCTTTCATCTACAACTCCAAGATCCATCAAAAAATGACCCATAGTAGTTGATTTTCCATTATCAATATGTCCTGTAACAATCAGGTTCAAGTGTGGTTTATCTGCCATATGAAATGCCTAACTGAGGGCATTTATTACTGTTATGAATTTTTTAAGAAAATTAGGAAATTATTCAATTAATTACAGATCATAAAACTTTGCTAAAAGCACATAAATCAAAGAGGTAAAAATGAGATTTATGAAAATTACAGTTTCAGTTATCAAAGCAGATGTCGGCGGAGTTGGCGGACATACAAAACCAAGTGACGGACTAATTGAAGCAATTAGAAATACCGTCAAAAATTCATCAGATTTACTAATTGATTATTACATTGGATATTGTGGCGACGATACACATATCGTAATGACACATACTCATGGAGTAGACAATCAACAAATTCACAAGTTGGCATGGGATGCATTCATGGCAGGAACACAAGTGGCAAAAGAAGAAGGATTGTATGGAGCAGGACAAGATTTGTTAAAAGATTCTTTTTCAGGAAATGTAAAAGGAATGGGTCCAGGAGTTGCAGAAATGGAATTCGAAGAAAGACCAAACGAAGCATTTACAGTATTTGCAGCAGACAAAACAGAACCAGGTGCATTCAACTATCCAATTTACAGAATGTTTGTTGATGCACTAAGTAACACAGGACTAATTGTAAACAAAAGTCTAGCAGCAGGAGTTACAATGCACATCATGGATGTTGAGAAAGCACAAATTGCAGAACTACATCTATGGGAAGATAAACCAACTATCGAGGCTGCATTAATGTATCCTGGAAGATATGTTGTAGATTCAGTTTACACAAAAGACGGAGAACCAATTCTTGATGCATCAACTGATAGACTACATAACATTGCAGGAACATATGTTGGAAAAGATGATCCAATATGTCTAGTTAGAACTCAAAAGAACTTTCCAGCAACAGAAGAAGTAGGAAGTGTATTTAACAATCCTCACTATGTTGCAGGCAACACAAGAGGTAGTCACAACATGCCTTTAATGCCTGTAAAACTAAATTCTGCAGCAACCATCAACTTTTGCATTCCAATTGTAGAAGCCCTTGTGTTTAGTATGCACAATGGAAAACTAACAGGTCCATTTGATGGATTCTCAACACCTGATTGGGACTACATTAGAGAAATTGCTACAAAGAAAGCTATGGCAATTAGAAGTCAAGGGTTCATTCATCCAGCAACTCTAGTTCCTTCTGAATTAGAATACGCTGAAGGATACAGGGCAAGAATGGACGTTCTTGAAACCAAGATGAAACCAATGGAAGAAACATCTAGTGGCGAAAAGAAAGAGAATTACGAAGATCCAGATTAATCATTTCGGATCCTGCAAATCATAGGAAATAGTTAAATCAAAAAAGTGTGTAATCTTACTAGGTCATGAATGCTTTTCAAAAGGTGTTTGATTGGAAAACGTATATTTTCACAGCATTAGCAGTCATATCTTTTTCAAGTTTTGTAGCAGTATTATTTGGACAAACTATACCAAACATAATTTTAGCATTTTTTAAAATTGCTGGAGAATATGTCGTTTTAGGGGCTGTCTTTGTCTTTGCACTCTTGTGGTTGCTCAAAGCAAAACCTCACAATCGCCCTAAAGAATATTCAGTAGTACCATTTGATGTGTTTGGAAAGAAAAGTAAGATAGAAGGTATTAGAACAAATTTCAAAACACATGATGTTGCATGGAGTTTTATGAAACAATACAAAGAGGCCTACCCATTTTACAACTTTGCACTTGTTTCAGATCTTCCAAAGTCTGACAAGCCAACAATCTTCAGATACATCTAATTCAGACTTTTATTCAAGATCATGTAGAGAAGGGGAATGGAGTTTGCAATACTAGCTGAGTCATTTAACAAAATGGAAGCAACTAGAAAAAGATTAGAATTAACACAGATTTTGGTAGAATTATTTGAAAAAACACCACATGATGTGATTTCAAAAATTGTATACCTTATTCAAGGAAAATTAAGACCAGACTTTGAAGGAATAGAGTTAGGAGTCGCAGAAAAACTTGCAATAAGAGCAATTTCAAAATCATCTGGAATTCCAATAAAAAAGATTGAAGACGAGTATAGAAAAAGCGGGGATTTAGGTCATGCATCTTCGATAATCCTAGAACAAAAAACCCAAACCACATTTCTTGTAGAAGACATTACAGTTGAACGAGTCTATGAAACGTTATTCAAAATTGCCAAACTTGGAGGATCTAGATCACAAGATATGAAAATGAAATACATCTCAAGTTTGTTAAATGATGCAACACCGCTTGAAGCAAGTTTCATTTTGAAAATTTTGTTGGGAACTCTAAGATTAGGAATAGCAGAAAATACAGTTATGGATGCTTTAGCAATAGCATTTTCAGGCACTAAAGAAAATAGGAAAAAATTACAACATGCATACAACGTATCTAGTGACTTGGGAAAAGTTGCAGAAACTATTGCAACTAAAGGTTTGGAAGGAATTGAAAAATTTGAAATTATTTTATTTAATCCAATCAGACCTATGTTAGCTGACAGAGTAAAAAGTGAAGAAGAAGCAATTGAGAAAATGGGTAATGAGTTTGCAGCTGAATACAAGCTTGATGGAGAAAGAGTTCAACTCCACATAGAAGGGGACAAAGTTGCATTATTCTCAAGAAGTTTAGAAAATATTGAAAGCTACTATCCAGATATTATTGAAAAAATTCCTAAAAACATTCAAGCAGATAATATAATTTTAGAAGCAGAAGCAGTTGCAATAAATGAAAACACTGGAGAATTTTTACCATTTCAGGAATTAATGCATAGAAGAAGAAAGTATAAAATTGAAAAAGCAGTTACAGAATACCCAATCACAGTAAATTTTTTCGATATTTTGTATTGTAATGGAAAAAGTTGTGTGGAATTAAGTTACAAAGAAAGAAGAGAGGCACTTGAAAAACATGTTAAAGAAGACGAATTTGCAAAATACATTCCTATGAGTATTGTAAAAAATGAAAATGAAATAGAAGACTTTATGGAAAATAGCATCAATGCGGGCAGTGAGGGATTAATGTTAAAGATGCTAGACAAACCATATCAAGCAGGTTCCAGAGGCAGTCACTGGTTAAAACTAAAACGCGAATACAGAAATGAATTGGGAGATAGTTTAGATTTAGTAGTCATAGGAGGATTTTTTGGAAAAGGTAGAAGAACTGGAAATTATGGAACACTACTTTTAGCAACATATGATGAAGATGAAGACACGTTTCCAAGTATTTGTAAAGTAGGCACAGGATTTTCAGATGAATCTCTAGATCAATTATACCAAATTTTACATCCCAAAGTTTCAATTAAAAAAAATCCACGCATCATTAGTGAAATGGAAGCTGATGTATGGTTTGAACCAGAACTAGTAATCGAAGTGGTGGCATCAGAAATCACACTCAGCCCAATTCACAAAGCAGCAAAAGACGTAATCAGAAAAGATGCAGGGCTAGCTTTGAGATTTCCAAAGTTCACTGGAAAGATAAGAGTGGAAAAAGCAGTTGAAGATGCATCAACTAATGAAGAATTACTCACACTATACAAAGGACAGAAAAAGGTAGCACATGAGAAAAACTTGATGTAATTTGTGCTCAAAAAATATCTAAAATCATAGAGGATTTAAATTACCTCGAGCATTTTTCACTTTTGTTATGTATAGCGGAGAGCTTGAAGTTCAAGCAAAAAGAAAGGCTATAGCAGTTTTACAAGACGAAATCAACAGAATTCTTAATGCATCCAGAGAACTAGCAACACTTCCTGAACTAATGATGAAGAAAGACAAGACAGGAATCAAAAACA
The DNA here is from genome assembly GCA_024644105.1 of Candidatus Nitrosopumilus sp. GTDB lineage: Archaea > Thermoproteota > Nitrososphaeria > Nitrososphaerales > Nitrosopumilaceae > Nitrosopumilus. The sequence goes on along the minus strand of JAHELP010000025.1, from coordinate 3,556 downwards.
CACTAGAACAAATTTCAACAATTGAAGAAGAAGTTGAAAACCTAAGAAGAAAAATTACACGAGAAGTTGCAGATGTTGGGGGATTAATCATGAACAGAGAAAATCTTCTAAACACAGCATACACGATGGATGAGATTGCAGGTTACATCACTGGCATTTCATTCAAACTTTCAAATGTAAAAATTACAACTCTAAAGAGTGCAAAGCTGGATAAAGACATCACAAAACTGATTGAACTAGTTGTAGACGAGGTTTACAAATTAAATGAAATCATTCGAAGTCTTAACACAAATACTGCTAATGCAATTGAGTTAGCTCAAGAAACACAAACAATAGAAAGAGAAATTGACATAAAATACAGACAGGCAACATTAAAGCTTCTAACTGAAGTATCAAATACTAAAGAACTAATGTTGATCAAAGATGTCATAGAAGGGATTGAAGAGATGGCAGACAAATGTCAAAGAGTATCAGATTCCTTTATTCTATTAGCACTGAGCCTATAACCAATAATTTTCTCCTTACTTTTCATTTATTTTGTATTTAGATTATTCTAAAATTTACTAGAGAATTCATATACAGAGAATTATTCTCAAATATGATGAAAAGTGAATTAATTGAAAATAGAATCATTGTGTGGGATATCGAAAATTCAAGAAAACTTTTCAGTCAAGGATATTATGGAAAACCAATTGGCATACCTAAACCAAAGATTGAGGAAATTGATGCTCCGTTAATTTTGGATCTTATAGAAGGTCTATATCTTTTAGAAAATAAAAAAATCACCATTTCAAAATCAAAACAAAAAGTTACAGTAGAACAATTAGTTGAGATATGTAAAAAAGAAGTTCATGAGTTTGATAAAAAATATCTAGTGTACAAAAATTTCAGAGATAAAGGATACATAATTAATCCTGGAATCAAATTTGGATGTGACTTTGCAGTTTATGAAAAAGGTCCAGGCATTGACCATGCACCATTTTTAATTCAAGTGTATACAAGAAGTGAATCAATCACTTCCACAGGTATTGTTTTAGCAGGCAGACTTGCCACGACAGTTAGAAAACAATTCATTTTGGCAATTCCAAAAGGAAAAGACAAAGTAGATTTTTTGGCTTTAGATTGGTGGAAAGCCTAGATAGATTTTATGTGACCTGCAATTCGGTCATAAATTTCAAAAAGTTCTTTTGTAATTCCAAAGGAAATATGATTATCCCATTTACCTCTAATTCTTACAGCTACTTCAGTAGGTTCAACATAGATTGTTGCATCTTTTACTGATTGTTTTGCAATCATTTCATTTAGTTCAGTATCTGCATTGAGTTTTGATGCTAAACTTCCAGAGCCATTCCACTCTACCTTTTCAACTGTTTTTGATGCAAAATGTCCTTTGGTAGTAAGTTTAGTTTTTGCCACAAAATTGTTGTAGCCAGAACCAGCAGACTTTCTTACAACAAATTGAGCTTGAAATCTGTCTAAAGCGCCCCATGGAAGTGGATTAGGATCTTGCATGTCTATCCCTTTTGAATAATCTGTATTGCGTCAATGTTGGAATTTTTAACGTCAAGACATCCTCTGTTAGTTACCATTCTAGGTGTTTGAGCAAAATATCTACTATAGTAATCATCTTTTTCAATTTCATCAGTTCCAATTTCCTTAGATTCAGAATCAATACCGATCTCTTTTAGCATTCCAGCAAATTTTTCTGGCCATGATTGGTAGACAAATGTGTCAGACTCTGTATCATGCATTAAAAATCATCAATCATACCCACAAATAAAGATATTCTGTATTTTTTTGGCTTGGAGATCAATCGAATTAAATATCATAAAAGATTTGAGATTTTATCCAAGTTGAAATTTCAAAATAAAATTGCTCTAATCACAGGAAGTGGAACTGGAATTGGCAAAGCTATTGCCACAAAATTTGTCGAGGAAGGAGCAAGCGTAATTATTCTCGGAAGAAGAAAAGAACCATTAGAAGAGGCAGCAAAGGAACTTGAAGGAAAAATTCCTCAAGGGACAAATGCATCAGTTAGAATTTTTTCAGGAGTTGATGTTGCTGACGAAACTGCAATGAACGGAATGTTTGATTCTCTAAAAAATGACAACGTTACAATAGATTACATAATTAACAATGCAGGAGTTTCAGGTCCTGTCACATGTTTTGCAAATGCACCACTAGATGAATTCAAAAGTACAATTGCAATTCATCTAACAGGGACATTCTGGGGCTCAGTTCAGGCACTAAAAGTAATGAAGGAAGGAGGAAAAATTATTACAATTTCAACATTCTTTACAGAAGAAAGACCATTAGAACAAAGACCTTACAGATTTAGAAGTCCATATACTGCATCACAAGGTGCAAAGAACAGACTAGCTGAATGTATGTCATGGGAATTAACTGATAAAGGAATTATTTCTATTGCAACAAATCCTGGTCCGGTTCATTCAGATAGAATATACAAAACAGTTTATCCAAAAGCTGCAGCAGAATTTATGAGAGTTAGTGGATTTGAAGACCTAAGTCCAGTAGAAGTTGAAGAAGCAAAAGATGATTTGTTAGAATGTATTTTAGCTGATGGAATAGATAAAGAAGGAATTGCAAAAACTGCAGAGAAATTTGCAAATGGAAAAGATGTTGCTAAACTAACAGAGACATTTACAAATCTATTAACCAAAATTCAAGGTATAGCAGAAAAAGTTCAAAATAATACATCACATATGATTGCTAACCGAGAATTTTTGTCACAAACACAAGTTGCAGAGTCAGTTCTTAACTTGTGTGATGATGAGATTGCAAAGATCATTAATGGAAAAGTCATTCCAGGAGACAGAGTATTTTATCCAGTTAAAGCACATATTGGAACAACTACCCCTGGAGTTCATCAACCAGACTTTGGTGGAAAAGCTGTAGTGCTTACAATTGATGCAACTGACAAAACAGATGCAGACAGAGTAGAATACTTGGCAGGACATATTGAAAAGAACGGTGGAAAAGTGGCATGTTTTATCTCACAGACAACACCTACAAACTTGCAAGAACAAATCAGTGGAAAATTCCATTCACATGTTGTAGACATTACCAACCCTGAAGAGGTTGCAAAATGGTTAAACACAGCTAAAACTAACATCGGAGATATTCTAGGCGTAATTCACGTTACAGGAAAACTCCCTGAAGTTGGAAAATTAACAGAATTAGACAGAGCAGGTTGGGAAGCACTGGTTGCAAAATTCATCTCAACTCCTGCAACTGTTGCCCAAAGAGCACTAGAACAATTTGTTCCAGGAGGAGGAAAAGATCCAAGACTCTTCAAAGATACAACAGGTTCCATTATGATAATTGGTCCAGATTTACCAGTAGGAAGAAAAGTTACAGGAACACAAAGAGCTCAAGTCGAAGTGTTCAGAGGTGCACTAAGACCATTTACAACTACAGTCAATCAAGAACTCAGTGATGTTCTAAAATCACAAATCAGGATCTTTACAATTTTCCCAGGATCTGTTACAGGTTCAGAACCAAATAATGAAAGAATTGCTGAAGCATTTAATTTCCT
>JAHELP010000069.1 GCA_024644105.1 Candidatus Nitrosopumilus sp. | reverse complement strand
AATTACTCCTATTTACAGCCAAATTATCTGATAATTCAGTTAAAGATGTTGTATTTAGTTTAGAGAAGAGTCCTCCTGCTGGCGCCAAAATCATATCAAACACAGGTGTCTTTTCATGGACGCCAACTAGTTCTGATGGAGGAAAAACATACACATTTGATGTTGTTGCAAAAAAAGATGGACAATCAGATAGTGAAGAGATTACTATTACAGTAAATGATGTAATGAATAATACACCAACTACAGAACCAGAAGAACCTGAACCTACTACAGAACCAAAAGAGTTAGGAGTAGCATCATTTGTGGATGAAACCAAAGATCCACAAAGCTATGTAGACAGATACAATAATGAAGCTACATACAAGGCATGGTTTGATGAGAACTTTGTTGAATACGATTCAATTTATCAAGCTGTAGGATTAGAGGAACCATTACAAGTTCCAGCATCATTTGTTGATGAGGCCAAAGATCCACAAAGCTATGTAGACAGATACAATAATGAAGCTACATACAAGGCATGGTTTGATGAGAACTTTGCTGAATACGATTCAATTTATCAAGCTGTAGGATTAGAGGAACCAAAACCAGTTGAAAAGAAATTTGGAATTTGTGGCCCTGGAACAAAACTAATAGATGGCGTGTGTACAATTGTACAAATGCCAGTTGTAAAACCATGGTGGAAATTCTGGTAACATGATAAAAGCTAAGTTTTAATCACAATACTTTTTCATATTCAGATATGGGCAAATTAGGAAGAAATCTTAGAATTTGTGGAGATTGTGGAATTGCATACACATCAGTTAGTTTTACCAAATACATTGATCAGTGCCCAAATTGTAAATCAAGAAGATTTGAATCAATTCCAGTAAAATCTGCTGATGAACAGAAACAGACCACAACATAGATTTTTTAGTAGAACGGAATTTTCAAGAGTGTTGTCCGAAGATCCAGAAATTGCAAAAATTATGCAAAAAAAGATGGAAGAGATGCTAAAACCTAAACCAGAGCCTAAAATTGAGCCTGGAATCATAGATTTGAATGACTCTAATTTTGATCAAATCATATCTGCAGAAAATCCAACACTAGTAGATTTTTGGGCTGAGTGGTGTGGTCCATGCAAATCAATGCATCCAATATTTGATAGTCTCTCAAAGAAATATCCAAACGTAAAATTTGCAAGGGTAAACGTGGATCAGAATCAAAATATCTCAATGAAATATGCAGTACAATCAATTCCAACATTTATCATGTTCAAATCTGGACAAATTGTAGATAAAATGATGGGAGCAGTGGGTGCACCTGGGATACACATGATTTGTAAAAAACATTCTAAATAAGACATTTTTTTGTAGCTCAAATTGCACAACTAATGGTATTTCTCTGAATCTGTCTGTTACATAGCACATGAAAAAGTCGGGAAAAATATCTGATTTAGATAAACAAGCATTAAGCGAACTTGCATGTGAGGATGCAATAATTTCAGATAAGCAAAGATTTGGAAGGGTTCGTACCAGTATGATGAAACACTTACGTTCAGAGTATGGAGAAGAAATTGCAAATAGAGTTCTATCTAGAATTAACAAAAGAGCATCAAATGGTTCTAGTGAAATGAAAGAGTCCATGATTAAACCGCAATTAGAATATGATTTCAATTAGAATCATTTTTTTCATTTAGAATCTTTTTGTTTCATTTATTATCAATCTGTTTTAAAAAATTTGTTCAGATTGTACAGCATCAAGGATATGATTAGTACTAGGTGTAATTATTCAATGAAAACAACATTTACAATCGCTGCAATCGCAATGTTTGCAGTCATTTTGGGAATGAGTGCCCTTGCACCAGCAATGGCAGCACCAAATGACAAAGCAAATGATAAAGCAAAAGCAGGAAAGATAAGTATCTGTCATGTAGAATTAGATGATCCAGAAACTCCAGAGGATGAATCTTCTGTTGATTTAATCAATGTATCAGCAAATTCTGCACATAACAATTCAGACAAACATCCTGATGACTATGAGCCATTTACAGATGAAAATGGTGAATTAACTTGCGATGTTCCTGAAGAACCAACTGAACCAGAGGTTCCGGTTCCTGAAGAAACAGCATAAAAGATAGCATCAAAATCTTTTCTTTTTTATTTTATTAATCTAGTAACCGTATACTGGTTCTAATTCTCTTTGAATCCTAACAATATCGTTAAACACTTCTTGTTCTTCAGGACTAAGCTTGTGCATGAATTTTTTTAAGATTTGTTTAGCCTCATGTGATGGTGGAAAAGTATAGTATACTTCTTCTTCAAAGATTTGTCTGCCAATTGTCACATCTTTGACTGAGCATGCAACCTCATCACCTGTCTTTGCAGATGATACTGTCTTTTTGTCAAGCTGCAGTTGGTGAATGTATCCTACTTTATGTCCAGCCATATTCATAAATGGAATTTTGTGTTTTAGATTTCCAACATCTACATGAACGCCAAACACAGCAGGATTGTTATTTCTGAAAACCATCCCTTTCATAAATGAAAATTTGGATATTGGTGTAAGTTCTGCAAACATTGCATCTTCTTCATTTGCGGAATCTTCTTCTACCCAAGCATTATAGTTGTCAATTAAACTGTAAATTACTTTGTCTTCAAATAGCTTGATATGACTTGTTTCTGATTCTTCTTTTGCATCTGGTAAAACTTTGACATTAAATGCCAGAACAATTCCCAAATGTCTATCTTTTTCTTTGATAGCTTTTGCCTCAATTACATCACGACGAGTTACAGGACCAATGTCGGCTTTAGCAACAGGGACTTGGGAGCGTTTTAGCATCTCAACTATTGCCTCAAGTGAGCCTATAGTATCACATTTTAGAATAATTCCATTTGTTTCAGTATCAATGAAAACAGATTTCATTTCAGATTCAATGAGTTTGGTATATTTTGCAATCTCCTCATCATTTGATGCAACATAAAGAGTACTTCCTGGAAGCACACCTTCAAGGTCTGGAGATGCAATTTTCAGACCAGCTGCTGCATCTACTTGAGGAACGGGTTTGAATTTATCTCGAGGATCACGCATCTCATCAAGAGGTTTTGGTAATAGCAATGCTTTGGGTTTTGTCACTATCACTGCATCACGTTTTGCAACCACAATGCTGTTCTCTTTTTTGATAGTACCATCAATTAGGATAACATTTGCAGTTTGTCCCAATCCAACTTCGTCTTTAACTTCAAGGACGATTCCACGAGGTTCTTTCTCTTCTTGATTGAGTCTTTTTTGCAGATACTGTTGGGTTAATCCAACTAAGACACTAAGTAACTCAGGAACGCCCACTCCAGAACGGGCAGAGATTGGTACAATAGCAATTTCAGATTTGAAGTCCTCAATTCGGTAAAAAGCCTCTGATTTGTACCCTAGAATTGATAATGTTCCTACAACATCATAGATTTTTTGATCCAAATCAGTTTGAATTGATGCATCTTGTTCTTTGATTGCCTGTGAGATAAATGGTGTATCAGACTTGCGCCATCCCGAGATTTGATCACATTTGTTTAAAGCAACTACAAAAGGGACTTTTCTGCTCTGTAGAATTTTTAAACTTTCATTTGTCTGTGGTTGAAAACCACGATTAACATCAACTACTAGTATTGCAATATCAGCTGCAGAGCCACCTCTAGAACGAAGATTTGTAAAAACTTCGTGGCCTGGTGTGTCTATTACTAATAATCCAGGAACTTTGTTTTCAGCTTGTTCAAGTTTTTTGTATAAAGGACCACACATCTCTTTGATTGTTTCAGTTGGAAGAAAACTTGCACCAATGTGTTGTGTAATTCCACCGGCTTCACGACCTTGAACACCAGTTCCGCGAATTCTATCTAATAGAGATGTTTTTCCAGAGTCTACGTGACCAAGAACTGCCACTATGGGCTGACGAATTTGCAAAACAGATCACTCAAATGCTACCCTCGATTCGTGATCAAAACTTTCTTGCGAGTCTGATGCGTGAATAATATTTTCACTAAATCCTAATCCAAAGTCTCCTCTAATGGAACCAGGGTCTGCTTCAAATGATTTTGTAGCACCAATCATAATTCTTGTAGTTGCAATTGCATTGTTTCCCTCAATAATTGCTGCAACAACAGGTCCAGATGTGATAAATGATGTTAGTTCACCAAAGAAAGGTTTGTCTTTGTGAACAC
>JAHELP010000024.1:7601-17306 GCA_024644105.1 Candidatus Nitrosopumilus sp. | reverse complement strand
GGAGCACATAAGATAATTTTCTTAAATCCAGATTTTATTTTCTCTTCAATTTGATTAATAATTTCTTTCTGAATATCTCTAGGAGTGTATTGATCTGGAAATTTTTCTAATAATGGCAGGATTACATCTCTTTATTCTCAATATTAAAAGCATAAGGGTTATTGGAATATCATAAACTTCGTAACCTAGTTTAATATCTAGTATCCATATAGTATGTTATGGAATTACTAGATGATAAAATGAGAGTTTGGACAGATAGTGCTCAATATGTAAAACCAAATCCAGGAGTATATGTTTTGTATAATAGAAATAAAGATCCCATATTCATTGGTGAAACTAGCAATCTAGAAAAAACTTTTACAAATTATGTAGATACAGAATTTGAAGGAAACGAGTGTAAACAAAAAACTTCATCATATCAGAGAGTTTTTGTAGATAACCCAAAAGAAATGCAAATACAGTTAATTGAAGATTTTAAAAATCAAACAGGCAATACCCCTATATGTAATTCAGAAATCAAGATTGAAACACATTAGATAATCTCAAGATGAGAATAGGAATTCATCAAATATTTGGTAGAATATGCAAGCATTCCAGTTCAATTTAGGTACAAAATATCAAGTCTGTAAGAAAAGCAATTTATCTAAGAAAGATGTAATTTAGCAATGCATCAGTGTTATTATTGTGAGCAACTATTTGATTCAAAAGAGGATTTGTATGAGCATGTAGAAGTTCATTCAGATAATGAACGTAACAAAGAAATCATGGATAGAAAGAAACAGGCGCAAAAAAAATAATTATTTCAGTCTAGACTAAAAAAAATAGAGCTAAAGTTAGAATTTTTCAAATTATTGAATGGATATAAGAATAATCGCCATATTCAATATGGATTGGGTTGAAAAAATATTACAGAAATCCTGTGATAGAACTCTTACGAAAGGAGAAGTCCTTCATAGTCTTTTCCATATGATTGAAGTAAATGAAACTACGTTAAATCACATACAAGCAAACAAAACAGATTTCGGTCCAGAACTAGAAGAGTTAAAACAAACAGAAATCAGAGACATAGATTTCCATTTAAAATATTATAGAAGTCTGGTAAATTACGTTAATTCAGTTCCAGAAAACAAAATTATTGAAAATAATTCTTAAACATTTTAGGGTTCTAATAGTAATTATTTGTAGAGACAATATTAAATTTCAAAATTAATTATTCTTAAATTGATAATGTATTGTAGGAAGAATTACAAATTATCAGATTCTGATTTGCTTGAAAATTAAATCATATTTTGTTTGCACATCAGAATTTTTACCATAATTTGTTTCAGTTTGATATTTAATACATTTGTCATCAAATATCTGTTGTAATTTTTCTATCTCAGCATTAATCATTTTTCCAGAATCTTCTTTTGCAAATTGCTTTCTTTGCTCTTCATTTTGACCACGGGTTTTGAAGGGTTTATTGTAAAAAAGATCATAAATTTTTTTAATATTTTCTTGTTTTACTAATTCAGCAAGATCAAATTTACCTTGTTCGTGATTTAGTAATTCATCATCTGCCTCAGATGATCTAACCCAAGATAACAAATGATGAAAATCTACAAATAAGCAGATATTTTCAATTAAAAAAACTATTTCATTGTCAATTTTATCAGAATTGACTGTCCAAGTGAATCTATATTTTATTACACTGTGGGAATCCTCAAAAATAGCAGGGTTTGATTCAGCTTGAAAATCTGACCACCTAAGAAACGAATTAGAACTCCACTCCAGTACAGTATTTTCTCCCATAATGAGCAAGGAATTCAATGAGAATAAAATTATTCTTTTTTTCTAAATCTAAGAGAGTAAATTAAGAGTGTTTGACGGCAAACGAATTCTAGGGTAATGGTCAGATAAGGCAAATGTATGACGCCGCCAAACAGATGACTCATTTCTAATAGTGCAAATTAGATTAAAAGAAAACGTGTGTCCATAATGAACAAGCTAGTTGTACTAGATAATCTGGTTAATTTCAGGCTCATATTCAAAATTATCAAAAATAGATCATTTTTTCAACCCTTTTTGATCACATTTCAAGACATGTTTTATTTTATCAATTTTTGAAAATACAAATCAATACAAATATTGAAAGCAAGGTGATTGCTTGTTTGATATCTAATGTAACCCCCAAAGGGCCGATGATAAAAGATATCAAACTTGCTTGCTTTCTCAAATTCAAACTATTAATTTCAGATATATTCAATATTCTATGATGATGAAAAAATTTTATATTTGGATGGGAATTTCAGTATCCGCATTAGCTGTAGGATTATTTCTGTTGTTTAGTTAGGATGTAACATCAAAATTAGGATCACATCCTAATTGATTGATAATTTCATTAATTTGATCAATGAGTTCATTTTGTTCTTCAATTAATCCATTAACTTTTTCACCTTGAGATTTCAATACTGCAAAAGATTTTTCAGCTTTTTCAAATTCTTTTTGAGACAAAGTCTTTCCTTCATAATATTCATATTGTTTATAGTACTCATCATATTGAGATTGTTCTCGTGAAATTTTTGTATCTAGTAATGCTATTTGTGATTGTAATTCTTTTTCATTATATAATAACAAATTTTGTCCTACATAGAACTCTTCGAATCTATCTGGAATATTGAAACCACGGGTATCATACAAAATTTCAGGTGATTCAGTAGAATACATTAGATGATTTTCTTCACTTGAATGACCCAATCCCAATGCATGACCAATTTCATGCATCAAAATATTTGCAACCATATTTTCATCATTTTGAACAAAATTAGAATTACAATCTTTAGCCCCAATTGAAATTTCCAAAATACAATGACTTAGAATTCCAAATAAAACAGTATTACATTTTGCTAAACCAGTATGAGTTGATGACGCATATTCTTGCCATCTTATTTCTATGTTAGAATTTTTTGATTGGATAAACTCCAGATTAGGATTAGATTGCTCCCATGAATCAATTGCTTTCTTTAGGGCATTAACAGGAATTTGTTTATCAGGAACATTAGGTACATCCTCAAAAGAATAGTAAATTATTTGATGATCCTCTGAGGTAACAACATTGGATATTTGTTGGATTTTTTCAATCGAGGGAGTAATCCCAGTAGAAGACTGTTCAAATCCAAAAGGAAGTAAATCCGCATACCATGCATAGCCAAAGATTCCAGCTACTATAATCAGTACAAAAGCAGATTTCATTATAAGATCAAAACTATTCTATTACCTAAAACTTTTCATCTAATTAGCAGTGTAGGCTGGAATGATTTTTTTAATATAACAAATCAATTTTAACATACTTTTTTTATTTTAAAAGAATATTTTCAGTAGAATCATTGCCATAGAATAGCTGGATTTTGGTAATCGCTAAACGCAATTCGACATTGATTACCAATTTTATCTGTGGCCAAAAATTTCAACTAGGATGTGAATTTTTTAGATAATCACTTTCCTCTAAACTTGTAAGTAATGAATTATTTTTTTCCATTAATTTTAAAATATTTTGAAAAGCAGGACATTTGCAATCAATTGAAAAAAGTTCTTCACATTTTGGACATTGAATAACCGAATGATTGCCCCAGTCGCATTCTATATCATCTATGATCTCAAATATTACACTAGAATTACAAATACAATACAACTTTTTTTGAAATTTATTTCTAAAATCCACAACAAGCACTTGTTTAAATCAAATATAATTTATTAGCAATGAAATTATTATCAAACTGTATTAGCTTGACAGAATGTCCTACATGCAAACTTTCAATGGAATCTCATTCAACTGAAGAATTGATGGAATGTTGTATGAAGCAAGTAGGCGACGGACTAACGGATGAAGAAGCAGGAATTTGTCCAAATTGTAAACATAGTATTAAAAAACATTCTAGCAAAGAGTTAGCCGAATGCACACTTGAATTTCTCAAATCAGGAATTAACAATAGCTGAAGATAAGAATAAAGAGAAGAAGAAATTTGAAAAAATAATGAATCAAGAAACAAGAGAATTAATTGTAAAGCATTCACCAATGTGGACAAACAAGCAAATTTGGGAATTTGAGCAAATTAATGAAGATTTAACATTTGATACAGTATATGCAAAAAATAATAATTTTGAATCATGGAAAACAAAATTAGCAAATCCTGATTCGAACATACGTGATGTAATCGTTAGAACATTTGATGATTTTTTAGATGGTAATGAATTATGGATTTCAGATAAAGGTCAAGGCATACTAGACTCGAATCATATTCCATATCTTATGGCAGTAATGGCAGATATTATGATAGAGGAGGAAATTTGCCTTAATTTTAGAATTGAAAATGACTGTTTAGTAGTCTCAATTGACGAAAAAGCAGATGTTATTGATTGTAAAGAATTTTTCGAAGAATTTTATCATTTAGCAACGGGATTTAATTTTGATACAAATACAGGCATTCCAGATGATGAAACAGAAGCTGAAATCTATCTTACAAGATTACAAGAAGAGTTTGATGATAAAATGAAAAAAAATCTAGGTGACAAATATCTACCAGGAAACAATGATCCCGACACCCTTAATGCTGAAGAATAAGATAAAGTTGTATTAGATTAAAATGTCAGACCGAAAACAATTTAGAAATTTCAAAAAACGAGAACCAAGTTTAACAACAGAGCAAAAAGTGGAACAGTTCATTATTAGGAATTCAAGAAACGGTTTTTTTACAAAGGTATCGACAATTTCATACAAGTTTGATGTCTCAAATGATATGGCATGGAGTATTGTTGGAGAATTATTGTCAAGTGGATTATTTGACTCAGTTCATGATGAATATTCAGGAGAGATGAAGCTTTGTGAAACAGGTAAAGTTTATGTGATTAAAGATTTGGAAATCAAAAGAAAACGTGATAAATACAAATCAAAAACTAAACATAAAATAAAAAAATAGACATTTAACTTTTAATCCAAACTTTTAATTTTAGTTGCAAGATTAAGGTAACATGGAAGATGAAAATTTACCTGTACAATGCCACCCAAAAATAAGAACAAAAAAAGAAAAAACAAAGGATAAAAAAAATGATACAGTGTAAACTGTGTGGTACACCACTTGGAAAAGAACCAACTACTGAAGAATTAGACATACATTGGAAAAAACATCATAATTGGCACTGGGAATCAAACAAAGATAAATCTCCAGAAGAAGCATTATTAAAAAAACGATAATCAACGTCTTGGAATAGTGGTCGTTTATAGCATGCCTAAACCACTAATCGAAGGCGTCAATATCACTACAGCCTTGAGATATAAAAGAAGAAGCAGTAATTACCTAAACATTTGTTTAGTTTAATTCAAAATACAATAATTATTTTCAAGAGTTAATAATTTCATTGAATTTGTGTATGTTTTGACAATGTAAATATTCTCACGGCTAGGATAAAGAGATTTTTCAGCTAATCAATTAGAAAAAATTTACTTTGGATTTGTAATAGTGATTTTGTCATGAAGGGACATGTCAAATGTACAAGCATATGATATCAAGGCTCGCAAAAAAGTGACCATGAATAATCCAAAACCTTATCTGATGAAAAATGGATCGTGGGCCCTGAAAGGAACAAGTGCAGAAACAGGCATTTCTTTATTCAAAATAGTAGGTAGGAATAAACCAAAAATTTCCCAATCTCGCTTTGAATCTTTGAAAAATATGTTTACTAGCAGACAATGTGAATGCGATAAAGTCTGCTAAAGATTTTTTATTTATCATTTAGAAAGCATTAATTTGATAATTTTCTAACGATATGTATGTCACTAGATATAGAATGGAAGAAAAACTTCTATGGAATTTCTTGGGCATATGAAAAAGACAGATTGGTCGTATCCACAGTTTTTGAAGACAAAAAAGAGGCTATCGCCATAGCAAAAGAAATTGAGGATTGGAGTGACAAGTTCACCAGATTAACAATTATTGAAAAAGAAAATGATGAGTTTGCAATTTGCGTTTACCAAGATCCTCAAATATCAAAAAATAACAGTCACTTAGGATTATTCAGAACTGGCATGAGGCAAAGTGGCGGATATGAGCAGGCAAAACCAATGATAGAAGAAAAATCACCACTATTACAAATAGCATATGCTGCGGATGTCAGAGATATGAACACCTATGAGCAAATTTCACGACTAGTCCCAATGCGAAAATGCAGAATTATTTCAGAAAAAGATTTGAAAAAGCAAGAATACTATTACGAAAAAACAGCAAATTCTCAAAATTAAAAAGGTGAGATTCAAAATGAAACTAGGATTTGAATCATCACCAGGTATGGTCGGGTAATTAAAATAATCTAATGTGAATATAAAGAATCACTACTCATTTCTACTGAGAAATTATACTGATAAATCGTTCATCTCTATTAAATAGAAATTTTACCAACACAACACATGCAAGAAAATAACAATCAATCAAACTGGGAAGAAGCAATTGGGCTATCATGGCTCATATCCGATGAATAAAATGTCAAGTTTTAATTCAGTTTGCAGCCCAAACTGTTGGTGTAAAATAGAGAAATCTGAAAACATCGACAATCAGCTTTAGAAATTTCTAAAGCCATAATTTTTTAATTCACAATGTTCATAAAGTAATTTTTTTGTCTTGTTGTATGAAATTAACACCAAAAATAGCACTAATTATTTTGATTATTTCGTTATTTGGTAGTATTTTAGAGATTTGGGGAGGAAGTTGGGATATAACTAGCCACGCACTTGGTGCACCTGAAACATTTTTCACTCCACCACATGCAGTTTTGTATTCAGGAGTAGGAATATCATTAATTGCAGCAATTGCATCTCTAGGAATTATCGGAAAAGATAAAGAAATTCGTCACGAATCATTTTCTCTTGGATTAAAATTAATCATAATTGGAAGTATAATCCAAATTATTGCAGGTCCTGCAGATTACTTGTGGCATGAACTATTTGGCACAGATGGATTACTCAGTCCCACACATTTGACATTAATTACAGGAATTTTAATTCAGTCAGTTGGGATAATCATGGGATTATCTAGACTAATACCGCAGAATTTCAAAGCAGTCAAACCTGCATTAACTGTAGCATTTTCAGCTTTATGGTTTATCGTAATTGCATTTATCTTTCAATTTACTTTACCCATTTCTAATGGAGAAGCATTCAACTTAAATCCAGATCCTTATGTTGCCGGAATAATACTTGTAGTCACTATGCCATTTTTTTGTGCATTAATTTTCTGGGGAGCAGCAAAATCAATGAATAGATTTGGATGGACTAGTGTATCAGCTGCAGGATTAATTATTCTAAACGTTACTGCAAATGTCATTCCAAATGAGTCATTATGGAATTTTCTGCCATGGTTTGCAATAGCAATGTTTGTAGTAATAGTAGCAGATGGAATAATAAATAACAAGATCAAAGTAGGAAAATTTCGAGAAGAAATTGCAGGAGGTTTGGTTGGTGCAATATTCTTAGTATTCAGCATGCCACTAGTAGGAATGGCATATATTCAATTTTATGTTTTTAGCGGAGTTTCAGGGTACACTTTGTTGCCAGAATTTTCAGAAACTTTAGCAATGATTTTAGGATTAATGGCTATTCCAGGTGCAATAATGGGGATTGTTGCGGTAAAATTGGCAAGAAAGAAAATATCAATTTCACTTGAATCAACTGTGTAAATTACAAAGATTAAATTCTATTTTAAAATAATATGTATATGCATTGTGATGATAAGCGAACTCTCTATGTGTTAAAAGAAGAGATTGAAAAGTCATGGAGATTACTTGAGAAATCAGGATTTACTGATCAGCAATTATTAGAAGATTTCAATAATTCTGTAACAGTGTATTTTGAGTACAAATTATCATCAGAATAAAAAATATGTTTGATTTTAGAGGGGGATAACTTAAGTATTATTTTGACGTTATATTACAAGATGAACTTTGAGAATCTTTTGAAAAGAATAATGGATTCAGATGTAAACATCAGGCATAGTGTAATTACAGATTCGGATGGAAACATTCTAGCAACGAGTCATAGGGAAGGAGTAACGAATTATCTATCTCCAGAAGAAACAGCTTCATCGCTGAAAAGAGCTTCTGTTGCATGGAAAGGTAGAAACGAATTGGCTCCAAAAATAGGTCACGGGTTGTATGCATCTGCAACATTTGAGAAAATAACAAGAATGACATTTCCGTTAGGTGATGATAACTTGATTTTTGTTAGTGTGGGTTCAGATTCCGTAAGAACGGATTTGCATCAAGGAGGTCAAAAGCAAATTATTGAACATGTATTGAACATTTTGAGTAAAGATCCTACCAAACAATAGGAAAAAAATTTTGCTTTAAATTGATAATAATCTTGAGACGAGGTATGGAGATTCAGCTATAATGACAATGATAGAACATACTAAAGAATGCAAGTACAGAATGGATAATGATATGCCTCATACAAACTGCTATTGTCAATGTCACAAAATAATTATGGCTGAATCATCAAAAATGGAATCAAGGACTTTTTGATTCAGGCTCAAAATTATCAATTATTTCTGTCACACTAGCAAGTATTGTTTCTTTGATTTGTGCATGAGTCATTCCAGATTTATGCATTAATTTCATTTGGTCCATTACAGAAAAATGGACCCTACCTTGAAGATAATCAACAATCCCAAATCCTTCTTTTGGAAACTCAGTCACAAAAATTTCATGTTCAGATAAATCATCAGATTTTTTATTCACAATACCATTTCACAAAAACTAGATATAAAAATTTCATAATTTATTAGACCATACAAAATGTAATTGATATGACAGAATTTGTCCACAAACCATATGACAGAATCTTTGTCAGAGATATGATCAAGCTTAGTTTGGATGATCTAATTGGTATGATGTCATCCATGGAGGCCGCTAATGCTTATTGGGTTGACGGAGTACTTTTTGCCAGTTTTGCCATGACCGAATCTGAAGAATTAGCAAAAAAAGAGATGCAAAATGAAATGTTTCTTGATAAAATAATATTTGCAGTATATGAGAACTATACAAAAACAGTAAAATCATCAACAAATTTGGAGATTGGCGTACTAAACATGCAAAAAAGTAAATTATATCAAGATCTTATAGAATGGCTAAAAACTCAACCCATATGGAATAAATAAAAAACTAGGTAGGATTCCAAGAGCCAAATCCACCATCAAGAGTAACTGCATTGAATCCTTCTTTAACTAATTCATCAGCTGCAATATTTCCTCGATACCCAGTTCCACAATAGGTACAGATTTTTTTGCTTCTTATTTCTTCAATTTGTTTTTTCTTTGCATTTCTAATGCATAATCCTAAAGGCATATGGATAGAACCTTCAATTACTCCACCAGAAATCTCATCTGCTTCACGAACATCAATTATTACATAATCACTTTTTTGTGATTTTAGCTCATTTGCAGGAATTTTGTTTGACATAAATCACTAAATATGTTCTATAATTTATTTCTGCACTTGATGTGATAATAGTGCATTATCCATACTTATCAACATACATTGAAAATGAATTTGTTCCTCAGACATATATCCACATTTGTGACAATAGAATTGATTTTCTTTATTACACACATGACATTTCTTGTTTACTTCCAATTCGTTTCCACATCTTCTGCATGAATCTTGTTTCATAAATCACTATAT
>JAHELP010000024.1:0-7501 GCA_024644105.1 Candidatus Nitrosopumilus sp. | reverse complement strand
GGGTTTTTGATAAATCCCTGTGACAAGAGAACAACCAACCCTACAACAGTGCCAGCACCAATAAAAATTCCTATTAGAACTCCTGCATCACGTTTGTCCATTTAGAATAATTCGCCAATTTTGAACTTAAAAAGTAATAGTTTAGAATCTAAAAAGTGAAAGTCAAGACATACAGCAATCTAGATACTGGTATCTCTAACCTTCAAAAATAATTAGAATCACCGATCTTTAAACTTTTACTATTGAATTGAGCCTGAAAAAGCTTAGAATCTAACTTATACAAATTAGGCAAGATTAATTTTTTAGCCCTAAAAATTAATTTTTTACTATCAAAGTTTCAAGAGATAATCCATAGTATGAAATATCTGCAGGCTTCAATGTTTCCAACAATTTTATTTTTAACAGCCTAATTTCTTTTTCAGTTCCCATAATCATATAGAAAATCATCTATGTGATAATATTCTCTTTTCAAATCATACAAAGTAATAGCTAATAATTGATTCATTTTTAAAATTCTAAATGTGGGAATTGATCACTATACTTAAGTTTAGAAATCTTACAGAAAATTAGAATGAATGTAGAATTAGAAACAATACTACAGAAATTAAAAAAAATCAATGATAAGATCGAGAAAGTTTCAAAACAATGGGGAATACTAAAACATGAATATCGTAGCAATAAGGATCCACAAATACGAAAAGAGATTAAAGAAAAATGGGATGATCTTCAAAAAGAAATGGAAGATTTGGAAAAAGAGAGAAGAAGAATAACTGAGCAGAAAAATGAGATCGAATTCAAAAGTAAATGGAAAGGCTGGAAATAGAAATTAGGTTTATGTATCAATAAGCTTAAGTTCATAGAAAATTCAAAAAATTATGAGTTTTCAGCCCAATTACAAAGCCACATTAGTAATTTTAAACGATATTGAAAAACAAGGGTTAATCCAGTTTAACAAAGAATATCTTGATGAAGAATTTTTTAGAAATTTTATTAAATTTAGAAAAATATTTTCTCATACAACTAGTGAACTAGTCAGCAAATTAGACACATTTGAAACAAAAGAAGAAGAAATTACTAGTTTTTTAATTTATTCAGAATTGTCGTATATCAATTCACATCTGGAAGTAATTAAGACATTTTTAAAGATCATAGTCAATCCCATAAAACTTGAAGAGGGTTTTGGAAAAGATACTACATTGCAACAAATGATAGAAAGGATTTGTAAAAAAATGAAATATTCTAAAAAACTAAAAAAATCTATCAGAGGATTATTTTTGTTAGATTTTATGGATGCAATATCTCAACAACAATTTATTATTCAAAATCCAGGTCGATTGATAATATATCATAAAGATATGGAAGCTACAATTCAATTAAACATCAAAGATTTAGCTGATTATGCTACCCAGGCAATGGATATCCTATCTGCAATGTTTGATTGGTCAAATGGGAAAACAACAAAAAGTGAACGAAAATCAGAAGTCATAGATAAAATTGTTGATGATTTAGCATTACAAGTCCAAAAATTAGATGAAAAACTTGACAAACTTTCTTGAGTTATTGTAAATTATTTAAATAATATTTTTCCACTCGTTCCAACATTGGCTCAACATAATCATTACAATTCTTGATAAATTCTTGCCGAGTATTTTTCTCACTACTTACTAGAATCACAATCTGATTAATTTTCTCCCCTGTAACTTCTTTAAACATTTGAGCATAGCATGTTGTTTGTAAATAATATTCGTACATGAACTCATCAACCTGAGGCTTTCTTTTTGTTTTGTAATCAATAATGGATATCTCCCCATTATATTCAGCAATTAAATCACTTGTACCGGCAACCTTTAGTTTGTCTGAATACATTCGTTGTTCAATACTTGTAACATTTGAAATATTTTCAAGGAAAGGTTTCAGATTATTAAAATGAGCAATAGGTAACAAATCAAATTCATCCATCATCAAATTATTACTTAGATAATCTTCTATGATTTTGTGGGACTGAGTGCCAATATCTTGTGCTTGTTTTGTGATGTATTCATGTGCTGGTTCATTTTCCTTCCACGTGGCCAATCCATTTTTTTTATGTTCAGGTGATGTAGCTGATAAAATAGTACTAATTGATGGATAAACTTGGTCAAATTTTGTCTTATACCAATGACCGTCATCTCTATCCAATAATTCAGGTTCCCTTGCCTTTAACATCTGAGTAAAGTTTGTCACTAAAATTTGCAGAGATTTGTAGTTATTGAATGATTTGGAAGAATTCGATCAAGTCATCATTTTTTTAAATTTGGTATATTCAGAAGCAGTCTTTACAAATTGATCCGTCACGATTTTTTTCAGTGAAAATAGATTATCCATGTTCTCATTTATGATAGATATTGATTCACTAAAAATTACAGTATCTATAAACTCCTCATTAGGGTATACTGTAAACTCAAAAAAAGATGAATCTGTTTGAATTTTAAGTTTAAACCCAAATAACAAACCCAATTCCTCATGTTTGTTTAAAAATCCGGTGAGACTAGCTTTCAAAGAAGAATCATTTGGGAGAGATGAATATCGTGACTCTTGCAAATTTTTATCAATGATGCATGCAATAGGTTTTCCATTAGAGTGTAAAACTTTGGAATAATGGGTTAGTACAAAATCTTCAGTATCAGACATTTTATCTAATGGCATAATTAGAATTCTAAAGTTTGGTTAATAATTTTTTAAATAAATTCTGAAATCAGTCTTCTTCAGGCTCGTTTGCTTTGTCTCGAACCTTTTTCATGACACAGAATTTACTCAATGTTTTTTTCCATCCCATATTATTTAGCACTAGTACAGAGTCTTAAGTGTGTTTGATAAATCATGTCAACACCTAGGTTATAACACAGTCTCATATGTTCATTAATGGTAAATTTATCTCAAAGATCATCATGAAGTTTTGCTCAAATTGTGATACTAGGCTTGTTCAAAGTTATGAAGATGTTGGAGGACCTTGGGTGTGCCCCAAATGCAATCCCGAAAAAATTCAAATCAAGGTTCCAACATTTGGTGTCAATTATTCAGGTAAAACTAAGCAATGCTCCAAAGGGTGTGGTGCAGAAATTTATTGGGATGAAGGCTTCAAATCTGACAGCGGAAAATTCATCCCCATTGATTCAAGGACAGATGAACCACATAGATGTGAAGGACCAAGTAACTCTGGAGAATATTTCCCAGACGAAATTAAGAAATATTCAAAACCTAAAACAAAGGAGCCAACTCCAAGCATTCCAATTCCTCAAAGTATACTTTATGACATTTCAAAAATTCCAAAATCACTAATTGACAACGATGGGATTATTCGAGAGATAGTTCAGGGACATAAAGAAGAGTCACTTGCATTAATTCACTATGAACGATTAATTGCACCAGAAGCAGAGAAGATTCCAATTGAATCCCTAAAGGATGTCTTATCAGAGAATATTCTAAAAGGAATAGAAAAATATGGATTTACAGGATTTTTACCATTCCAGGAGGAATCTATTAGAAAAATTCTAAGGGGAGATAATTCCATTATTTCGGCACCTACAGGTTCTGGAAAAACAGAAGCTTTTGCAATACCAATTTTACAAAAAATTTCAGAAAAGACAACCCCAGGAGTGTTCACTCTACTGGTATATCCACTAAATGCACTAATTGATGATCAGGTTTCAAAAATTGCGGATTTAATTCAAAAATGCAAACTCGGAGATAAGGTCGGAGTATACTCAATTCATGGCGGTCAGAGTACTGAATACAAAGACATGATAATTTCAGATTCCAGTAAAAAGTCACTAATCATTGCTACAAATTTTGATTTTATCAATTATCATTTAATTTTACAAGATAAAAAATGGAATGAACTATTCAAAAATGCTAAAATTATTGTAATGGATGAGGCTCATTCCTATACAAGCTTTCATGGATCTAATGTGTATCACGTTCTAAAAAGAATGAAGAAATACATGAGTAAAGTCCAATTTGTAGGATCATCTGCTACTCTGGATAATTCTAAAGAGTTTTTTTCAAGCATGTTTGATTTACCTGAAGACTCTTTCTCGTATATCAAAAGTCAGTTCAGACGAAAACAAAATATGCACATGTTCTTTATCATGCCAAGAAAGTTTAGACAGAGAACTACTATGGAGATGCTATCCTCAATATGTTACAAAAATAAATCAACTCAATTGGTATTTAGTAATTCTCACAATGATGCAGAATTTCTAGCATCAAATGTTGAATCTGCAAATGAAGGAATAAGAATTCAGATTCATAGGGGCGGTCTTGACCAAAGAGATAGAAAAATGTATGAATCTCAAATGAAAGCAGGTGAACTTGATGTACTATCATGTACCCCTACACTTGAGCTTGGAATAGATATTGGGCATGTAGATGTGGTAATCTCTGCATTCAAAAATGAGTTTGATTCATTTATTCAAAGAATAGGAAGGGCAGGAAGAAAGGGGCAAAAATCATATGCAATTTGTGTTTTTGATCCTGATGATGCAGCATGTCATTATTTTGCACGCCATATTGACGAATATCTAAATCAAGATCACATCATACCAATTAACAAAAAAAATCCAATTATTTCGGATAGACATGTTGAATCTATAGAAATTGAAGAACAATCTGCAAACGAATCAGATAAATCACAATTTTTTGATTTTGCAAACAGTGTTAATTTAAGAGGGACATCAGGAGAAATTGTCATTTATTATAATTCAAGGAAGATTGGAACTAGAGGGGTTCCAGTAGGATACTACCAATTACATCAAAAGGCAATTTATCATTTTAACAAGCAAAACTATGAGGTTAATTCTCTAATAAAATCTCAAAATGGTGCAAGAGCTTATCTAGTAAGATCAAATGAAAAAGGAAAAAGAACTATCCCAATTGTTAGAACATCAATTATTCAAACATCAGAAGGAAAAGCAATTCACCGGGAAATAGAAAAAAATTCAAAAAAAATATCATTGAGATATGGAATTATTTCACTTGATAGAACCATTACAGGGTACATGAAAGGAAATTACAATGAGTCATCAGACAAATTTGCAATGTATAATGGTAGTAGTATTTCAGGATGGAAAAATTTCCATTGGAAGTCAAAGCACTCATCAGTCAGTATTATACTACCTCCAGAATTTATCTCAAAAACAATTTCAGAGTCTAAAAGTCCCATAGTAAATGATTCCAGAATCCATACAATTGCGCATATTCTAGTAAATGCAAGTAAAATTTTAACAAAATCAGAATCAAGCGATATTGATGTTTATTATGAAAAAGGGATCATCTATCTTTATGATAATTCATCAGACGGATTCAATGGGTGTAGTAAGATAATTTATGATGAATTTGAAAAAGTGCTCAAAACAGGATTTTCTCTTTTAAAAGACTGTGATTGTCCCATAGAGAAATCTCAAGAAGAGAACACAGGGGAGTGGGGAGGATGCCCAAAATGTACATTTACCACAAACTATTGCCAAACAAAAAATAAAGAACTAACTAAAAAAGGAGCAAAAGAATTTTTTGCTGCTTTTCAATTAGCTAAGATTTGAAATGAGTTTTGCAGGAGCATGAAGTGTCCTAACATGGCGATTAAGAAAACCACTACTCATTAATTGTATTTCACAGTGAGGGCATTGTATCATGACTATACTTATATGAAAATACACATAATGATGACGGAATTATAGTTGAAAAATCACTTCCAAAACGGTACAGATGATCGCAGGAATTTTTTGATCCTAGGATAATTTATGAATGCATTATAGAATCTAGTACTTTTTTGGTTTTGGACCTTTTTTCTTTCTTTGTTGATCACTCTTGTATTTTTTAACTCGTTGTTTTAATTCTCCAGCTTTTTGACCTTTCTGTTTTCTGCCATCCTTTTTCTTTGATATTTTCTGAGCCATGTTATTCATCTGAATCTTGTTGATCTATTTTTTGAAAAGTCATATCGGTTCCTTGACATGACTCACATTTTTCCATCAGACCAAATTCATTTTTGTACTTGCCTTTTCCATCACACCTAAAACAATTCAATCTGTAATTACTTGCATAGAAGAGAATTAAGGTTTTCTAGCAACCTAAATATCACATCTGTAAAAATTGAAAAAAATACTATTTGTCTGAATCCTGCTCATCTTCTGGAGTCTTAGCAATTTTTTTGGATTTTAACTTTAGGAATGCAAATTTAAAACCAAATACCAATCTAAACCTGTATGTTTTGTACGAACTTAAGCATATTGGAATAGAGAAGATTGAACAGTAATATTCATGAGTTTGTTTAGGGATTACTATGGAAGAAGGACAAATAATCATTCCAATAATGATAGTCCTTGCCGTAGGGATATTCATCGGGACAAGAATTTGGATTATGTTTAGAAAATAGAGTACACAATACAGGTTTTAAAAAATAGGAATTAGTCTACATTTTACCTATTAATCAAGGAAGTAGAAAACTACCCCATGATTCTATTAGATTAGGTAGTGACATTGGTCTGTCACCATAACTTGAACAAGTTCCAACAATTGAGGGACATAAATCGCTAGGCATTATGGGTGCAAAGTAAAAAAAAGCAATTAGCACCAATACAACTGAAAGAATTAATCCTTTCCTTGAGTCTCTCATAAAATAATCAAGAATTTTCCTAGTACTTATTTTAGCAATATTGGATAATTTGATATCTAAATTTACGAATTTTTGTTTATCTCTGAGTATTTTCAGATATTTTTTTCAATTCAGAAAGAATCAAAACTAGTATTTCTTTTTCACTTAATTTTAAAAGTTCTACTGTTTCTTCTTCTGTAAATTTTATTTCTTCATTAATTTTTTCATATGTTTTAAGATCTACCATACTAAAATAGAATTACAGTTAGTGATTAAACGTTTCCAAGAATTTATTGTAATGAATAATGTACATCACAAAATAGCACTATACCATTTGGCAATGTTTTGGCAGTAATAGTATGGCCATCTTGTAATCCCTTTCCACAAACATAACACTCTACCCTACTTACTGTAGTTGATACAGAATGTGATTTGAGAATTTGTACATCCTGAATGATTGTTTGATTAACCCCCTGCATGATAATTATACTACGATCAACTAGACTATAAAGGTACCGTACCATACCGTAATTGAATTGTGCCTAGCATGTTAACTAATTCAGACAAAAAAAGAAGAGACATAATCATCTCATCAATTTAAATAATAAACCACCAAAAATTTGTCTATGGGTGGACACCTTTGGAAAAACGCAAGCAAAAGTAATACCTCTAGATTTATCTGAAAACCAATTTCAAATTTATAATAAAATTTCAAGAAACTACTCACATTCATTTCTGTTTGAATCACTAACAGGGCCAGAGATATTAGCTGAAACATCAGTAATGGGTTTTGATCCTAAAATAATTCTAAAAGGGTATGTTGACAAGGTTGAAGTTATTCAAAACGGTGAAACACAAACTATTCAGACA
>JAHELP010000068.1 GCA_024644105.1 Candidatus Nitrosopumilus sp. | reverse complement strand
ATACCTCAAGAAGGAGACAAATTGGAATTAGTAAAATTAAGAATCATAGTAGAAAAAGTTTCAAAGAATCTACCTATAAAAATAAGAATAGAGCGAATTAAACGATAAAATTATTTTTTTGCAAAAAATTCTTCCAATTTTTGTTTTTTTTCTGCCATATTAAAAATAGATTCAGTATGGGCAAATGCTTCTTGATATGATTTTTCAAATAACATAGCTTGCATCAACATATGATTTTCAGGAATAACTATGCCTGTTTGATCATCAGAGTACATCATTTGAACGGTATCACCAATAGAAGTAGTCATATTTGCATGGATATGGATCATGTTAGTATCAACAAAATTAAATCCCATATTTTTAGCACAATCCCTTACATCTTTGGTTCCCCTTGCAGTCCACAAAGTTGCAACTCCAAATTCATTTGTAAATATTTTATGAATTTCAGATGGTTTTGGAGCAATATCATTGAATCTAATATCCATAATGTGTAAGTGCATTTGTCTAGTCGGTACTTTTATTGCTCGAACATACAGGGGGGCATCTTTTCCAAAATAAAGTTTAACGTCATCTCCATGATGAGGTTGCTCTGTCATTTCTATTGTATCTGATAGTTTTTTTTCAGTTTGCTCAATATCAGCCCAGCGTCTAACCAAGGTAACATCAAATCTAATAATTTTATCACCAAATTGAGTTCGTAATGGTTCTAAAATTCTACCCATTCCAGTTACATTACAGCTACCTTGCATTACATGGTATTTCCCCAAAGCTTGATCATAATTTGCTCTAGAATTAAACAATAAATCAGAAACTGCCTCTGAACCCGTAGTGGATTCCCCGCCCTGATATATTGCAGGAATATTTTTAGGTTCATACAAATTTTTTTTATTTTTGAATCCATGGCCACCAGGAGAGGCATCAATTACTAAATCACATCCATCTAATGCAGATTCAATAGAACCTGAAATTTTAAAATTTGAAAAATTATTTAGTTTTGATTCTGGGACGTAAACAGCAAGACCCTTAGAAATAGCTTCATCAACTTTTTCATCTGGTGAATATTTTCCAACTCCAATTACTTCAATTTCAGAATCATCCTTTAGAAAAGAAACAATTCTACTTCCAATAGAACCATAACCATTCACAAAGATTTTCTTCATAGAATGCATGAGTTTGACCCATTTATTTAGATTAGTTTGGGAATAAACACGCTTAAGTTGTTACATATTTTAGAAAAATAATGAATTGTCTAATATGTTCAAAAAAGAAGGAAGATTATGAGGTATGGCATAATAAAGTAGTAATTGCTGCAACATATGATTCAGAATTTCAAAATAATGAACATATTCGTAACATGTCAGATAAATCGATAATTTGTCATGACTGTATATTAATAATTAAAAATCAAATAGAAGAAAATAGAAAATAAGTAAATAGTATGTCAATACTCTTATGCTAAGGATTCAACAAAGTCTTCATGGTAAAATCATTAGGAGATTATAATAAAGAAGAATCTTCTTCTTCAAATTTAAAAAATATCAAATGGACACAAAAAAACTCTATTGATTTAGAAAAAACTAAAAATAAAAAAAGAAGAAAAAAGAAAATCTCTCCACTAAATATCATTACAAGTACTAAAAGTGAAAAAGTGAAGAAGAAAAATGACAAAATCTTTAAAATTAAAGAGGATAAAAATGTAAAAAAATCTAAAAATAAAATATTAAATAAAAAATTTCAAAAATCATCACCAGAAAATAGTATCATTGAGCAGGGATTTAAAAGACCGGGAAGGTAATCATAACAAATGAAATCTATATCACACCAATATGCTTAAGTTCAATATTTATTTAGTTAGCTTATGGAAGATAAGAAATTCTATATTTGTAAAAACTGTGGAACAGAATTTCCATCATCAGAGATTAGGTTATACTGCAAAGTTTGTAAATCAAATTTAGATAAAACAGGAAATCTTCCAAAACTTTAGTCAGTATAAAGAATATAATCCTGAGAAATTAACTGAAAATAATGTCCTCATTTATGAAAATATCCATTGCCATAGTTACTATTGCATTTATCATTGTGTTTGTAACCCTTTAATCATAGACTCAATTTATTCACTTTAATGGGGTTTTTGTCAAATTTTAGAAAAGATATTAGAAATGCTAAAAGAGAAAAAGCAGCCCAAATCAATGGCAAACAGCTCAAAGAATTATTAAAGAAATTCAAAGAAGAAAGAGATAGAATAGAGAAGGAAACGGGACAAAGACCAGAAATTGATCAAAGTACACAAATGTTTATGCAAAAAATTCTAAACGTATGGATTGAGGAAGGAAGGAACATAGATGAAGAGAAATTTTGGAAAGAAGTAGATCATTATAGACAATTCACGCATACTGTTGAATTTTATGAAATGTCAAGTAGATCTTAGAAATTATAACAAAGATATTTTTCTAAATTTGCATAAAAAAATAGACTGAAAGGAAAACTTTCATGATGAACTTACATATAATTGAAAATTATCCATAAATAATTACAAAAATTGGACAAAAATATTATTATCGAAAAACTAGCAGATGCTATAGATAAATCAAAAGGAGATTACGGCAGAAACCAATACCTCTTAGAAAGATTTCAACAAAATAAAGAAATAATGAATTCAGATAAAATCTATTTGAAAAAACTTTTGGGAATAAAAAATTTACAAGTACAACAAAGTTCAACACAAAATGAGCAAAAACTATCAAAAAAAGACAAATCAATTTTTCTAAATCCAAATATGATAAAATGCAAAACGTGTCAAAAGGAAATTAAACTTGAAGAAAAATCATTTAGATATGAAAATAATTGGTATCATGCAACATGTATGAAAATTAATCCTCAGAAAGAAAAGATTCAACCATCAATAAACAAAATACATGAAAATAAAAGTAAACAGAGAATCAAAAAAGATCCGGTTCAATTTGCATTAGTTGGTACAATTTTTGCAGTTTTAGTTGGTTCTGTGTATTTTATTTTAGGACCAATAAGCATGATGGCAATGGGTTTAGGGGGGGCAATTACGGTGTATCATGTAGTAGGAGCTAGTGGAAAACTTTTCTCAAAAAATGTTAAGAAAAAACGAACGCCATCTGTATTTTTACTATTTTTGTTAGGATCTCCGTTTCTTATTGCAACAATGATTGCATATGAAGGATATACACTTCTTGAATCTCCAGTTAGAATAATTCTTTTATGGTCAATGACAATTGCATTTTGGTCTACCATGTTGTTTGTTCCCATGGCAGTATTGAGTAAATATCGTGAAGACATACAGGAGGAAGTCAAATCATACCCAAAAATTTCAATAATAGTCCCTGCATATAATGAGGAAAAAGTGATTGTAAATTCCATTGAAGGGTTACTGGAAACAAAATATCCAAAAAAAGAAATAATTTTTGTAGATGATGGTAGTACAGACAATACATTAAAGATTGCATCTCGTTACAAAGGCAAAATCAAAGTTTTGCATAAAGAAAATGGAGGGAAAGCATCTGCACTAAATTATGGTCTTGTATATGCTACTGGAGATATTATTGTGATTGTTGATGCAGATACAATAATTGGACGTCAATCCTTAAAAGAAATAGTAAAAGGATTTGAAGTAAATGAACATGTTGCAGCTGTAGCAGGGAACATAAAAGTAAGAAATAGGACTAACTGGCTCACCAATTGCCAAGCACTAGAGTACATTACAGGTATTCAAATTGTTAGAAGGGCATTTGATGTATTTGGATCAATTACTATTGTTCCAGGAGCCCTAGGAGCGTTTAAGAAATCTCTACTTTTAGAATCAGGATCATATGGAAAAGATACAATTGTTGAAGATTTTGATCAAACTATAAAATTACTAAAGGCAGGATTAGTTACTCAAGGTAGTGCAAAAGCTACAGCATATACTGAAGCACCAAACACATTGAAGGATTTTTGTGCACAAAGAAAAAGATGGTATCGTGGGAATATGCAGGTTTTAAAAAGACATTCAGATGCATTAGTAAATCCAAGATATGGTTATTTGCAAAGATTGTCATTACCATACTTATTTTTGGGTATGGTAATCACACCAATTGTAGGATTTACTTCTGTAGCAAATGCAATTTTAGGAATTGCCTTAGGAGATGGATGGTATGTACTCCAAATAACAATGATTTTTACAGTAGTCCATTTTCTCATGTCAGCCTTGGCAATCAGAATTGATGGTGAAGACTCAAAAATGATTTGGTATGCTGGATTTCTAGTATTTGGGTATAAACAAATTGTAGATGCTTTATTGTTAAAAGCTCTTATAGAACAAATTCAAAATAAAAAAGCTACGTGGACAAGTGCAAAAAGGATTGGTGTATAAAAT
>JAHELP010000023.1:14294-17753 GCA_024644105.1 Candidatus Nitrosopumilus sp. | reverse complement strand
CAAAATTTGACATTGATATCTCACCATTTTCTAGTGGTACAAATACAATTTTAGTTAAAGTAAGTGACTTTGAAGGTAAACAATTATCTGATTCAAATCAAGTAAAAGTTAAAGTTTCAAATCCATCACGAAATATTTCTCCAATCGAAGTTCCTATGAAAATTACAAAACAAAGTGAAGATAGTGGAACTGAATTCCAAGGAGAATTAACTTTTGGATTCTCAGGAGAGTGGTTAGTAGAAGTTGAAGCTCAAAGAACTGAGAATGCAAATGAATCAAAATTGTTGACTTTGCTTGTAAAACCTAGATTAAACGATATCCAAACTCAAATCATTGAATACGAATTACCAGAAGATGCAAAACCTCTGTTCCCTCTATATGATGGACATAATTCAATTTGGATAAGTGATGCATCAGCACCTAGATTATGGCAATTTGCACTTGATACTAGAGAGTTTTCAGAATATTCATTTGATGGATTAACTACAACATTTCTAACTCAAGACAATAAAGGAAATATCTGGTTTACAGATACCCCAGCAAATCAAATTGGATTCATAGATCCTGTTACAAAACAAATTACAACAAAAACAATTCCAAAACTAGATCCAGTAATCTCAAAGAATACACCGCTATTCATCAAAGCTGACTTTGATGGAAACATTTGGATTACAATAATTAACAAAGATAGAATTGTAAAATATCTGCCAGAAAGTGATGAATTTGAAGAAATTGTGTTATCAGGAAAAGAAAATCTACCATTTGCTTTAGCACTTGATGATAAAGGAATGATGTGGTATTCTACTACAGGTACTGGAAAGATTGGATATATTGATCCAGAGAATAATCAACTAACTGAGATTTCATCAGATACAGTTTTGCAAGGTCCTGAGGCATTGTTGTTTGATAAAGATGGAAATCTGTGGATTGCAGAGCATACAGGCTTGGCAATTACTAGGTTTAATCCAGTTTTTGAGACATTTGAGAAGGTTTCAGTTCCTGATGATGAAGCATTACCATTTGGAATGACATTTGATAAATATGGAAACGTATGGTTTGCACAACATACGATTGATAGTATTGGAGTATTTGATCCTGACAACAATAATTTGATCGAAGTTCCTATTCCAACTGAAACATCATTTGTTCAATTTATGACATCAGATGACAATCAGAATGTATGGTTTGTTGAACAACAATCAAATAAAATTGGCACAGTAAAACTTACAGAAATTCCAGTAATTCCAACTCAGATACAATCTTCAAAGAATTTTGAAATTAGATATACAGAGTTAGCTTCTCCATTGATTGCTTTAGGAATAATTGCAACATCATTGTTTTATGTAAAAAGCATACATGATAAAAGACGATTAAATTCTCTAATCAATTCTTAGATAATAATCCAGCTGACTTTATTGCCATAGTTCCTGCAAGTAAACCAATAGATATCAAAACAATTGTTCCAGCAGGTGTAATATCAAATATGTAAGAGACTAGAATTCCTACAACAACTGAAAAAATTGAGAGGCTCATTGAAATTATTGCAGTTTGTTTGAATCCCTTACCATACATTATTGCTGTAACATTTGGAATTACAAACAGTGCTGAGATCAATAGTACTCCAACAAGTTGAATTGATGTAACGACAGTAATTCCGGCCATAAATACAATCAAATAATTTATTTTTTCGACAGGAATTCCACTAACTTTTGCTTGCTCTTCGTTAAATGTTGAATACAGAAGTTGACGGTAAAGTAGTAAAATTACAATAAGAATTGCTCCAGTTAAAGCTAGAATTAGAACTGTATCATCTACACTAACAAGTAGGATACTACCAAAAAGAAAACTAAAGATATCTATTGTAAAACCTCCAGATAATCCAATAATTACAAGCCCAACTGCTATGCCTGAAGATAATAAAACAGCAATTGATGCATCACCGGATATGTTGTATCTATCTTTGACTTTGGTGATTATTAATGCACTAGCAATTGAAACACCATATGCTGCCCATAATGGGTATATTCCAGCTAATAGTCCTAATGCAATTCCACCAAATGATGAATGTGCAATTGCATCACCAAATAATGAATAGCGCCTTAATACTAAGAATAATCCAACCACTGAGCAAAGAATTGCAATTGCAATTCCGGAAATCAATGCTCTATGCATAAAACTAAAGGTTAGAATTTCAAGAGACATGGTTAATGATGATGCATATGCTCCTGCATTGAAGCTTCAGAATATTGTTTAACGAGTTCATCATCAGAAAAGAATTTTTCAGATTCCCCATGAAAGAATAAAGTTCTATTCAAACATGCAACGTGGTTTGCCAATTGATTAACTGCATCTAGATCATGGGAAGACCAAATAATGGTAATTTTTTGTTTAGAATTTAATTCACGAAGAATGCTGAAAAACAATTCAATACTTTGCTGATCAATTCCAGTTACTGGTTCATCTAAAATCAAAATTTTTGGATTATTTACCAAGGCTTTTGCAATAAACACACGTTGTTGTTGTCCTCCAGATAATTCTCCAATTCGTCTATTACGAAGCTCATGAATCCATAATTGCTGTAAAATTTCATCAATTTTATTTTCATCAGATTCATTATTCAATCCCATTCGTACAACATCACTAACTGTTACTGGGAAATTTTTCTCAAAGATTGGTTTTTGTGGAACATATCCAAGTTCTTTGAGATAATTTTTTGATTTTTTAATATCCTCCCCAAAAAATTTGATAGTTCCTTTGTATTTTGTATTAAGTCCTAGCATAGAATCAAAGAGAGTAGATTTTCCAGCACCATTTGGTCCAATTATGCCTAGAAAATCGCCTTGGTTAACTGTAAAACTAACGTCATCAAGTGCTTTTACATCTGGATATTGAACAGTCAAATTTTTAATTTCAACTATCAACATAAGGCCTCCTTAAGATTTTCAAGATTTTCAGTCATTTTTGAAATGTAAGTTCCATCAGAAGCAATTTCTAATGTAGATAAAATTAACACCTTACCACCTAATTCATTTGCTATAATTTCAGATGATTTTGAAGAAATATTTTCTTCAGTAAAAATAACGTCGATGTTCAATTTTTTGGCTGTTGAAATTACTTTTTCAAGTGTTTTTGCAGTAACTTCTCCATGAGAATTATTTGTTGGAATAATTGTATGTTGATTCAAATTATATTCATCAGCAAAATATGAAAATGCATCATGAAAAGCAATGAAATCATGGTTACAATTTGAAAGTTCACTCCGGATTTTTGAATCAAGTGCGTCTAATTTTTTGGTATATTTTGCAGCGTTAGTCATATAAAATTCGCTATTTTCAGGATCTGAATTTGAAAATGCTAGTGCAATATTGGATACTTGTATTTTTGCAAAAACAGGGTTTAGCCAAATGTGTGGATCTGTTGAACCATGATGATCTTCATCTTCATGATGATCTTCATCTT
>JAHELP010000023.1:0-14194 GCA_024644105.1 Candidatus Nitrosopumilus sp. | reverse complement strand
TCTGAATTTGAAAATGCTAGTGCAATATTGGATACTTGTATTTTTGCAAAAACAGGGTTTAGCCAAATGTGTGGATCTGTTGAACCATGATGATCTTCATCTTCATGATGATCTTCATCTTTAGAATTCTTAACTATAATTCCTTCACTAGTATCAACTATTGTTCCTTGGTAGTTATTTTCAGTTAGACTATCAACCCAATTTTCAAAACCAATTCCATTAATTATTATTAAATTAGATTTTTGCATTCGTTGTACATCTTTAATTGTTGGTTCCCAATCATGTGGTTCTATTCCAACTGGAACTAGTAAAGTGACATCAACTTTTTCTCCCCCAACAATTTGAGAAAACTCATGAAGTGGGTTAAATGATGAAATAGCTTGTAGTTTCGGATTATCAATGGTTACAAATTGTTGATTAGAATTGGTTCCATAAACTGCAATAGAGGTTAATGGGATTACTATCACAATTGCAATAATTGCTAATTTTATCTGGATATTCACGCAGCTGCTCAATCCAAATTATTAATAAATTTATAAAATCTTAATAAGATTAATTGCTAAACTTATAAGATAATTAATAACATTAGGCATATGCCAATAGTTTCAATCTCATTAAATGATGAAATTCTATCAGAATTGGACAAGCTTCAATCATCTATGGGATTTTCTGGCAGATCAGAGGCTATCAGAGCAGGAATCAGATCATTTGTTTCGGAAGAAAAACAAAAAGCAGATTTGGCAGGAAATATTCACGCAATTCTTTTGGTAGTACACAATGATGAATTTGATCATGTAGTTTCAGGCATTACACATAATTTTGAAGATTTGATCACAACTCATCTTCATAGCAAGATTGAGAAAGAAAAATGTATGGAATTATTTTTGATTGATGGAGATGCAGAAAAAGTTTCCACAATGACAAAAGATTTTCAAACAAACAAAAACATGGACACTGTAAAATTAGTAGCACTCTAAAGATTAAGTGAAGATTTTCTAGTTACAAAAATTATACTTATTATTGAAATAACTAGTACAAGAATTGCAATACTGCCAAATTCAGGTGCAACAACTAGTGCAAATTCTGTTTCTTGTCCTGAGTTTCGAATATTTTCAAATTTAATTATTGTTGGTCCAGTTTGATCTTCAGCAAATGTAAATTTTTCAAATTCACCACCAACTTGTGCCATTCCAGATACACGATGAATTTCTTGTCCATTTTGAATTATTACAAATGTATAATCAGAGCTTCTCAAAGGATCATTTGTTCTTCCATCTCTAATTGTAAAAACAAAATTTGTAGCAACTCCAGGTTCTACATTTAATGGATCCCATGAAAGATTTACCTTATAGTCTTCACTTTTTGTATATGCTTCTAACGGAAATGCTGTATCTTCACTGGTAGATAATGTAAATAGCATATTCTCAGGAAGATTGTCATTGGATTTTTTCATTTCATTTTTTAAATATCGTAAATGATCTTGTAACATTACAAGATGTACAATTCTTTCATCATCTTCTGTATAATCATCAACTGAAACTGATGATTTGAAAAGTTCAATGCCATTAACAGTTGCAGAATAGCTAGGAGGTAAAAATTCAACAAAATCTTTAGGAAAATGAGTTTCCACATGGACAACTGATACGTGAGACATTTGTTTTTCACTCCAATCAAAAGGCATCTCAAATGTGACTTTTTTTTCTATTGAATTATACTCAAAATTTGAAATTGTATCATAATATGATTTAGAACGAAATTCAACATCATTGTTCTCAGAATCTTCTTCAATGAAGGAGATAGTCTCAATCAGGCTCAAATCAGCATTATAGATGCCTGAGTTTTCAATGATATTTGTAGGCTCATCAATAGTTCTAA
Source organism: Candidatus Nitrosopumilus sp. (assembly GCA_024644105.1). Lineage (GTDB taxonomy): Archaea > Thermoproteota > Nitrososphaeria > Nitrososphaerales > Nitrosopumilaceae > Nitrosopumilus. Next base: position 12,319 of record JAHELP010000023.1, on the reverse strand, counting down.
TCTCAATTTCAAAATTGTATAATCCTCCAGTTTCAAACAAAGGTCCTGTTATTTCAAGAGGGTTAGAATCGGTTCCGTGCCAGGCTCCAAGAAGTGAATCTTGCTCACCATGAATTGTTATTTCTGAATCATTATTTGGATTTACTGTGATTGATAAAACACCATCTTCAGCAAAGAAATAATTTCTAAAAATCATTTCATCTTTATGAAATAGTCCTATTAGAAAAGTTACATTTTTTGCATTTTCTTTTGTTTCATCTTCTGTAGCAGTTATTGTAATTTGGTTTAGATCATTTTCAAAATACATCGGCATCTCTACTGAAATAGACAGTTTTTTTCCTTGTATATCTACTGAAGAAATGGTATCAATGCCAAATCCATGTCCATAAACGCTACTTGCTGGAAATAGCAAACATGCAACCATTACAAATATTCCAAATTTCTTTAATGACGACATACTAGACAGTCAATAATTCTTCAACTCGCTTAATTAGTTCATCCATCGTTGTGGCCTCTAAAATTGGTTGAAGTTCATTTGGATCCTTTGCTCCAAGTGCTGCTAAAGAGTAAATGTAGTCAATTGTTGGCGTATCAGTATTTAGATAGTATTGCTCCAATACATGATCCAATGAATGCGAATCAACAATTTGTGGTAAAGCTTGCTTGATAATTTTCTTTTTCCATAATTCAACTAGTATTTCCCATTTTTCAAGTGTAATATTTTCATCAATCTCTGGAATCATTTCAACTTCAGCTTGAATGTACATTTTTTCTTCTGTTCCAATTTTTTCGTGTATTTCAGAAATTTCTTGATGACCTTCTACTGATAGTGGATCATAATTTGCAGGTTGTGTAATAGATGGTGGAATTATTCTTTTAATTTTAAATGAATTTCGTCCAAGTGTTTCAATGTGGAGTTGTAAGCCATCCATTTCTACATCTTCACATTTTGAAATTTTAGCAATAGTACCTACCAATTTAGGAGAGTTCCAGCCATTAACAGAATTATTCTCATCAATTAAACATACGCCAAACTGACCATCACCCAGCATGCAATCATCTACTAGTTGCTTGTATCTAGGCTCAAAAATTCGAAGAGGCAATTCTTGCCTTGGGAATAATACCAAATCTAGCGGAAAAATTGGAATGATTTTAGTTTCAGCCATCTAATGATTAAAGAAACGTCTCTAGATATATGGAATACGGATTTTAAAAACTAAAACCCATTTTCGTTTAGTATCATACCTAATAGAGCAGCACGAGTATGCTTTCCATATTCAGCTTGTTCAAAGTATTTGGCATTTTTTGTTGTATCAACATCAGCTGCAATTTCATCAATTCTAGGTAAAGGATGCAAAATAATTGCGTCATCTTTCATTCGCTTTAACATATCCAAGCCTACAACATAGCTTCCTTTGACTTTAAGATATTCTTCTTCATCAGGGAATCTTTCTTTTTGAATTCTTGTGACATAAAGAACATCAAGTTCATCTAAATGATCTTCAATGTCTGTAGTTTCAGTAAAATCTATTCTCTTTTTAATTTCATATGTGGAATCAGATCTTATTCGTAATGATTCAGGGGAAATTAATCTCACATCAACATCATAATTTCCAAGTCCATATAGTAAAGAGTAAACAGTTCGACCGTATTTTAGATCACCAACAATTCCAATTTTCAAACCATCAATCTTTTTCTTTTCTTTTTTAATTGTAAACAAATCTTGTATTGCCTGAGTTGGATGTTCTTCGGTTCCACTACCTGCATTGATTACTGGTTTATCAGAAATCTCAGCTGCAAATCTACTTGAACCATCTAATGGATTACGTAAAACAAGGACATCTGAATAAATGGACATTATCCTCACTGTGTCAGCTAAACTTTCACCTTTCTGAGTTGATGATGATGAAATATCAGAAATTCCTAGTGAATTGCCCCCAATTGATGCCATAGCAGAGTCAAAACTGAGACGAGTTCTGGTACTAGGTTCATAGAACAAATAGCCCAAAGTTTTACCTTTACATATCTCCCTCCTATCTTGAGGATTTAGTTGCATAATTTTGTCAGTTGATGCAAAGATTGTTTCTAGTTGATCCTTGGTATAGTCCTTAATTGAGATGATATCTTTTTGGTAGAACTCGTTCATTCTTTCAATAATATATACAGGTGACTATACAAAGTATTCTGATGGAACAGTCCGACCTTATGGTTCGACGAATAAAGGAAGGTACTGTAATTGACCATATAGATGAAGGCAAAGGCCTTCAGGTTCTAAATGCACTAAGAATTAACGGTGATGATGGAAGTCTCATAACTATTGCCTTGAATGTTCCAAGTGGGAAATTTAAGAAAAAAGATATCATCAAGGTTGAAAACAAGTTTCTAAAAGATGATGATACAAACAAACTGGCAGTCATTGCTCCAAAGGCTACAATCAACATGATTAAAGAGTACAAGCTTGTTGAGAAGAGAAGAGTCTCATTACCTAATGAGATTGATAGAATTTTTAGATGTTCAAATCCTGATTGCATTACAAACAGTCAAGAACACATTGAATCAGTGATGGATGTTATTGACAAGGAAGGAAGGGTTCTCAAGTGTAGATATTGTGCAAGAGTATTAGATGTAAACAAGCTAAAATATAATTAAAGAAAAAATCTAAAAATTTGAAAAATATGTTGTTTGGACTATTGTCCTAAGATGATAAACATCATTACTATACCGTAGATTGCGATTGATTCGACCATACCTACGAAGATGAATACCTTTGATTGTAAAGCTGGGTTCTCACTAATGACTGCAAGACCTGCTGCACCTACTTGACCAAGACCTATTCCTGCTCCACCGGCTGCAATACCAAAGGCTAATCCAGCACCTAGGAGTTTCATAGAGTCGCCACTAGATGCACCATCTTCTTGAGCAAATGCAACTCCAGTTGAACCTAGAATTGAAATTGCTGATGCTGCCAAAAGTAACATGACGATAGATTTCATTTACGATCAGGCTCCATGATATCCATATTTAAATCATGATGAGGTAAGAAGCTCAAATTCGATCTAAAGTTTTCTTTTTGAATGATGATAGATCGTCTTTAATGGATTTTACGGAATTATCATAATCTTTGTCTAATTCTTTTTTAGAATTTTCAAGTATTTTTTTAATTTCTTCTTTGGCCATAATTATCTACTTTCCATCTTTGCCTTCACTTTTTTTAACTTTGCGAATTCTTCTCTTTCTCTCTCTTCAAGAGTAGAAAGAATGAATCTGATATTGTCTTTGTATTGAGGAATAATGACATTTTCAAGAGCATTAAGTAATTTTTGTGTCTTTTCTAATGCTTTTGCAAGACTAAAAATAGAATTTTCATATTCTGCTGCTTTACAAATTTTTGGCATCAATTCTTTGATTTGTTTTGCAGCCCTATCAATTGAAGAATTTGTATCTGCAAATCCATAAGGCATAGATTTTGTGTCTTTTTCAGTTACTGTAAGTGCAGGAATTTTTACATCAACAACTCTTCTAACATGAACTTCTACCTCCATAACAGGAGGAGTAGATTCTGCAACAGAGTCTACAGTATTCGTACCAAGTGCTAGATATGCTTCGTTTACTGATTTGTAAATATCTTGTAAAGGATCCCAAATTCCACCTCTTGCTTTAGATGCTTCCTGAATCATTTCTTCAATATTTTTTAAGAGAACTTTACGTTTATCATCTAAAATTTGCTGAACCATAACAGCAATTTGTGTGGATTTTTTATATTTGAAAAGTTCAATTTTTGTTGCTGCAACGTTTTGTCCAAATGACATTCAGTTACTCTTCCTTGTAATATTGTTCTACGTACTTGTCTTTGATTTTAGTAATCTCATTCTTTGGTAATTTTGATACAATCTTCCACATAAGAGCAAGTGTTTCTTCAATTGTTCTATTCTCATCAGTTGCTTGTGAAAGGAATTCTTTTTCAAAAGTATCACCAACATCCATGTATTTGAGGTCAATTTCAGTAAGTCCAGCTTTACCTACAATACCTGCAAGTGCTCTTACTTCTTGTGCCCTAGAATATGCATCATAAACTTGGTTAGAAACTTCACTGTGATCTTCTCTAGTACTTCCTTCACCAATTCCGTCTTTCATCAATCTACTAAGACTCATCAAAATATTGATTGGTGGATAAACTCCTTGTCTGAACAAATCTCTACCAACTACAATTTGTCCCTCTGTAATGTATCCAGTAAGGTCAGGAATTGGGTGAGTAATATCATCAGATGGCATTGATAAAATCGGAACTTGTGTAACACTTCCTTTTCTTCCATTAAGTTTTCCTGCTCTTTCATAAAGTGTTGAAAGGTCAGTGTAAAGATAGCCAGGATATCCCTTTCTTCCAGGAACTTCTTCTCTTGCTGCACTAATCTCTCTTAGTGCCTCTGCATAGTTTGTCATATCAGTAATTACAACTAGAACGTGCATTCCTAAATCAAATGCCAAATATTCTGCGACAGTTAATGCTACACGAGGTGTAATGATTCTTTCAATTGCAGGATCATCTGCTGTATTTAGAAATAGAACACTTCTTTTGAGTGCACCAGATTCTTCAAGACTTCGTCTGAAATATTCTGCTTCACTGTATTGCACACCAATTGCTGCAAATACTACAGCAAAGTCATCTTGTGTTCCAACGACGGATGCTTGTCTTGCAATTTGTGCTGCCAAAAGATTGTGAGACATACCAGAACCCGAAAATATTGGTAGTTTTTGTCCTCTAACTAGAGTCATCAATCCATCAATTACAGATACACCGGTTTGAATGAAATCTTTTGGATATTCACGTTGTTCTGGATTCATGGGTTCTCCGTTAATGTCTACAAATTTATCAGCAATTGGATCTGGAAGTCCATCTTTTGGTTTTCCTAGTCCATCAAAAACTCTACCGAGTACCTCTTTTGATACTGGCATTTCCATAACTTTACCTACAAATTTTGCTTTTGTTCCAGAAATTGATAATCCAGTTGTTCCTTCAAAGACTTGTACAATTGCCTTACCATTTCCGACTTCGAGAACTTTACCTAGTCTTCTCTCACCTTCAGTAGTTTCAATTTCAACGAGTTCATCAAATGCTGCATTTTCAACATCATCGACAACAACTAGTGGACCTTTGATTTCTGCAATCTTACTATATTGAACTCCACCTTCTGCTGTCAATTTGAAACCTTCACTCCTGAAATTGATTTGAATTGTTCTTGCATATCTTTATCTAATTGTGCAAGTTTTGGCATCTCATCATCTTTGACATCCATTCTTGCTTTAAGCAAACTGCTTACTACACCGAGTTCACGTATGTCAGATAATGCTGCACCTTCTTTGAGTGCTTGTTGTCCTTGGTTGTAAAAGTCAACACATAATTTCATTAATTTGAATTGTTTTTCTGGACTACAGTAAGTATCAACATCATCAAATGAATTTTGTTGTAACAAAGCAATTTTTACCATTCTTGCAACTTCAAGAATTAATTTTTCTTCATCAGGTAATGCTTCTGGACCTAAGAGTCTAACAATTTCTTTTAGTGTATCTTCTCTTTGTAGAATACCATAAGTTTCACTTCTAATGCTAAACCAATCTTCACTAATGTTTTCACTCCACCATTTTGCAATATCTGCAAGATAACCAGAATAGCTGTTCATCCAGTTAATGGATGGATAGTGTCTAGAGTATGCAAGTTTTGCATCCAAAGCCCAGAAAGTTTTGATAAATCTCATTGTGTGAGTTGTAACTGGTTCAGTAAAGTCACCACCAGATGGTGATACAGCGCCAATCAAAGTAACTGAACCGTCACGTTCTGGACTTCCAACTGCTTGAACACGGCCTGCTCTTTCATAAAATTCTGCTAATCTAGATGCAAGATATGATGGATAACCTTCTTCTGCAGGCATCTCTTCTAATCTACCACTCATTTCTCTAAGAGATTCAGCCCATCTACTTGTTGAATCTGCTACAAGTACAACGTCTTTACCCATATCTCTGTAATATTCTGCAATTGTGACACCAGTGTAGATACTTGCTTCTCTTGCGGCTACTGGCATGTTACTTGTATTTGCTACAAGAACAGTTCTATCCATCAATGGTTTTCCACTACGTGGATCTTTAAGATGTGGGAATTCAACTAGTACTTCAGTCATTTCATTTCCTCTTTCACCACAACCAATGTAAACAACAACTTGAGAATCAGCCCATTTTGCAATTTGGTGCAATGTAACAGTTTTTCCTGTTCCAAATGCTCCAGGAATTGAACCAGTTCCTCCTTTTGCAATTGGGAAGAATGTGTCAATAACACGTTGTCCGGTTAATAGTGGTACAGTTGGATCATATCTCTTATTGTAAGGTCTTGGTTTTCGTACAGGCCATTTGTGATACATTTTGACTTCGATTGATTGTCCATCTTTTTCAGTAGTAGCTAGTACAGTTTCTAAATCATAATCTCCTTCTGATACAAGGTTTGAAAGTTTTCCACCTGCATGATCTGGTGGAAGCATGATAGAGTGTTCTATAAGATCAGTTTCTTGAACAGTACCGATAATATTTCCTGCAGAAACTTCATCGCCATTACTTGCTGTTGGAACAAAGTGATATTTTTTTGTCATATCTACAGCACTAGTTGTGATACCCCTTCCAATGAAGGAACCAGATGCTTTAGATAATTCTCTTAGTGGTCTTTGAATTCCATCATAGAGTTGTCCAATAATTCCAGGACCTAATAATACACTGAGTGGGTTTCCAGTACCAACTACAGGCTCACCTGGTTTAAGACCACTTGTTGATTCGTATACTTGAATAAATGCTACATCCCCGGTTAGTCGAATGACTTCACCTACTAATTTTGAATTTCCTACTGTTACAGTTTCATACATTTTTGCATCAGACATACCGTCGGCTTTTACAGCTGGGCCACTTACCCAAACAATTCTACCTTGAGCTGCCATTTTCTAATTTCCCACTCCGAATTTTGCTGCAATATCTTTCCTTATTAAAGGCTTCAGACGTTCAATTCTTGCATCGATCGTATTATCGAATGTCATTGCTCCATCTTTAGATTTTACTTTAATTCCGCCAAGACATTCAATTGTCTCAGATGATAGTTCAGCTCCTGAAAATTGAGATAATGCAGATTGGACTATGTCTTTGTCTTTTGCATTTGTAGAAATCGAAATTTCTGTAGTACCTAAAATTTGAGTTGCCTCTTCAATCAAAGTCTTAATCAGATTTGAGTAATCACCACTGCGATCAGTATTAGCAATTTGGTCTAATGCTTTTGTAAATACTTTGTCTACTGCTTCCTCTAATGCCATAAGTTGTTGGTTTCTGGCTTGAATGTCAGCACTTCCAATGATCTGTTTTTCTATCTTATCTGCCTCTTTTTTACCATCAGAAATAATCTTATCATATTCACCCTCTAATTTTGGAATAGCGTCATCTAGATTTTGTTGTGAATCATCTAATCCGGATTTAATACTTGCCAAGATATCTTGTTCAGTATTTTTTAAAATTTTATCAATTGTACTTTCTAATGCGGAATTAGATGCCAATGGGTGCAGTTGACCCATAATGGATTTTAATGTTTGGGATGTGAATCAGAAAGATATTAAACTCAATGAAAATACCCAAAATTTGTCTTGGGAACAGCCGATCTGAAATTAGGAACCGTAATTTTACCAAGAAGTGAGTCTCCTAAAGCAATTTCTAGATTAACAGAATTTGAGTGGTATCACAAAATCGATTCTGCCAGTGATCTAGTTACCCCTGAAATCGACGATTTGCTTCTAAAAGCACAGCAAACGTATCAGGCAATTGATGATGTTATCAAAGGAGTAGGAATTCCACTTCAAGTAGGAATTATGGAGATTTTATTCAAAGGAACTGTCATCAAGAAAAAAGATTATGAGATTAATGAAATTGAAGATATGGTTGAGCAGTTAACCAAAGAGGCTCCATCAATTATAGACAAGCCAGCACAACTTCTAGAGGAAGCAGCAACTGCTAGAGTTTCCATTGAAGAATACAATTCACTCAAAGATACTTTGGAAGTTATCAAAAAGATGAAGATGGATATTTCTGGATTTGGTTTAATGCGACACTTTTTCACAAATCTCTTTGTAATTAATTCAGCTGACTTTGATGAGATTAGTCGTTCACTTGAAGGAATTACTATTTACAAATATGATTTAGAGAATAAAGAAAAAGCAGCAATCCTAGTAATTTCAGATACTGCAGATTCAGAAAAAGTTCTCAAAGTTTTAAGAAGTTTTAATTCAAATACATTTAAAATTCCAGAAGGATTTCCTCAAATTCCTAGTGAGGCATATGCACTAGCAGAGTCAAAAATTAAAGAGCTAAACGCAAAGCAAGCTGCAATTAAAAAAGAGTTAGCAGGAATTACAAAGAAGATTAGAAGAGACATTCTGGCACTACACGAAAAAGCACAAGTTGCAAAAGATGTTCTTGAGACTTTGAGAAAACCAGGTGGAACTAAAAACTTTGCAGTAATTCAAGGTTTTATCCCAAAGAAGATGGAAGCAAAATTTACTGACTCTACAAAACAATGGATGTCAGTAGTTGAAGATATTACCGATCCTAAACTTAAAGAAGAGATTCCAACCTTATTTGATAATAAAAGATTTGTTAGAACTTTTGAGGTGATTACAAAAAGTCAGGGAATTCCAAAGGCTGGAGAACCAGACCCAACTCCAATGATTGCTCTGATGTGGCCAATTTTCTACGGATTGATGTTTGCCGATATGGGTCACGGGTTATTATTAATGGCATTAGGTTTATTGTTCAAGTTTAAGGGACAAGGTGAACTATCTAGATGGGGGATGCTCATTGCTATATCTGGAGCATCAGCAGCAATAGCGGGTGTTGCGGCAGGAGAAGCGTTTGGTTTCCATCTTGATCATATGGGTCCATTTGAAGGATTGTTAGAAGAAGGTGGTGCACTACATTCAGTGAGTTGGATTGTAGGAATTCTCAGTGTTGCAGAATTAACATTTGAACAAGTGATCAATATTCTCAAAGTATCATTATTCATTGGAATTGTACATTTGGTTTGGGCAATGGTTCTACGTGTAATCAGATTACTCAAAGAAGGTCAAAAAATGGTGGTCTTTACTGAAGCAATTCCAAACATTACACTCTACGGTGGAATTGTTGTTATCATGATGTGTGCAATTGGTTCACAATATGATGTGATGAACATGTATTCCAAAGTTCACACAGAAGCTGTTCCTTGGGTTACAATGTTCCTTGGTGATTGGGCAGAAGTTTGGATTATTACAAGAATTTCAATTATTATCGTAATTGCATCAATGGTCATCATGATGGTTGGTGGAGTAATGCATGCAAAGAAACATCCTGATGATGGAGCAGATCCTGCAAGTGTCATAATGGAAGTTCTCTTAGGTAAAACAGTAGAGAGTTTGGCTCACACAATCAGTTATGCTCGACTTGGAATTATGCTCCTTGTACATGCGGCTTTACTATTGACAGTTAACAATGCATTTTCATCATTAGGTGGTGCCGAATCTGGTGCGGCAATGGCAATGATTATTGGAGGAAACTTGGGAATTATGATGATTGAAGGATTAATTGTATACATCCAGTCTCTCAGATTGCACTTATATGAATTCTTTACAAAATGGTATGTAGGCGGTTCACAACCATTTAGACAAATTAGACCAGAGATGATTTACAATCAATTCATTTGGAAGAAAAAATAGTTCTTAGCAGGCAAAGTTCACCTATTGGTGACATAAGAAATATACAAAATGGATGAAGCAATAATTGAAATTCCTAAAATTATCACTAATTCTTTTTTTGAAAATACATTCGTTCTAAAACTCATAAATTTTTTGTAAAAATTCTGAACATAAGAGTATTGATAGCATCTAATCTATTTCATCATTCTTTTTTGTGCCTATTTATCGTAGTTTTAGGAGTTTTCATAAAGATTTATTGTAACTTTAGTTGTCCATGGTTTCAGATCATCAGGAAGAATAACTAGTAAACCACTATCATTTTTGATATTATTACAAGTACCACTGTAGCTTTGTTTGTTTTGTCCATAGCATCCTGATTTTTTGTAATAATCAAAATCACCATTTACAAATTGTTCTCGCTGTAAAGAGGATGAGACAAAATAAACATCAAAACCTAATTCTTTGTTATCTGTTTTTACACTATAATCATATGATGTAGTATCCTTTGATGTACAAATAGGGAAAAACTGAACATATCCATTTTTAATTTTAGATTGCTGTTCTGAATTATCATAATTTTTGTTATCAATATCTGGATATACAGATACACTAGGATCTGAACTTAGTTGTTGACCTTGTATGTATTCAATCTCATGTCTTACAGTATCAACAGCTTTTCTATACAGCATTGGCTGCCATTCTTCTTGACAATCACTAAATTCATGTTTTAATTCAACAAAGGATTTTCCGTTAATTTCTTCAATTTCATTTGTATTGTAGTCTTTAGATTTTGCATTAAATACCTGGTTAACATTAGCGTTTTTTTCAGATTTGTGCCAAGAGTTTGTTACATCAAAAATAATATTTTTTGAATCACTCTTCCACTCTGACAACAAATGAACATAAACTGAATACTTGTTTACAACCTCCTGTGTCTCTGATGCAAAAATCAAATGACCATAAAAAGCATTTACAAAAATTATGGAAAATGCAAGAATTGGAAATATTACATATAGAATTTTTTTCATTTCTAAAAGTGTGGTTATACTCTGATAATTAATTTGTGAAATGATGGTTTCATTCCAGAATAAGATATTCTAAATTTTTCTAAAAAGTCTATTTTAGGCATAAAAATGGTTTATTTTTCCACTGGAAGTTCTAATTTATTTCCCCATTCACCCCAAGAACCAAGATAAACTCGAACATTTTCAAATCCCAATTTTTTCAAAACCAAGAAGGAGTTAGCAGCCCTATATGCCCCTTGACAATATGTGACAATTTCTGCATCTTTTGGATAATTATACATTTGAGATAATTCATCATCATTTTTGAAAGTGCCATCCTCATTGAGATTTTGATTCCAATCAATATTGATAGAATTTGGAATATGGCCAGATTGTGCTGCGCGGACTATAGTTCCATTATATTCCCCAGAAGAGCGGGCATCAAGAATTTTTAGATTATCAAGATTATCTCGAATATATTCAAATCCAGAAATAATATCAGGATTGATTTTTCCTGAAAATTTAGAAGGTTTGAAACCATTTGGTTTTGTCTCAACAGAAAGATTTTCTTTTTTCCATTTTGTAATTCCTCCATCTAACATGAAGACATTTTGATGTGAAAAATACATCAACATCCAAACACCTCTAGCTGCCAACATCCCAGAAACTGAATCATAAAAGATGATTTTTTTTTCTGGAGTTACCCCAAGAATTGAAAGTAGGTTTTCTGATTGATTGTTGAAATTTTCAATTCCTTCTTGGGTTGTATCAATCCAATGAAATGCAAATAGATCCAAATGAACAGCTCCTGGAATATGACCTTCTGAATATTCTTTGAAGGAACGAGTGTCAGCTATAATGACATTAGGATCATTTAGAATTGAATTCAATTCAGATGTGGAGATTAACATGATTTTGATAAAACGATCAAATCTAAATTGATTTGGATTAAAATAAAAAGAAGAAAAAAAGGGTTTTTTTTCTATTCGTTAACGTATGCTCTTTCGCCATGCTGTGCCAAATCGAGACCAATCTCCTCTTCTTTAGGAGTGACTCTGATTCCGCCAGGCCATACGGCATCCATTACTTTGAGGATTACAATTGTAACACCAAAGGCATAGCCTATTGATATTGCAGCACCAATGATGCTGATTGCTTGCTGTTCCATTCCTTCTGCAGTTCCAGTCCATGCACCAATACCGTCTCCAGTATCCCATACATGTGGACTAGCTAATGTACCAGTCAAAATTGCACCCGTAAGACCACCCATTCCGTGTACTCCCCATACATCTAATGCGTCGTCCCATTTGCGTGCACTCTTGAATGCTATTGCTGCATAACAAATTGTACCAGCTGAAATCCCTATAATGATTGCAGCCATTGGACCTACCCAACCTGAGGCTGGTGTGATTGCTACCAATCCTGCTACTGCTCCTGATGCAGCTCCTACGACACTTGGTTTTCCTGTATGTGCCCAAGACATGAGCACCCAAGTGACTGCAGCCATACCAGTTGCTGTATTTGTAACAGTCCATGCGCTGACGGTAATGCCGTCTACCATAACTTCACTTC
>JAHELP010000022.1 GCA_024644105.1 Candidatus Nitrosopumilus sp. | reverse complement strand
GAAAGATTTGGCAAAGAGTTTGAAAAACAGCTCTTGGCAAGAAAAGTTTTGGAAAGAGTAGACAACAATACAATCAACAAGTTATTTGAATCAATTACTCCAGAAATTATAAATGACATTTCAGAAAAAGATGATTTTGATTTTCACACAGGTTCAATCATTAAATTACTAGGACTGAAACGATCCATCAAAACTGCTCAAACTTTGATTGGTGGAGAAATAAAAAAATTACTTGGATAAATTACGCATAATTTTCAAGGAAGGTATAAATGATGTTTACAGAAAATCGAGGTATGTCTTCTACCATATCACTACCAACATGTAGTTGTTGTCACAGACATATTATGCCTAATGATAAATGCGTAAAATTCAACTGCCCTAGTTGTGGTGCAGATTTAATTTGGAGATGTCAAAGTTGCAGAGAGGCAGCAAGAAACTATACTTGCTCAGCATGTAACTTTCAGGGACCATAGAAAAATGACTCAATTACTATTTGTTACAAAAATCCTACCACAAGGAATGGAAGTCGATTTAGATAAACTAGCTGAGACCATCAAAACTACACTACCAGAAGGAATGTCAATGAAAAGACATGCAAAAGAGCCACTTGCATTTGGTTTAGAATGTATCAAGGCAGAATTTGTTTTAGAAGATAAAGAAGGTCAAAGCGATGCTCTAGAGAACGCAATTAGAGCAACTGACGGCGTTAGTGAGTTTGAAGTTCTCAACATGAGTAGAATGTCAGTAGACATGAAATAGGTGATATTTTGGTCCGCAAAGAAGAACCTTTGCAAATGCGAATTGGAGAAGCAAAACAACGAGACGTAGGTAAAAAGCGTGCTCGAATAGGTCCTGAAGCCATGGATTTTCTTAAAGTAACTCCAGGAGATATTATCGAAGTAATGGGGTCTAGATCCAGTTGTGCAGTTGTATGGCCAGTTGATGAAGATGAAAAACTACCTGACATTATCAGAGTGGATGGCCAAACAAGAAAAAATGTTGGTGCATCACTTAATGACTTTGTAAAGATTAGAAAAGTAACATCAAAGTTTGCAAAAACAGTTTCCCTAACACCAGTAAATGACTCTGTAACAGTAGATAAGGAATTTACAGATTTTGTTAAGAACAGATTGAAAGGATTGCCAATTACTCATGGTGATGAAATCTCAGTAATGATATTAGGAAATTCCATGGATTTTAAAATTACAAAAACTACTCCCAAAGGAGTTGTAAAGATAGACCGTACAACAAACCTTAGCATATCAACTGAGACATCAGTTGATAGAAAAGTTAGAGTAACCTATGAAGAAGTCGGAGGATTAAGAAACGAAGTAAAGGCAATGAGGGAAATTGTAGAGTTGCCATTAAAGCATCCAGAACTATTTGCAAGGTTGGGAATTGAGCCACATAGTGGAATTTTACTTTACGGTCCACCAGGTTGTGGAAAAACATTACTTGCAAAAGTTATGGCAAGTGAATCAGAAGCTAACATGTTTCCAATTAACGGACCAGAAATAATGAACAAGTATTATGGTGAGACAGAAGCAAAACTACGAGACATCTTCAAAGAAGCAAAAGACAATTCTCCTAGTATAATTTTCATCGATGAGATTGATGCAATTGCACCAAAAAGAGAGGAAGCATACGGGGATGTAGAGAAAAGAGTTGTTGCTCAATTATTGGCACTAATGGATGGTCTAAATGACAGAGGAAATGTAATTGTTCTAGGTGCTACAAACAGACCAGACAGTGTTGATCCAGCATTAAGAAGACCTGGAAGATTTGATAGAGAGTTTGAGATTTCAGTACCTAATGAGGATGGCAGACTAGAGATTCTTGAAATTCATACAAGAGGAATGCCAATCAGCGACGATATTGATCTGAAAGATTTGTCATCAGAATTGCACGGATATACTGGTGCAGATATAAAGTCACTTTGTAGGGAGGCAGCACTAAAATCAATTAGAAGATATCTTCCAGAAATTGATCTTGAAACTGAAAAGATTCCATCTGAAGTCTTACAATCAATGCAGATTAAGCTAATCGATTTTTACGATGCAATGCATGAAGTGGTTCCAACTGCGATGAGGGAATTTTATGTTGAAAGACCAAAAGTATGGTGGCAAGATGTTGGAGGTTTAGATGAGGTAAAAAAATCATTGTCAGACAATCTAATTATGGCAATGAAAGAACCTAGCAAATTTACAAAGATGGGAATTAAACCACCAAAGGGGGCTTTAATTTATGGACCTCCTGGATGTGGAAAAACATTACTTGGTAGGGCCTTAGCTACTGAGACAGGTGCAAACATGATCCTAGTTAGAGGTCCAGAAATTCTTTCTAAATGGTTAGGAGAATCTGAAAAAGCAGTCAGAGAAATTTTTAGAAAAGCAAAAGCATCTTCTCCATGTGTAGTAATATTTGATGAGTTGGATTCCATTGCACGATACAAATCAGGAGAGGGTGGAACAGGTGAAACAATTCTCAGCCAACTACTTACAGAGATAGAAGAAGGTATCTCATCACGTGTAGTTGTAATTGGAATTACAAACAGACCAGATGTATTAGATAACTCTCTACTAAGAACAGGTAGATTGGATTTGGTTCTTTATGTAGCACCACCAGATGAGAAAGGAAGATTAGAGATTATCAAAATTCTAACACGAAAAATGCCTTTAGCTAATGATGTTAAATTGCAAGAGATTGCAGTAGCTACTCAGAACTATACTGGGGCAGATTTGGCAGCACTTTGTAGAGAAGCTGCAGTTGAAGCAATGAGAAATAATTCATCAAAGATTTCAAGTCATGACTTTGCAAATAGTTTGAAACAGGTCAGACCATCAATTACAAAGGAGGTAGACCAATGGTACAACACAGTTAAGGAAAGTATATCTAACGTTGTGCCAAAGACAGGAGATAAATCATTTTACGGATAAGATATGGCAATACCAATAAGAAACACAGTATTTGATAAGATAAAAGAAGCAAATCGTTTAACGGATGTTGAACTTGCAAAAAGCCTCGTAAAAGACGGATATGTGATTGCCGAAGATAGATTCAACAAAATTCTTTTAGATTTAGAAATTTTAGGTCTAATTACAGTCTCATGGATTACTAAAGATGAGCGTAGAATAGAAGTTGTGGTTGTTGAAAAACAAGTCGATAAAATTCAAGAGCAAGTAAAGGAAACTATGGAAAGTGATTATGAAGCTAGTTTCCCAGGCGTAGATAAATAAATTTTAGAACAAAGGAAAATGAAATGCTGCATCTAATGCAACTGCTACAAAAATTATTGTAAGATAAGGAGCAGTTACTTTGTATGCCTTCCATGCAAATTCAGATGTAGGATTCTTTGTAAGTTTGTAGTGATATACTAACATCAACACTCCAGAAACTATTGCAATAGCTGTGTAAACTATACCCATTCCATCTGGAATAAATGAAAGGACTAAAGAATATGGAATTAAAATTAGTGTATTACCTAGAATAAATTTAGATGTTCGTTGCATGCCAATTACAACTGGAAGCATTGGAACATTTGCTTGAGCATATTCATCTTTAATTTTCATTGCAAGACACCAAAAGTGAGATGGAGTCCAAACAAAAACTAGGAATCCTACTAGAAAACCCAACAAGTCCATGCTACCAGTAGCTGCAGACCATCCTGCCCAAGCTGCAGCACTACCTGCAATACCTCCAATTACAATGTTTGATGTATTTTTTCTTTTTAGCCAAACTGTGTAAATTATAACATATGAAAAAATTCCAACTGCAATAAAAAATGCAGATACTGCATTTAATGCAAAATAGCCATAGATTACAGAAATGCAACTTACTGCTAAACCATAAATCATAACATTGGAAGCTGCCATTCTTCCTGAAGGAATGGGTCTGGTGCTTGTTCTAGTCATTTTAGGATCAATGTCTTTATCGTAATAGTGATTTAGTGCACTTGATCCTGCTGATGCTAATGCTCCTGCAATTATAATATGCAAATATGCCCAATAATCAAGTTCTGGAACACCTGGAACAAGTTTACTTGCCCCATACATCGATGTAACTGCTGTAATTACTAGTAATACTACAATTCTGGGTTTGGATATCTCCAGTATTTCATTAAATCCCAATTCACTCTATCCTATTCCAAAGCCATTTAATTTCTTCGTCCATGAGATCTATGATATTTCGCAAGGAATAAGTATCTCAGTCCTATCAGCTATCTTAAATGAGTAATTGGGACCTCATGATGCCAGGAATGGGACTTACTGCTATAGGATTAGCAGGTCTTACATTATCGTATGCAGGTATTGCACACACATTCATTGATGGCATGCATGCATTGACTGGACTTACCATGTTTATGGGATTAATCTTCCTAGCAGCAGGTATTCTAGATGGAGGGGTTTCAACCAGTAACAGAGCCAAGGCAACGACTTTGGTAATTTTGTCAATATCATTAGGATTTGGAATGTATGCCATGGTTTTGAATACATCAAACTATACAATTACCATTGCCGGAATTTTAATGGCAATAGCATTTCCTGCAATTATAATTGCATATCTTGCAATGAAGCATCCACAAGTGGTTAAACCAATTGGAGCAATTGTATCGATGGCATCTGCTATAGGTATTATCATGTGGGTATCATTTGGAATTTTCTCAGCTCCTGACACATACATGATTCCTCAACAGGTAGGAGTTGAAGAACCAGCAGAAGATCTTACACCATCAGGGCCAATATTTCCAATAGAAATTCTTGTAGATTCAGCAACAGAAGGAAATCCAGATTATGAACCAGACAGAGCAATAGTTCCAAAAGGACATGTAATTGAATGGACTAATGTAGACACTGTTGCCCATACAGTTACAAGTTCAGTGGACTTTGGAGAAACATTTGATTCTAGTTTGATTAGTGCCGGTGAGGTATACACATTAGATACAAATGATTTAGAAGTTGGTGAATACGAATACTTGTGTATTGTACATCCATGGATGGTTGCAACAATAGTTATTGAAGCACCAAAAGAACCAACCAAAGTTCTAATTCCAGAAGGAGCAGCAATACCAGAAGACGGACAAATTTACTACGACCCAGAAGTAATTGATATTTCAGTTGGAACTACAATACTTTGGGAGAATGTAGATAACACTATGCATACTTCGACATCAGGCACTCCAGAGAGTGGAGCTGATGGAATATTTGACTCAGACATATTAATGGCAGGAGATACGTATGAGTTTACATTTTCAGATGCAGGCAGTTTTGATTATTATTGTATTTTACATCCATGGATGGTAGGAACTGTTAACGTAGAATAGATTTGCAGAAAATTATTCTATCACAATCAGATAAAAAAATTCTAGCCGAATATTCAGAAAATCAAAAACCTAATGAATCATGTGCAATTTTGTTTGGTAAAGATAATCAAGTTTTGGACCTATTTTTAACTGAGAATATTGAAGAATCACCTGTAAATTTTACAATTTCAAATAAACAGCTAATTGAAGGATATAAAATTGCTGAAGAGAAAAAGTTAGAGGTGATTGGGATTTTTCATTCACATCCTGATTCAGATGCATTCCCATCAAATACGGATAAAAAATTCATGCAGAGCAATCCAGTGGTTTGGATAATCTACTCTGGAATCAATAAAAACTTCAAAGCATTTTTGCTTGAATCAGATATCATTGAAATTCCAATAATAGAATAACTCCAGGCTCAAAAAAGAGTGTGTTAGATTATGACACACAGGGTTTGAGATGTTCGTTCATCTAAAGACATACTGAGAGTTATGTTAATTCCCAGAAATGGGAATTATGCAAAAAGTTTTGATCATTCTAATCATGATTGGATTTACAGTATCAATTCAGACAGCATATGGTAGTGCAGTAATGCCAGGAGAGGAAGATACAATTTTTTGTGATTTGTGTATTGAGCAAAAAGACCTAATTAAAAAATCTAAAAATAAAGAATTCAACATGGTCGGATTTGATTTTGACTACAAAGATACAAGGAAATATCCTACATGGGTAAACTGGGTCCCAGCAGAGCCATTAAAAGATGAATCACCATCAGCACTAGAACAGAGAATGGAGAATGATAAAAATACCTCTCATGGGATTTCAAGAAACCATATTTTATTTTCTGCATTACTATATTTAGAAGAAGTTGAAGCAAAACAAAAAATAGATTTAGATAAAATTAGTAATGATGATTTTTACAAATTAGATAATTTTCATACAATTTATCCAGTTGGAAGTAGTATTCAGGATGACAATCAATTGAACGATCATTTTCAAAACAATTAAGCCTGTTAAAGTCTAGATAGTAAAATTAGTTAAAACAATACAAAAGAAACTAAACATTTGAACTAATTTTAAATTATTTTTTACGAAACAAAACACTTTCGCTATGAATTTGTTCTAGAATTGATTTGTCAGGAGAAACAATTTTTCCAATCACATTAACAGGAGATGCAGGAGTAATTTCTCCAGGATTTCCAATTGGAGTGGGTCCATAAAACAAACAGATTGCTTTGCCTGTTGGCCAATAGGCAACATCATTTAGTTCCACAGGAGATTTTGCATTTTCTTCAGGCTGGGAAATAGGAGATTTTGAGGTATAGATTTCATCCCCCCAAACATTAAGATCAACTCTAAAGGGTAATTTTTCAACAAAATCATTAACAGTATTTGGAGAATTAGTATCATCTAGTTCTAAAAGTATGTTTGAAGAGTTTGGAATTTCAATTTCGACTGAATATTTCATAAATAGTGATTATCTTTGAATTAAATATCCCTTTTTTTAATTACATTCATGGAAATTCACGTATACGACACTTATGTCAAAGCAAAAGATGGTCACACCATGCACTTTGATGTAATTACTGGTGAAAAAGATCATGATAAAGCCATCACATATGGCAAAGAATGGTTGCAATCTGTCGGTGAAGGAGAAGCAGAGATGACTACAAACGAATGTCAATTCTGTCATTCACAAGGAGCACCAGAGCCTGTTGAACAGGCAATTAAGGAAAAAGGCTACTTTATCCAAAAGATGGAAGGCTGTCCTTAATCATTTTTTCCCTTTTTGTTTAGATAATATTTTTTAGATTAAACAACATAGAGCAGACATGTCTGAAAATAAATATTCAAAGTGGACTGTTGAAGGAGATAAAAAAACAAAATGGATTTGCGGATGTTTCCAAACAGCTGATAACTATTTCAAATTCTGTGATACGCATAATGAGACTTTGAAAAAAGCAATTCAAGCTCAAATTGATGAATTAGATATGACACTAATCGTAGAAGATTAAATTGCAATAATTGCAACAAATGCAGATACAAATACGATTGCAATGGTGTTGAGTAATTTGATTACAGTGTTAAGTGCAGGACCTGCAGTGTCTTTGTAAGGATCACCAATAATATCACCTACTACTGCAACTTTGTGAACCTCAGAACCTTTCTCACCTTTCATTTCAACAAGTTTCTTTGCGTTATCCCATGCACCACCAGTATTTGCCAAGTGGTATGCAAGTAAAATTCCAGTTACAACTGAACCCATCAGTAATCCAGCAACTGCTGTTGGTCCTAGTAAAATTCCTAAGAGGATTGGAGCAATAATTGCAACGAGAGCTGGTTTGTATAATTCTTTTATTGATGCAACAGTAGCAATATCTACACATTTAGCATAATCAGGTTTTGAGGTTCCTTCAAGGATTCCAGCATCAGCTTTGAATTGACGTCTTACTTCATCAACCATTTTTCCTGCAGCACGGGATACACCATTGATAAGTTGGCCTGTAATGATAAAGGGTATCAAACCACCAATTAGTAATCCAACAATAATTGCAGGATTGGTTAAACTATAGTCTAAATCTAAAACACCTTCAAAGACATGTGCTGCTTCAAATTGGAATGCTTGAATCATAGCCAGAGCAGCTAATGCAGCACTGGCAATTGCAAAGCCTTTGGTAACAGCCTTTGTTGTGTTTCCAACGGCATCAATTTCATCGGTTACTTTACGATTTTCCTCACCCATTCCAGTCATCTCAACAATTCCACCTGCATTATCTGCAATTGGACCAAATGCATCGATACTAAGTACAATTCCTGCTAAACTCAACATGGCCATTGCTGTCAATGCAGTTCCAAAGATTCCATAAAGTACTGGGTCTGAACCTTCAGGTGCTGCTGCAGATGCAAGACTGTAAGAAACGATAATTGCAACAACTAGTGCAATCATGAATGGTCCTGTAGATTGCATTCCTTTGATAATTCCCATTAAAGTTAATGATGCATATCCCCACTTTGCAGAGTCTGCAATTTCTTGAACAGGTCCTTTCTTGTAACTAGTATAGTTATCAGTAATTTTCTGAATTACTGGAACTAAGACAACACCAATTACAGTAGAGCCAAACAAGGCAAATGATGCCATTGAATCACCAATGAATTGTGTGATGAATACATAGTTTAGCCCAATTGCAATTGCTGCAGATACATAGAATGAACGATTCAAAGGTTTCATTACATCTGTAACATTCTTTGAACCTACAATGACAACACCGATGATTGATGCAATCATTCCAGATGAACCAATTAAAATTGGATAAAGGAAAAAGTTTGGTGCACCAATTAATGCTGCAATAAGTAATGCTGCAAGAATTGTAACAATATAAGATTCATAAACATCAGAGCCCATTCCGGCTGCATCGCCAACATTATCTCCTACATTATCGGCAATAGTTGCAGGGTTTCTAGGATCATCTTCTGGAATATTTGCTTCAACTTTTCCTACCAAGTCAGCACCCATATCTGCTGCCTTTGTGAAAATACCACCACCAATTCTAATGAATAATGCAATGAGACTTGCACCAATTCCAACACCTGCAATTGTGATTGGGTCTGGATAAATCAAATAAAGTCCGGTAATTGCCAATAGTGCCATTGCAGGAACTGCTAAACCTACTGTTGCTCCACCTCTAAAGGCCATAGCAAATGTCTGTCCAAGACCACTACCACTAAGATTTGCAGCTCTAACTGCTGCTTTTACTGTAATTTTTAATGAAATAATTCCGGCAACTGCTGAAAGTGCTGCACCTACTGCAAATGCAATTCCATTTGATGGAGTCAAGAAAATTCCAATAATTAATGATAATGCAATTGCAACTGGAACAATAATTTTCATCTCTCTCTTTAGAAATGCAGAAGCGCCTTCTTTGACGGCGTTGGAAATATCCATCATTTCTTTTGTTCCTGCAGGTTGTTTGACTATCCATGCAACCAAGCCACCTGCAACTAAAAATGATGCAATACCTGCGATAAAGGGCAGAATTTCAGCTATTTCCATGTTATACTCGCTTGCCAAATCCTAGTAAATATAAATCAAATAGCAGAGATCTTGCTTCTTTTTCTATAGGGTGGAAACGTTTTTCCTCTAAGTCCTTGTCTCACTAGTTTGTTGAATCTTTTCCCATGAGCAAGATAAGGAAATCTCATATGGATCAATTCATGAACAAGTGTATTCTCTAGAGTTTTTTCATCAGGAATTTTTCTCACATTAATAAAAACTAGATTATGTTGAAGGTATGAAACTCCATAATATTTGTAAGCAGAAGTTCGTCTTCCTTCAGTCATTTCTTTAGGGGCATCTAAAACATCTTTAGTAGTCAGTAGAATTTGGGGTTCAGGAATTGAGAAACGATTTGAGTAAATGCCAACTTTTTCTAATATTTGTAATCTAAGATCAGGATCAAGTTTCATAATAATACATGATAAAATCTGCGTTTATCTTCAAATGTCAATTGTTGTGAGAATTTTGGTGTATTTTGATTCCATAAATAATGAATTAATAGGGTCAGAGGTTTTAGTAGAGTAATCACTAATCATACAGCCACCGTCTCATCACACCCCAATTATTCCATTAAATCAAGTAATGTTTGCGCTTTATTTCTAATTTCGGTGGTAATATTGACTATTACCAAGCCTTCATGAGGTTGACCATACAAGACAACAGAATTTTCAGGCGCATGAACACATACTGGAAGAACTAAAAGATCTTCTTCGCCATTGACAAAAATTCTTACAGGAGAATTCATAGTAAATGCTTTTTTGATCAAAGAGATGCTTTGAGAAGTGATTTCTGCTGCAGGATTATCGACTGTGAGCTCAGTGGCATTTTGTAATTTTGGTGGAATCCTTTTTTCTCGTTTTTCTTGTCCATCAACAATTTGTAATGATGGAATTAAATCAAAGTCTATCATTTTTTCAGTTGTTCTATCACCTACAGTGATAATATACGAATTTTCAGGTAGAAATTTTTTAATTTCATTTTTGCTAGTCTTGCTTTCTGGTACTAGAATGCCTAAAGGGATTTTCATTTGGTCCCTAAGAGAATCAGGTAATTTCACAGAAATCAGAATTAGTTTGCACTTGCCTCGGGTGTTGATTCTTCACCAGAACCTTCAGATGCCATCTCTTCTTGAAGTTTGGCTGCAATAATACTACATTGTGCTGCAATATTTTTTGCACTTACTCTAAAGGCTTCTGCACTTGGAGAATCAGGATTTGTAATCATAATTGGTTTGCCTAAATCAGAACCAGACATTATTCCAGAATTTAATGGGATTTCACCTAAGAAAGGCATGTTGAATCTTTCACTAATTTTTTTTGCACCTCCTTCACCAAAGATGTAGTGTTTGTCATCACAATTTGGACAGATAAAATGACTCATGTTTTCAACAACTCCAATAATTGGAACGTTAAGTTTTTCAAACATTGAAACAGCTTTAACTGCAACATCACTTGCAACATCTTGAGGAGTAGTAACCACAAGAATTCCAGTAATTGGGATAGTTTGTGCCAGAGTCAATGGAATATCACCAGTTCCAGGAGGAAGATCTACAATCAGATAATCTAGTTCAGACCAATTAGTATCAACTAAAAATTGTTTTAAAATTCCAGATATTATTGGACCACGATAAATTGCAGCTTGATTAGATTGATCTGCAAAGAAACCAAATGAAACAACTTTCAAACCGTTTGAATCTGCTGGCTGTAATTTGTTATCTTCAACTTCCATAAATCCATCTTTCATTCCAAGCATAAGTGGGATACTAGGACCATAGATATCAGCATCCAACAAGCCAACTTTTGCACCTGATTGTGATAATGCTAAAGCCAAGTTTAATGAAACAGTTGATTTTCCGACTCCACCTTTTCCACTTGCAACACCAATAATGTTTTTGACAGTTTTCATTCCAGTATCATCATCAAGTGAACGACCTTCCATAACTTTGGCAGTAACATTCATGTCAAAGTTTTTCAAATCAGAAAGTTCAGCAATGGCTTTTCTGACATCATCTTCAATTTCCACATTAAATGGACATGCAGGAGTTGTTAATTCTAAAGTGAATTTTAAATTACCATCATTAAGTTCTAAATCTTTAATCATACCCATAGATACGATGTCTTTTTTCAAGTCCGGATCAATTACAGTACTAAGTTTTTCAAGGACTTGATCGATTCCAACCATTGCGTCAAAAAGTCAGTCTACTTTATTTAAACATAATTCAGACATCTATAGAAATTCGCATTAATTGGAAAAATTAGAAAAAACTTTGGATTTTCAAGCCTAAAATCACCTAAACATTCATAAATTGAAATTCGAGAAAAACTGTACATTTGTTTTCTATATCTACCCTAGTTGATGTTGTCAGGATTCCACCAAGCTTGTTTGGAACCACGCTCAAAAAGGCAGCAGTAAACATCCTCAAAGAAAAGTACGAGAGTATGATTAATGCAGATTTAGGATATATCATTATGATTTTAGATGCCAAAGTCGATGAAATGGGAAAAATGATTGCAGGAGACGGTGGAACATTTCATAAAGTTGAATTTGAAGCATTAACATTTTATCCAAAATTACAAGAAATTGTTCAAGGTGAAATTGTAGACATTACAGACTTTGGGGCATTTGTAAGAATTGGTCCAACTGATGCATTACTTCACTTGTCACAAGTTATGGATGATTATCTAAAGAGTGATGTAAAATCTGGAATGATTTTAGCAAATCAAAGCGGTAGAACATTAAAAGTTGGTTCTACTCTTCGTGCAAGAATCACTGCAGTATCTTTAGGTAAAGCTGCTGCAATGGGCAAGATTGGAATCACTTGTAGACAACCATTCCTCGGAGCAGATGAATGGATTGCAGAGGAAATAAAGAAAGCCAGCGGTGGCAAAGAAGAGCCAGCAAAGGAAGAAAAAGTAGAGGCAAGTTAGAATGGCACGAGAAATGGCATGCCGCAAATGTAAACATGTGACAACTCTCAAAGTATGTCCAAATTGTAAATCATCAGACTTGACACCTGATTGGAGTGGAGTTGTGTTAGTAGTTGACCCAACAAATTCAGAAATTTCAAAAACTTTAGGCATTACTCAAAAAGGAAAATACGCAATTAAAGTAACATAAAATCTTTAAAATCAGATTAACATTTTATCATTATATTGACATTTAATTCTAAAAAGCAATTATTACAATTTCTTTCTGAAGACATTGGGAAAGGAGATATTACAAGTAAACTATTACCAAAGAAAAAAATCTCGGCAAAAATAATTTCTAGAGAAAATGCCATTGTTGCAGGAGCATCATATGCAAAAGATATTTTCAAACTAAAAGGGTGTTCTACTCAAATATTAAAAAAAGACGGTACCAAAGTTAAAGCAAATCAAACCATAATGATAATCACTGGAAATGCAGGCAATATTTTAACATGTGAGAGAACAGCGCTTAATCTTCTTACAAGAATGAGTGGAATAGCTACACAGACAAATGCACTTGTGAAAAAAATTCCTAAAAAAACTAAATTGTATGCCACAAGAAAAACAGCACCAGGGTTAAGGTACTTTGACAAAGAGGCTGTTGAAATAGGAGGGGGTAAAAAGCACAGACTCACATTAGATGAAATGGTAATGATAAAGGATAATCATATTGCAATTGGAGATTCATTATTATCATTAATTAAGAAAACTAAAAAGAAATACAAGAAATTTGAAGTTGAAGTTGAAAATACTTTAGATGCAATTTTGGCAGCAAAAGAAGGGGCTACAATAATTATGTTGGATAATTTCACACCTGCCCAGATTAAAAAAACAATTCAGGCACTTGATAATCAAAAATTAAGAAATAAAGTAATGCTAGAGGCATCAGGAGGAATTAATTCAAAAAACATCTCAAAATACGGCAAAACAGGTGTAGATATTATTTCAGTAGGGAGTATTACAAATTCTGTCAAAGGAATTGATATGAGTTTAGAGATTTAATTTAATTCTGCTAAAAGATTAGATACCGCTTTATTTTTAGGGTCTATTTCTTTAATTTTATCACAGCATTGAATCACTCTTTTAGATTCTCCTAATTTTTGATGAGAGTATGCCTTTAACAGTAAAACATCAATATCATAATTTCCAATTTCTAGTGCTTTATCAAAATAAGAAATTGCAGTTTTGTATTTGTTTTTTAAATAATAAATTCCACCTACAGTAAACAAGACATCATGGTGATTGGGAACTTTTTGCAGATATTCTGTGCCTAATTTTAAGGCCTCAGCATATTTTTTATCTTTAACCAGTTTTTTAATTATTTTTAATTTTTTAACATTCTTTTTAATTTCTGGATCTTTAGGTTCTCTAGAAAATAAACCAGTCATAATAGTAGAGATTAGCTAATTGCAAGCATTCTATCAATTGCTAAACGGGCCTTATCTGCAATTTCTTTAGGAACTGTAACAATATTTTTTTCATTTATTAAAGCATCATATACTTTTTCAAGTGTAATCATTTTCATGTATTGACATTCTGCTTTTTCAGATGCAGGAATGAATGTTTTCTCGGGGTTTTGTTGTCTCATTTTATACAATATTCCAGTTTCTGTTGCAACAACAAAGTTCTTTGCCTTAGATTCACTGACATGGTTCAACATACCTTCAGTTGAAAGTATTGAAACTTTTTGGTTATCATAGCTTCCATCTGCAACATCATACATCATTGGAGTAGTACAACTACATTCAGGGTGAATTACAAATTCAGCATCTTTCATTGATTCCAATTTTTGAGTGACGTCTTCAGGAGTAATTCCTGCATGCACATGGCATTCACCAGCCCAAATATGCATATTTTTCCTTCCAGTCATTTTTGCAACATATGATCCTAGAAACATATCAGGCAGAAACAAAATTTCTTTATTTTCAGGAATTGCTTTTACAACATTAACTGCATTAGAGGAAGTGCAGCAGTAATCAAGTTCTGCTTTAATTTCCGCAGTTGTGTTAACATATCCAACTGCAATTGCATCAGGATGTTGTTTTTTCCAATTTCTTAATTCATCAACTGTTATAGAATCAGATAAAGAACAACCAGCTTCTAAATCAGGTAGTAGAACTTTTTTGTCAGGACTAATAATTGCAGCAGTCTCTGCCATAAAATTTACACCACAAAAAAGAATTGTTTTTTGTGGAACTTTTGCAGCCTGTCGAGATAATCCTAAAGAATCACCAGTAAAATCAGCCACATCTTGAACGTCTGGAATCTGATAATTGTGAGCTAAGATAACCACATCTTTTTCCTTTTTGAGTCTCAAAATCTCTTCTTTGAGTTCTGAGGATTGCTGTACGAGCATAAACCATAGAAAATTGAAGCAGTGAGGATTTAAAGAATGGGAAATAGTCCATAATTCTCTGAAAAATTGGCAAATGTGGCAATTATTGCCATATTACGTTCCAATCTGAATATCATTTGAGCAGTATTTTTTTAATGTCTCAATTGCAGATAAAATGGCCAACCTACTTGTCTTGGGATTGTTAACATCAGGATAATTTTCAATTGTAAAAGTCATCTTTCCAAACTTTCCTACGGCTTGAATTTGATGGGTATTTTTATCAGTATTTGGATCTGCAATTATTTTGACACCAGTTTTTTCACTACCAATTCCAGTTAAAGAAAGCAGTGCAGCCACATTGATGTTTGCAGGGAATAAGGATACGGCTTGTTTTGCAGTTCCTTCAAAAATCACAGTGGTTGAATTAATTTCATCCAAATTAATTTTGGAATTTTCAAAAAACTTTGCACCTTTCAAAGAACGAGGATGTTTCGTTGTTGTAATCGAGACAGATTCTAACTCGTCTTTTACAGATTTAATTCCATCCAAGCCAGCAATTGCACCAGAAGGTAAGTAGATAGTTTTTTTGAAGTGATCACATGCATCAGATAAAATATCATAAATTGATTCATCTAATAATGCACCTACACTCATGATCATCAAATCACGTTTATTTTGCAATACACTAAGGCCAACATCTTTTACGGCATCCTGAGATGCAGCTTCAACTACAATGTTTACACTATGAGAGGATAAAAGATGGGAATTTTCAACGATTTCTGGTTTTGAGTTTAATTTTGAGACAAGGTCAATTGCTTTTTCTTTAGATGCATCATAAACATGAGTGAGCGTACCGGGAATCCTTCCTGAATCAATAGCAAGAGCAATTTGAGTACCTATTGCGCCACATCCTAACAAACCTATTCGTTTCATTCAATAATACTAGAAATGTTCACTTAATTAATTCTAGTCAAGCCCTTTACAAGTGGGTTCTTTTGTGCTACGTAAATTATTCCCAGTATAGAAACCCCAAGAATCAAAATTGCCAATCCTTCAAATTCCGGAATGACTTTAGTTCCAATTATTTCAATTTTTTTAGTGTTTTCTGAAATTACCAAACCAACGACATAGTCATTAGGGTATTTCATCAAATCATAACCAGTATCTACTCCATCAACTATTACTTTGAATTTTTCACCTTCAGCATAAAGAACATCTTCAGGAGTTCTTACCCAAAAATCAGTTTTTTCTGGGACATCCTCCATTATGATTTCAATTGATTTTCGGTCTTGGTTGATATTCATCGAAGATAGTATAGGGTATTGATGATTAGCCCCCATAGAATCAAGACTACCACGATATCCATAGTAAATGTCATAGGTTTTTTCATCAAATTCAAAAGTAACTTTTTCAGATTCTATTTGAGAAATGTCAAGGTATTGCGCATATGCATCAGGATTGAATATGTGTTCAGCAAAAGCATAATTGGATGCAGGTATTACTAAAAGTAAAAGAAGCAGAAAAAAATAACGAATCAAGTAGTAACAGTATAATTCCAATACATATAACAAAATAGTTAATTATCAATTTTGATTTTCTAGTTGGAAACAAAGAACAATTATCACTAAATTATTTATGTAAAGAAAATCAAAAATTTGTGTTGAATGGTTTCCAAATTACAGTTTTTTGCAGTATTTTTCTCATAATAATACAACCAGCTTTTGGAGACTATGATTCTCCTAGAAAACAGATGGAACGTGGAATTGCACCCCAAGACGTTCTTTGTAAGACAGAATTAGAATTAGTTATCAGAACTAACGGATTTGCGGCATGTGTAAGAGCAGAAACTGCTGAAAGGATGCAAGAGATGGGAATGTTATTTATTCCAATAAAATTTACTGATTTACAAAAAGAGATCAAATCAATTCCTGCAACAGATAAAGAAATTCAAACAGTTCCAGCATCTAGTATGTCAATAGTAAATTTCTACATTACAGATCATGATTTGAATACTGCACATAGAGGAGTGGATGTTATTCCAACTGAAGGATTGTTTGAATTTACAATAAATGGAGTTCAGATTCAAGGACCTGAAAACATGATTGAAACGGGACCCAATACAGGACAATTTTATATCAAACTAGAGTTACCTGAAAAAATCAATGGAAGACAGTTAAGTCAAGAAGATATTGTGTTAATAAAATATCTAGATGAATCAGATTATTCAGGAGAAAATAGAGTGTTAACAAAATCATTTCCTTTAACTTCTACATTTGCTAAAGTTGAAACATCTGGTGGAGGATCGAGAATTGGACATGAATTCACATTAAGAATTTATGAACCAGATGCAAACAGAGACTCTAAAGATGAGGATAAAATCCCACTAAGTTCATTTGAATTTAGAGGGGAAGGTGGAATTAGAACCACACTTGCAAATCCAAAATTTGATGCAAATTCGAATTTTTTAATTGAGACAGGACCTAATACAAACTTGTTTGAAGTACAGATAAAAATTCCAAGAAATCTTGATGGAAAGACAATCCACATAGGAGATGAATACGAAATTAGGTACATCGATAACTCTACTCCATCAAACACAAGCGAGAAAGTTATTCTAAAGGGTAGGATTGGATAACGGGTTTTATGGATCAGTTTTGTCAAAGTTCAGTATAACCTAAAGATTTTATTCGAACCTACAAAGTATTGTTGTGCTCAATACAGTATACAAAGATGCAATTATCAATAGAGAAAAAATGCTTTCAATTCTAAAAGGTCCAAAATTTGAACAAATTTTACAAAAAGCGAGAGAAAGTTGGATAGAATTTACGCCTACAAAACAAGAAGTGACTACTGCAGGAATTGATAGTAGTTTCAACAATACCAAATTCCAAGGAATTGAATTATGGGCAACTACAGCAGTTTCAATAAAATCAGATGGTGAAATTCTTGTAGATTTACATAAATCAGGTTTAGGCTCTGCAGATGATATTTCAAGTATAGCAAGTAAAATGGAGATAGAAGCATGTGAAAAAACAGTAGACGAGGTAGACATGGTATTGATGGATGGGTCTTTACATTCTCAATTGATGACGAGACAAGCAAATCTAGGTGCATCGATTGTGAGAATAATGAAAAAAAATGACAATGTGATTTTCATTGCAAAAACATCAAATACAAAAAAACAATTTGAAAAATTGGGTTCACTAGCAGGAGATATTTTTTATTTTAATCATGTAACAAAGAATCC
>JAHELP010000067.1 GCA_024644105.1 Candidatus Nitrosopumilus sp. | reverse complement strand
GTTCTAGTCATATCCAGGATTCTATCTACTCCCAACAACAAAACTATTCCAATTACAGGTACACCTGCAGCTAATAGAATTGAAGAGAGAATTACAATACCTGCACCAGGAGCTGAAGGTGCACCAATAGATGCCATAAGGGCAGTAACTGCAATTAAGATAATTGTTGTTGTACCTAGTTCAATATTGAAAAGTTGGGCAAGGAAGAATACTGCCACTATTTGATATAATGCAGTACCGTTCATGTTAATGGTAGCACCAAGTGGGATAACAAATTGGGAAACTGCAGGTTTTACTTTCATCTTCTCTTCTGCAGTCTTTAGGGAGACAGGCATCACAGCAGCAGAGCTTGAAGTTGAAAATGCAAGGAGCAGGGGCTCTTTCATCATTTTTAATGTGGAAACAATTGGTTTTTGTGCAAATACTTTGATGATTATTATGTAAACTAGCATCATTATGAAAAGACCAATAACAACTGTCACCATGTAGGTGCCAAGTCCAACAAGGGCTTCAAGACCAACTTTTGATACAATATCTGCCATCAGGCCAAATGCTGCAAATGGTGCCAATCTCATTGCCCAAGAAACTACCTTCATTGTAATTTCTTGTACTGATTCTAGTAGTTCCATGATTGGTTCGGATTTTTTCTTAGGTAGTGATATCAGTGCTACTGCAACAAACAGTGCAAAAATGATAATGCTTAGCATTTCTCCAGACATAAAAGATGTCAGAGGGTTACTTGGAATGATACCTATGATGTGTTCAGGAATGTCAAGGAAATTAAATTCCACATTTTCTACAAGTTGCTGGCTATCATCAATTTCTAAGCTTGATAGCATTGAATCACTGTCAACAAAACTTCCTGGCACTATAGTAGTGGCCACAAAAACACCAATACCTAATGCAATAATTGTAGTTACTACAAAAAACAATGCAACAGAAACACCCATGGTTCGAAGTTGTTCTACAGTTCCAGCTGATAATAGACCTCGAATTATTGAAGCAAAAATTAGAGGAACTATAATCATTTGAATAATTTTTAGAAACAGATGGGCAGGAATTGAAAGCCATGTGGTGATAATTCCACTAGTTTCTTTTTCTACAATTCCCGTTTCAGGTCCAAGAAAAACGCCTAATAATAAACCTAAAAATAATCCAACAAGAACCTGTGCCCATAATTTTTTTTTAATTAGATAAGTTACTTGCGGTGTTTGAAACTTGAATGATTTTATTACCATGAGATTCTCATTATAATATTAGAATTAAAAAAGAATTCCTAGTCATTTCTTTTGGGTTTTGAAGATTTGACAGTTAATACAGGACATTTAGCTCTTGTAATTATAGCAGATGCCACACTTCCAAGTACTAGTTTTTTGAATCCTGATCTACCATGAGAACCCATCACAATAAGGTCTACGTCATTTTTATCTACAAATAATAGAATTCCATCTACAGTAGAAGAGTTATGGATAATTTCTACAGAAATATCCATTCCTTGAACGGATTTTTTTATTTTATTCATTTCATCTTTAGCCTTATTTTCTGCTTCATCATGTGCCTCTTGAGCTCTTGAAAAGGACATACCAGAAGTATCCACATCATTACCAATTATTGTTAATAGAGTGATCTTTGAATCAAATTTTTCACCAATCTCTATTGCTTTTTCAAATGCCACATCTGAAAAACCTGAAAAATCATATGGAATAGCGATATGCTTTATCACAGTTTCTCTTTAATTTTTTAATAAATAAACCATTCAGTTATTTTTATAATTGAAAATGTAGATGGTTTCACATCTGAAAATCTTGTTTTAGTTTTTAGTATCTTATTTTTCCAGTAGAATTATTGAAGATTCTAGTCTATTTGTTAATAATTTCAGTATTAGTTGTGTCTAGTAGTGGAATTGGGATTTATCTTATTGAATCACCTCATGAAGATGCACAAATTACTAATATCATAGATGCATTTTGGTGGTCTTCAGCTACTGTGACTACTGTTGGATATGGGGATGTTGTACCAGTTACAGAAGCTGGAAGACTGATAGGCATTGCATTAATGTTTGTAGGTATTGCTATAATTGGCACTTTTATCTCTGCATTAGGAGCCAGATTGGTTAGCTTGAGATTAAAAAAACATGAAACAGTAGAGGAATCTACAAAAGGACTGATTATTAAAAAAATAAACAATATTGAAAAATTGGAGAAACATGAAGTCGAATTACTGATATCTATGCTCAAAAACTTGCATGTGAAAATTAAAGATAATAATGAAAAATAAAAAAAGGATTAGTTAATCCAATTTTGCTTTTGCTTTTTTTATATCTCGCATTTCTTCAGCTAGATGTTTTTTGAGAAGTCTATCGTGATCTTTTTTGTGAACACTATATGCTTTGTTTATGGCTTGTTTTGTTTTTGCTTTTTTTAATGCGACAGTGAATTTTTTATGTATTGTATTTACCTGTGCGGTATAGCTTACCATACAGATACTCTAAAAAAGCAATACATTAGTATTACTTTTTTTCATTTTTGAATTTCATGTTAATCTAAATTCACATTGTGATTGTAAAATAATCGTAGTTTGTAATAAAAATAATAAGCTATTTTTCGATGTCTTTTTTCATTATTAGGTATTCTTCAACAGTCTTCAAGCACTTTTTCATATTTTGTATATACTCTTGAGCTTCTGTTTGGTGTTGATTTTCCAATGCATTAATCAGACCCGTTGAATAAATTTTTACATCATTTACTAGTGCATCGATTGTATCTTTCATGAGAGAAATTATCGTATTTGATTGATAAGGGATCTGCTAAATATCATATTTGAGAATCTGTAATATCAATATAGATATTATCCTATTCAAACTACACAGTATAAGAAATGAGAAAAATTGAGGTAATTTGTTATGATCAACAGAGTCAAAGCATAGAATTTACCTTTAAAAAATACAAGATTCCTTTTCATTCGGAATTAACAATGTCAGAAAATGAGAAATTGATAAGATATACAGGAATATGTCCAGACGCATTAGCAAATGCATTAACTAATGAATTAAACAAAATTATAGATACCAGAACAAAAGATCTGTACGTCACTAGTTTTGCAATTGAGGCTACATTATCAGATTATCTTACAAATTATATTAAAGAATTAGAATCAAAAGTAGTCAAAGTAAAAAAGAAAAAACTTATCGAAGAATATGATTCAATAATTGATCCTAATGTAAAATTTAACAAAAATCTGCTCTTCATGATAGTTATAGCTGCCGGAGTTGCAGTAGTTGGCCTATTTGCAAATAATGCTTCATTGGTTATTGGTGCAATGTTGATATCACCTTTACTTGGACCGATTTCAGCTTTTTCATTTAACACTGCAGTTGGAAAAACTGATAAAATGTTCAAGTCTCTTATTTCAGGTCTAATACTGCTGGTATCTGTTATAGGAACTGGTGCGCTTTTGACTACAATTGCACTTCAGTTTTCAGATTTATCAATTACAAACGAAATTTTATCTAGAACTGAAATGTCTCCTGTGTTTTTGGGAGTTGCTATTGCACTTGGATTTGCAGGTGGAATTGCAATGTCTACTAACATACCGGGAATTTTGGTAGGTGTGGCAATAGCTGCGGCTTTAGTTCCACCAGCAACCGTTGCAGGAATTGGGATTGCATTATTAGATTTTAATATTTTTTCAAGTGCTTTGACACTTACCGGAGCTAATATCATAGGACTAGTTCTAGGAATGATGATCATCTTTTTCATAGGCGGAGTTTCACCGAGAAAATTCTATGAGAAAGAAAAAGCTCAAAATCACATGATTGTTACAATAATTGTTTTCATCGGGTTGAGTATTCTTTTGGGATTTTTGTTACTTAAACCTCAATATTAGAAATTTTAGAACCTCTTTAATTATGATAACCACTAGGATTAATGAGAAAATTTGCTTTAGTACTAGAGAATACTAAACAAAGTATGGAATCAGTAGATTTTGGAAGGAATTTAAAATGTAAAAAATGTGGTTCTAGATTCAAGTACCCTGAAAGATTAAAAAAACATCAAGAAATTGCTCACAATAAGAAAAAGGAAAAATGTAGAGCGTGTGGTACTGAATTTGATACTATTGAAAATCTAAGAAAGCACAAAAAAATTTGCAAGGAAAAAGTTTAACATAAGAATTTGGTTTTCAGGGTTTTTATTTTTAGTAGAAAAAAGACGCAGATGGGTTAAATGTAGTGTAAGCGTTCTAGTATTATGAGTGAAAACAAACCCAATACAGCAATAAATGAAAATAATCTTTCAATATGTGATGTATTAAAAACAGATACTTCAGAAATAATCAAAAAACTAGAATCACAAGTACCATCAGCATTTCAAAATTATTCAAATTTGTATACTGAATATCTTCACATGATGGATGAACTTTTTGGGAC
>JAHELP010000066.1 GCA_024644105.1 Candidatus Nitrosopumilus sp. | reverse complement strand
CCAATTAATTCTTCATACTCAAAATTGATTTTTGAGAGATTTCTTTTTCTAAAAACATCTGATGGATTCATTATAATTTTTGTTTGAAGGTATAGTACATTTGAATTTAGATCAAAAGAGGTGTTTGATAATTATTTATTGTATAATTCCAATTCTTGCAAAATTTTACCCATGGAATGCTTCCATCTTCGCATCTCATCAATTCCATGCGGTCTGTTCTTTTCAAGTTCTTTTTTTTCTATTAGCAATTCTTGATATCTCTGATCATTCTTTTTACTATTCATGAGTATTTTCCATTATTTCTGAATAAATTTCATTAGAAAATTCATGCCAAATTAAACCTGAAAATCTCTTAGAATGCTGAATATCTCGGAAATTTCTCTATCTTTGAGAATCGTATATTTATGCCAGATTTAACATCTCTAAACATGCGTATACTGCAACTACACTGTGATCATATTGAATACACTCCTACAAAAAAGGAGATTAAATCTGCTGAGGATATTGAAAATCCTCAAACTGTTCTATTGGAAGAACTTGTAGTTGTATTTGTTGCAATTGAAGATGGTGATGATTCTTCTGTAGCCCAAAATGCAATTTCTCAGATAAAGGCATCTATGGAAAAAATTGGATGCAAAAAATTATTGCTATACCCTTATGCTCACCTTAGCTCAAATCTTGCAAAGCCTTCAACCGCAATGACTTTGCTTAAAGAGATGGAAGATGGCGCATCAGAACTTGAAGTTTCACATTCTCCATTTGGTTGGACAAAATCTTATAAAATCCAAGTAAAGGGACATCCTCTTGCTGAAAGCTCAAAAGTTGTAACAAAGGATTCAACAGATGCAAAATCTGATCAAGAAATTACATCTGATGCTCTAAAAGGAGAATCAAAAATTCGATCATACTGGAAAATCCTCTCCCCTGATGGAACAATGACTAACATAGGTGATTTTGATTTTTCCAAACATCCAAAATTAGAAATTTTAGCTAAATACGAGTCAGCAAAAATTCGTAAAGTTGATCAACCTCCACCTCATGTTGCATTGATGAAAAAAATGGGAATATCTGACTATGAACCAGCTTCTGATTCAGGTAACATGAGATTTTATCCAAATGGTCGTTTGATAAAATCTCTAATTGAACGATATGTCACTGACAGAGTAAAAGAGTATGGTGGTTACGAGGTTGAAACTCCAATCATGTATGATTCTGAACATCCTAGCATGGTAAGTTATTTCAATCGATTCCCTGCAAGACAATATAATATTGATTCAGAAGGCAAAAAACTCTTTTTGAGATTTGCTGCATGCTTTGGCCAATTCCTTATGGCAAACCAATACCAATTATCCTACAAGAATTTACCATACAAACTCTATGAACTAACTCGCTATAGTTTCCGCAGAGAACAATCCGGTGAATTAGTTGGTTTGAGACGTTTGAGAGCATTTACTATGCCTGATTGTCACGCTTTTTGTAAGGACATGGCACAGGCAGTTGACGAAATCAAGATTCGTTTTGATCTATCTCAAAGCGTTCTTAGAGAACTTGGAATCCTTGAATCTGATTATGATATGGCTATTAGATTTACTGAGGATTTTTACAATGAAAATAAATCTTCTATTGAAGAATTAGTCAAGAAACATGGTCGTCCTGTTTTAGTTGAAATGTGGAAAGAAAAATTCTTTTATTTTGTTTTGAAATGGGAGTTTAATTTTGTTGATGGTCATGGAAAAGCCTCTGCATTATCAACAGATCAAATTGATGTTGAAAATGGAGAAAGATATGGCATTGACTTTGTTGATGAAAATAATGTCAAGAAACATCCGATAATTTTGCATAATTCTCCTAGTGGTGCAATTGAGAGAATTATCTATGCACTATTGGAAAAAGCTGCTAAAGATTCCTATGAAGGACGAAAAGCACAATTCCCACTTTGGTTGGCACCTACTCAAGTTAGAATTATTCCTCTAAAAGAAGAATTCAATGATTTTACTGAAACTCTATGTGATAAAATTTCCACAAATGAGGTTCGTGTGGATATTGATGATCGAAATGAGAGCATTGGAAAAAGAATTCGTGAGGCTGAAAAAGAATGGATTCGATATATTCTAGTTATTGGTGATAAAGAAGCAAATTCACAAAACCTTAGTATTCGTGATAGGCAAACTGGTGATGTGAGAGAATTGTCTTTTGATAATTTCATAAATGAGATTAATGAACAAACTAAAGGAAAACCGTTCACTGGATTAAACCTGCCAAAACATCTCTCAAAGCGACCTAATTTGATGGTGTAAAAAATGAGTTTCCTTGATTTATACATGAACAGAAATCCTCTGATCACTGCCTCAGATGATGACTCAGATCCAATTGCAACAATATTTGGAATTCCTTTTGATGCGACCCATTCTTACAAACCCGGATGTCGATTTGGGCCAGATGCAATTCGTGATTCCTTTAACAATATTGAAATTTTTCATCCTGAATTAGGAATTGATTTAGAAACCGTAAACATTGAAGATTTGGGAAATACCCGCCATACAGTTGTAGCATCTGAAATGATTGATATGGTGAAAAAAATTACTTCAGAATTAGTAGCAAAACATCGCCAACTGTTTATTTTGGGCGGTGAACATTCTATCACTTATGGGACGTATTCTAGTTTCCCAAAAGAAACTGGATATGTTGTCTTTGATGCTCACTATGATTTGCGTGATGAATTTGCAGACATCAAATTAAGTCATGCATCATATTTGAGAAGATTAGTTGAAGATAGAGGCTCTGAGAATATTTTACATGTTGGTGCAAGGGCTTTTGTTAAAGAAGAATTAGAATTTCTTAAAGAAAACAACATCAAGACAATATCTGACAAACAAATTCGAGATGGAGAGGGTCCTGCCCTTCTAAAAGACTATGTATCCACATTTGATTCAATTTATTCTAGTTTTGATCTTGATGTATTAGATCCTGCATTTGCTCCTGGTGTTGGTAATCCTGAGGCAGTTGGAATCACCTCTAGAGAATTGTTTGATATGATACATACTTTTGAGGACACAAAAGTTACTGGAGTGGATATTGTTGAATTAAATCCATATCATGATAATGGCTCAACTGCTTCATTGGCTGCAAAAATAATTTCTACACTAATTGCCATAAATCTATCACAAAATAAATAATCTCATCTTTGATTCTGAAATTCCCGAATTTTGAATATTATTGCTAATTTTTACCCTCTTTTACCTTATTTTTACTCCTGTTCACTTTATTAGATGGTATTTTGGGTGAAACACGTGTTAAATAATCTGAGGGAAACTCTTCGTCCAACTCTAGAAAAGATTGGCAAAGGTTTTGCATCTACAGGACTTTCTGCTAATTTTTGGACTTTTGTTGGATTGGGATTTGCACTCGTGTCCGCATTTGTATATGGAATGGGAATTGAATTTGGATTAATTATTGGCGGTATTTTGTTACTTGTTTCAGGTTTTTTTGATATGGTTGATGGACAAGTTGCCCGTATAACTGGAAAGACATCCAAAAAAGGTGAATATCTTGATTCAATGTTTGATAAGATTTCTGAAGTTGCAATCTTTTTGGGAATTTTAGTTGGAGGATATGCAGAACCTTATCTTGTTTTACTTGCAATCACGCTATCATTATTGGTAAGTTATGCCAGAGCAAAATCTGATATTATCAATATCAAACTTCAAGGAATAGGAATTGGAGAAAGAGCAGAAAGACTGTTGGTAATTGCAATAATTGGAATCATAGGTTTTATGGACTATGCTGTAATTATTGTGGTAATTATTGCTGGAATAACTTTAATTCAAAGAATGATTTTTACTGCAAAAAATATTAAAGAATAATTCTAACGAAGTTTTCCACGTTTTCTTCTATTATCTGCTGATCTAATTTTTAGAATTTTAAAGTGAATGGCACATGAAATACAATAATGCTTTAACACAGTTGGAGATGCAATGTATGCTCCTTGTGCACGTAGCTCTTTTGCCAATGTATGTTCCACTAAATTTAATTTTGATGTAACTTTTTTTGCCTTATCTTTTGGGACAGTTTGTCCACAGTTTGTACATTGTACAACACCTGAAGATCCTTTTCCTCCTTTTGTACGACCTCTACTTGCACGTTTAAGTGGCATGAACATGAACAAATTTGCCTCCTTATATTCTTGTAGAATTTTACCAAAATTAACAAATCCATGCCTAGATTCAGAATAAAAATACCTCATGTTTTAATCCTAGATCGACGATTAATTCATTGATACATCATGCGTGGTTTGTGCCATACCTGTCTAAGTTCTGGAGTTGAAGTAGAGATAATCAAAGGCGAGATAATTTGTCAAAATTGCATTAAAGAAATCAATGCAAAAAACTAAATCTATAGTTGTCAAATTAAGAAAAATGAAATTAGCTGTTTTTTCTCATTGTGC
>JAHELP010000003.1 GCA_024644105.1 Candidatus Nitrosopumilus sp. | reverse complement strand
TAGGTGGAACTGATTTAGTAAACAAATGGATTGGCTTGCATGTAATTGGTGAAAAACAAGAACAAATTAAAAAAATTGCACAGGAGGCAGGATATCTTTGAATGAACCAGTAATGACTGATATGCGTTCAGAATATTCAAAATCATTAATTCAATTAGGAAAAGACAATCCTAACATTGTTGTTTTAGGAGCAGATACTACTGATTCACTCAAAACTTCAGGATTTGGAAAAGAATTCCCTGATAGATTCTTCAATGTTGGAATAGCAGAAGCAAATCTTGTTACTTTATCTGCTGGCTTGGCAGCATCAGGAAAAATTTCTTTTGCAAGTACTTATGCCATATTTTTGCCTGGAAGAGCAGTAGATCAAATTCGAAATAATGTAGCATATCCTTCACCACCTGGAAAAAAGGGTCTAAACGTAAAACTAGTCACATCTCATGGGGGTCTTTCTGTTGGACCTGATGGTGGCTCACACCAACAAATTGAAGATATTGCAATAATGCGAGTTATTCCAAATTTCCGAGTTTTTATTCCTGCTGATACTATTGCTGTTTCAAAATTAACTCAGTTAATGGCAAGAGAGTATGGTCCATTTTATATGAGAATGGC
Organism: Candidatus Nitrosopumilus sp.; assembly: GCA_024644105.1. Taxonomy (GTDB): domain Archaea; phylum Thermoproteota; class Nitrososphaeria; order Nitrososphaerales; family Nitrosopumilaceae; genus Nitrosopumilus. Next base: position 56,777 of record JAHELP010000003.1, on the reverse strand, counting down.
AAGATCAAAAACTCCTTTAGTTCATTCTGATTCTCAGGAATTTCAAATTGGAAAAGGAATTACATTAAGAGATGGCTCTGATTGTACAATTGTGGCATGTGGAATTACTGTTAGAATGGCATTGGAAGCTGCTGAATCACTACAACAAGAAGGAATTTCTTGTAGAGTGCTAGACATGTTTTCAATAAAACCCATTGATAATGAACTCTTAGAAAAAGCAGCTCGAGAAACTGGTTGTATTGTAACAACTGAAGAACACAATATTGTAGGTGGTATGGGTTCAGCAGTTACAGAGTCTGTTTCTGAATCATACCCTGTTCCAGTAAAAAGAATTGGAGCCCAAGATATGTTTGGAGAGTCTGCACGAGATAATGAAATCCCATTGCTTTTGGAAAAGCATGGAATAACATCTTTTAATATGGCAAAACAAGTCAAAGAAATTAGGAGTAAAAAATTATGAAAATATTTCTAGATACAGCTAATCTTGAATCAATTAAAAAATTCAATGACATGGGATTACTAGATGGAATTACAACAAATCCTTCACTAATGTCAAAGGAAGGTGGTAATCCAAAAAATGCAATGGAGGAGATTACAAAAATTATCAAAGGTGATGTAAGTTTAGAAGTTGTTAGTACAGAATATTCTGGAATGATGGAAGAAGGTAAGCGTCTTCGTCAATATGGAGACAATGTTGTTGTAAAGGTTCCAATGACTCCTGATGGCCTAAAAGCATGTAAATCACTTTCATCAGAAGGTATTCCAGTTAATGTTACATTGATCTTTTCTGCAAATCAAGCTTTACTTGCAGCAAAATCTGGTGCAAAATATGTTAGTCCATTTATTGGAAGACTAGATGATATTGGTCAAGATGGAATGCAACTAATTAAAGAAATTAAAGAAATATTTTCCAATTATGATTTTGGAACTCAAATTCTTGTTGCCAGTGTTCGTCATCCTTTACATGTAATTGATGCTGCAAAAATTGGAGCAGATGTTGTAACCTTGCCTCCTGCAGTACTGGATAAGATGATGTTACATCCTCTTACAAAAATTGGATTAGACAATTTCCTTGCTGACTGGGAAAAGCTCAAGTCTGGAAATTCTGATATCAAAATATAATAAAAATTAGAGAAAAATAGTAAAAAATTATAAAAATGAAAAACTGATGTGTTTTGTTTTACTTTTTGCTTTTTCTCGAACCAGTTCCTCTACCTGTACTGATGGTTCTTCCTTTTGTACTGGTTGTTGTTTTAGATTCAGGTGTATCACCTAGTTTTCTCGAACCAGTTCCTCTACCTGAAGATACTGTTCTATTAGATGCTGCCTTTTTCCTTGCTTCCTGAATCTTCTTAAAATCGTCTCCAGACCACTTGGATGCATCATCGTCAACTTCTATAGTTCCAGTGCCTCTACCTGTTCTAATTCTAATTTTACCCATAATTTAGATTAAATTATCTTGTATTTATCTAAGCTCATTTTCTTGAGTAGATCCAAGTTTTTAATTTTAGCTACTGATCCAACCTAATTTCTTGAAATAGACAAACATCATGATTGCAGGTATTGCTGATGCAATAATTACAATAATGAATGTGGTAAATGGCCCTAAAACCATTAAATCAGTTCCAATTCCTCCAGGTAAATCCACATTCATTCCATAGAATGTCCCAATCACTGTTGATGGAATTGCTAAAGTGAAAATTATTGTCAATACTGCTAGAACTTTGTTTGTTTTCTCAGTACTTAACACAAAATCAACATCCTTGTAAATTTCCATGGTCTCTCTTGACTCTTCTAATGTTTCAATTACTTTGTCAATATGGTCAATAACGTCATCATAGTATAATGTTAATTCATCATCTTCGCTACCTGAAAACCTTTTAACATTTTTTGCAATTTCTAGAACGAATTTTTTTAATGGATTAGCTATTCTTCTCAATCTGTTAATTTCCCTTCTAAGTAGTGCAATACTTCTTGCCACAGGCTTTGTTTCATCAAAAACCCTGTCTTCCAGATCATCTAGATTTGCAATAATCTTCCTAGAAGTATGTAAAAGATCATCTACTAGAACATCCAATATTTCGTGAAGTAATAATCCTGAAGATTTTCCTAATAGTCTGTCCTTTCTATGCTGATCAGAACTGGTTTTACAAATTTCTACTAACTCAACAAGTGGGTTCAAATCACCTTGGTGAACTGTAACGAGGAAATCTTTTCCCACGAAAATGGATAACTGACTATTTTTTGAAATTCCTATTTTCTGTGCCAGTGGGGGAAAATGGAGAATTACAAAGAAATGATCATCATAACTATCTAATTTTGGAAGCTCAAATTTGGTCATACAGTCTTCAATGTTTAAAGTATTGAAATTGTATTTTTTAGCCAATTTTTCAACATCATTTCTATCTGGATTTTGTAAATCAATCCAAACAAATTTCTCGCCTTGTATCGTCTCGATCTTATTTTCCACAGGAACTTCTAATGATTTCCTGTTAGAACGTAGCCTACTTGTGATGAAACCCTTTCGCATGTCGAAAAATACCCTGATGCAACAAATTTAAAGCGATCGCTATGACTGGATAAAAACTTGATAATTGTTACAAAATAATATCACTATATTTTGAAATTGAGACTAGCTAAACAAAAGAATACTAATTTTATACCCATGGGAGAAGATAGTTTACTCCAATCCATACCACTGCAATTGTTGCTCCCATTGCAGCCCACCATAAACGCATACTTTAGATTCTATTTGGTCAATAATAAATCTACAGCCCAATTTTCAACACAATCTTAAAGATTATTACTGGATGAACAAATTCCTTTTTTTGTGGCCTTCGTAGTATAGTGGTTAGTATAGAGGATTGTGGATCCTCGGACAGGAGTTCGATTCCCCTCGAGGGCCCTCTTTCATTACTATGATAATTTGTTCTAGCCAAAACTAAAACAACTAGTCCTTATGGTGATCAAATTTTAATTAATCTTCATGAAGGTTTTTCTTTCCGTGTGGTTTTATCCAACTAGGTTTTGCCTACAAACCTTGTTACGGCGAATGTGTATTGCGATCTCATAATTTAAACTTGATGGATGTGCTTACTCATGATCCTTATCAAACCATGAATGATTTTATTTAATTTTTCAACAACCTCTAAAGTGAATTCAATGAAGGCAGACCTGCACTGTAAGGGAGTGGGCAGCTGTCTTATCACGAATCCACTACACCATAATAGATAATCTGATTATTAAGATGAATCCTAATTGATTTGGTTCAGGATCATATCAACTCCCTATCTATATGGAATAGATGCCATGGTGGGAATGATTTCTATGTTACAATCATTCCAGCAAATATTTGCTCTATCTTTTCCTAATCTTCTTTTTTATTGAAATCTTGCATGATTTTTGGAAGCTTATCATCTGGGTTTTTCTTTATGTTGTATTTTTTACAAAATTCAAAATTATTTGGCCAGTTTGATTTTGCAATACTTCCAAAATCATCACTTACCATTTTATCATACCAGTCAATAATAATAAGACCATATCCAAAAAATCGTCGTAGATATGTTCCTATTTCAGTTGGAATTTTATTTTTTAATGTTAAAAACGCAATTTCATCAAGAGTATTGAGATAATCATTTGCATATCTCTCACAATCTTCTGTAGTACTCAAAATAGTATTTTTTTCTAATCTCTTAGTCAAGTCTTCATGAAATGATCTCAGTAATTGTGCATATGTAGCTCGAGTATTTTCTTTAGTAGCTTTCCAAGTTATCCATAATGTAATTGCAAAAATTGTCATTGTTACAGAACTAATCATTACTGCTAAAACTGGTGTCTCTATGGCCTGCGGAATAATTTGAAGATTTAATTCATTCAAAATATTAATCATGTATTTGCATGAACCTGCGTATATTATTATGATTCTATTATTGTCTATAGAGTAAAAATATTACATATCCTACATACCCTGCAATCAGAACGATACCTTCTTTTCTAGATATGACAAACCCACTACGCATTATTGGAATTAATACAAGACTAAATGCCAACATTATTCCGACATCAATAAGCACTTGCTCACTTACAGTGATACCTGAAATTAAAGATGAAATCCCTAATATTGCCAATATGTTGAAGATATTGCTTCCAACAATATTCCCAATGGCAAGATCTGCATGTCCCTTCCTCGCAGCAACTATAGACGTTATCAATTCTGGCAAAGATGTTCCTATTGCAACTATTGTTAGCCCCATGAATAATTCTGATATTCCAAAATTTGCTCCTATGATTACTGCATTATCAACAGTAAGAAATGATCCTCCAGTTAGCAGTAATAGGCCTGCTATCATGAATGCGATGGATTTTGTAAAGACATTTTTTTGTAATACTTGAGAAACTGGAATCTCCTCAATGTCTGTATCTTTCTTTGAACTGCGATAGCTATATCCGGTAAAAATTATTATTCCAATGGCAAGCAATAAACCATCCACAAAATCAATTTTGCCATCTATGATTACTGCAAGTAATAGAAATGAAACTCCAATCATTATAGGGACTTCTTTTCTAATAGCTGATTTTGAAACTATGATGGGACTAATTATTGCAGAAATTCCTAGAATTACACCAATGTTTACAATATTGCTTCCTACTACATTTCCAATTGCAACATCTGATAATCCCTGCATGGCAGAAGAAATGCTTACTGCAAGCTCTGGAGTTGAGGTTCCAAAAGCTACAACAGTTAGACCAATAACTAATTGACTAACTCCTAATTTGTTTGAAATGGCGATTGAGCCTTTGACTAACCATTCGGCTCCAAAATATAGCATTGTCAAACCAGCCCCTACAAGCAAAATATTGAATATAATTTCCATAGTGATCTTTAATTTATCTTATTTTCTTAATTGTAAATTAAACTAAATTTTCTACCTGTATTTTGTAAATAATGCCTTTGCAGTATTTTCTGCTCTTTCAAATCTTAATTGTACTTCTTCCCAATTTACCACATTCCACCATGCTTCAATGTATGCCGGTCTCTTGTTTTCATATTTCAGATAGTAAGCATGCTCCCACACATCTAATCCTAAAATTGGTACTAGTTCCTCTGTAATTGGACTGTCTTGATTTGAAGTTGTTTTGAATTGAATCTTTTTTGTTTTGGGTTCATAGATTAACCATCCCCATCCACTTCCTTGAATTACAGCAGTCTCTGCTGAAAACTTTTCTTTGAATTTCTCAAAACTTCCAAATTCTTTATCAATTGCATCTTTTAGTGTTCCAGTTGGTTCTCCACCTCCATTGGGCTTCATACTTTTCCAGAACAGTTCATGATTGTTGTAACCACCACCATGGAAATTAATTCGCTCTCTGACTTCTGGTTTTAATTGATCCAAATCTGAAAGTATTGTGAGTAATCCTAGATCCTGATTTTCTTTTGACATATCATCCCATGCATCATTTAATCCATTTGTATATGCTTGATGATGTTTTGAATGATGAATCTCCATTGTTTGTGCATCAATGTGAGGTTCTAGTGCATCATATGAATAAGGTAAATCAGGTAATAGAAAATCTCCCATACCTTTCAAGATTGCTTTTAGGATATAAACCGTTTTTCATAAATTGCGTAAATTTTGAGTACTTTAAACTGATTTTTAAAAAATACCGAATTTACTAGATTCCATCTCTTCTTTAATGGCTAGTTTGAATCTTGGAGATTTTGTCTCTACATTTTTTGCCAACCATGTCAAAAACTTCTTTTCTGTTCCTTTTCCCTTTAATTTATCAAAATCAGCTCCCATCATCTCTCCTAATTTTTCAACCAAAGAACGGTTTACACTAAGAACAAAAAAATGCCACCCAAAAGCAAATTCTGAATCAGTCATAACAAAATCTTCCTCACTATGAACCATTTCTTCCAAAAGTGATAATTGATGAGTTAATGCTTTGCTAGTTTTATCATAATCTACTGCAGAAACATTGATGTTAATTCGACTTTCCATAATTTATTCACGCTAAAACAAAATAAAAGGATTACATAGATTATTCCTTTAGTAGATATTCAAAATCAATATCAAAATGCATTTTCATGATGTTAATGTAAGTTTTAATTGATTCTGGAATTTCATCCCCACACACTACTCCTAACTTCTTTGCATTAATCCAAATTACTAGAGTTTGAATTATTGTCAAAAATCGATCATTTTTAATTTCTGGGGTTCCTATGGCTTTTGTATACCTTTCAGCAAATTCCCATGCTGTAACAAAATCAACACATTTCACACCAAAAATTGCCAATAATTGTTCTTGCATACTTTGTGCCTTTTTGAAAGGAGTCTTGTTGATAATGTATGGGAAATCTACTTTATCTGGAAGGCAGTCTGGAAGAGGTCCCCATATAGTAATTATTTTTGTATCTTGTTTCAAATTTTCAAATTTCATCATCATGTTTTGGATGATTGTTTCATCTGTGAACCAGAATAAAATAACTGTAGCATCTGAAATGTCTGTTTTTTGAATATCTTCACAAATCAATTCTGCTTTAAGATTTCTCTCTTCAAGAATTTTTCTTGCATGTTTTATTTTTTCTGAATTATTGTCAATACCTACTGCCCTCTTAACACCAAATTCATTTACAGCAATCTCTAGTCCTTTTTCATCTCCGCATCCTAAATGGTAAAACACATCATCCTTACCTAAATTTACAAATTTGAAAATATCTCTAAATGATTTTTCAGGTAATTGAACATCTTCCCCACTGAGTAAATTATCTGGAAGTGTTTCTAAATACTCTTCAATTTTCATTATAATTGATATGATAAACGAGAATTTATTCTCTTATACTTTCTAATTTTGAAACTGCTTGCCATAACTGAGTCCTAACATAGGAAGGCATGTTTGGATCTTGTGTAACGTCATCAAGTAAGCTGATAGTATTTGCTGCTCTAACTGATAACGAGTATTCAGGATTATTAAGGTCTGAAATTAAATCTGTTATTGATTTTTTAATTGTTTTTGGAGTTGAATTACTTGCAGTAATTTGTTCTAATGTTTGAATTGCTTCTTTCATAGATTCTTTATTTTGAGCGTCATCAGTCATTTTTACACCTTTTCTTAAAAATTAGAAGTATATAGTTACATCTCTACAAACACATTGTCTGATTCCACAACAACACTGTATGATGTTAAATCTCTAATTTTAGCTGGGAATTTTAGTAATTTACCAGTTTTACAATCAAATTCTGCTGCGTGCCATCCACAAGTAATTGTGCACCCATCTAACTTACCCTCAGATAGACTAGAACCTGAATGTGTACATGAATCATCTGTGGCACAATATTCTCCATCTATGTTTGCAATTAGAACATCTCTGCCATCAATTGACACTTTGATCATTTTTCCAGGAGGGATATCTGATGTTTTACCGGCAATAATTTTTCCCATTGAAGTTTTTATCTAATTATTCTTAATAATTTTTTGTATATTATGAAATTGCTAATTAGAGATGCCAATAGTTCTGATAAAATTCCAATTTTAGAATTTTGTAAAAATACTTTCTCTTGGGGTGACTATATTGAACAAGTTTGGAATTTTTGGTTAGCTGAGGGCTCTTTGTTTTTAGCTCAGAAAGAAAACCCTGTTGGAATTTGTCATGCATTCTACTCAAAAGATCAAATATGGATTGAAGGAATTCGAATTAATCCAGATTTTCGTCGTCAAAATATTGCCTCAGAATTAGTCAAGCATGCAGAAATCATTGGAAAAGAAAAAAATCTGTCTTTTTCCTATATGCTAATTGATACTGAAAATTCTATATCACTATCTATGGCCGAATCTCTAAATTATCACATTTTCCAAACCTGGAATTTCTATACAATTACACCCAAAATTAATTTAAATTTTAAAGTGACACATGAAAAATCACTAAATCGTAAACTTTATTCTCATTATGTAAAATCTTGGAGATGGCTTCCAATTGATGATGAAAGTCTTGCATCACTTTATCTAGAAAATCGTATTGTCAAATCTACAATAAATGAAAAAAATTCAATTGCAATTCTTAGTGATTCAGAACATTTTGAAAAAACACTACTTGTGACTTTATTTTCAAATTCAAATGAATCTGTATTAGAAATTCTATCATTTTTACAAAATTATTCTATGGAAAATAATTATGAACGAATTCAAATCTTGACTAGAGAAAAATTGCCTGATTTTGATTCATTAGAATCAAAAATTTCTTTTAATTTGATGAAAAAATTACTAGATTAGTTTGATTTGACAATTTTAATAGTGTTGTTTAATTTTCCCAAACTCTCAATTTCCATCTCTACTTTATCACTATCTTTCAAAAATATTGCATTAGGTTTGTTTAGCATTACTCCTGCTGGTGTTCCCGTAGAAATTATGTCTCCTTTCTCTAATGTCATAACTTGAGAAATTTTAGAAACAATCTCTGGAATCTTAATGAACATATTATTTGATGATGAATTTTGTCTTATTTCACCATTAACTTTGGTTGTCATTTTTAGATTTTGAGGATCTTTAATTTCATCTTTTGTTGTTATCCATGGTCCACATGGTGCAAAAGAATCAAAACTTTTTCCTCGAGTAAATTGTTTATCTTTGAATTGAATATCTCTTGCAGAAACATCATTGAAAACCATATATCCAAAAATTGCATCAGATGCTTCTTCTATGCTAATATTTTTACAATTTTTTCCAATAATCATGGCTAATTCTATTTCATAATCTAACTGAGTGACAAAATCTGGGCATACAATGTCTGAATTTGTTCCATTTAATGCAGTTCGTGGTTTTATTACAATTGCAGGATCTTCTGGAGCCTGTAATCCTTGTTCTTCAGCATGGTCTACATAGTTAAATGCCAAACAAATGATTTTGTTAGGATTTGGAATTGGAGCTAATAATTTGAATTTAGAAAGGTTTTCCCCATAGGGTAAGTCATTAATTTTATTTTTAATTTCATCATACCACCCATCAAAAAGAAAATCTTTTACATTTTGAGGAATTGGTACACCCGTCAAGTAAGTGATTTCATCTTTAGTGGAAACTTTTTCTCCATTAACAAAACCATATGTTTCATTATTATTGTGTAATAATCTGGCAATTTTCATAATTGATCACTTGTGAGTAAAAATTGCTTGATTCTGTGAATCTTTTCTACAATATCCAAATCTAACAAATTGAATTTCTTCTCCTTCTTTTAATTGTAGATAATGTGGTTCTGTATAAACGTCCAATTCTTCTAAACTATCTTCATTAAATTCTTCACCATTGAATAGTGTTTTTGGAATTAGCATTTTGATTTGATGTGCTGTTTTTTGTGGTACCCATTGAATTTTGGGGATGTCTGTTGTTTCTCCATTTTCAACAAAGTCCCCTTCTAGTTCAATTCCTGATTTAGTAATCAGTACATTTCCTAATCCTAATAGACGAATTTGATCACCTTCTTTGATAGTTTGCGCGTCATCTCCTGAAATGTAAAAATTTTCATCAATCTCAATTTTTCTTTTTCCCATATCATTAATTGGATGATTTGGAATTTCAATTGATGTTAATGACATGTTTTTCACTGAAAGTTTTTTTGCATTATTTACCATGAATAATCTAATACTACTGGCATCAACAAATTTTCTGTTAAATGCCTCAAGTGAATCAAAGGGTGCTAGGGTATTTGCTTTTGTTAATCCTAATGACATTATGAATTTTTTAATTGCCTCTGGCTTGATTCCTCTTCTTCTTAATGCCTCCAATGTTGGAAGTCGTGGATCATCATACCATGAAACTTTTCCTTCTTCAATCAAAGGCTTGAGTATCCTTTTTGAAATCGGCATTCCTTTGAATTCAAGCCTAGAAAAAAATCCCTGAGCAGGTTTTCTCATGTTTAATGCATCCAAAATTGCGTCAATTAGCTCTTTTCTTAGTTCAAATTCCTTTGAACGAAATGCATGAGTAACTCCATCTATACTATCTTCTATGGCAACTGCCATGTCATAACTTGGCCAAATTCGGTATTTCTCTCCTAGGGTATAGTGCTTCCCTTCAATAATTCTGAATAATACAGGATCTCGCATTACAGCATTGTCTGCTTTCATATCTCCACGGAATCTCACAATGGCATCTCCTGGTTTGAATTTATGATTCATTTTTTCCCAGTTTTTGTTATTTTTTCCAATATCTTCCATGCTGCATTTGCAAGCCTTTCTTTCTCTTCGATTTTTACTGATGTCTTCTCTCTTGCAAGTACAAACGTAAGCTTTACCTGAATTAATCAATTCATTTCCTTTTTCATAAAACACTTCCATGTCATCAGAAGTATTTTTTACTGTATCAAACTCAATTCCTAACCATTCCAATCCAACTTTAATGGCTGCATGATATTCCATTCTTTCTGCTTCGGGATTTGTATCGTCCATTCTTAAAATAAATTTCCCACCATACATCTTTGCATATTCTGAATTAATGATAGCAGCTTTTGCATGACCTATGTGAGGATATCCATTGGGCTCTGGAGGAAATCTAGTTATTACTTTACCATGTTCTGCATCTTTTAATTCTGGTAAGCCTTCTCGTTCCTCAATTTTTTCTTTAGGTTTTAATAATTCTGGAAATTTTTCTTTTATTTCCTTTTCTTGTTCTTCTAATGACAATTGATTTACTAGAGCAACAATTTCAGAGATTTCTGCAGAAATTTCTTTAACTTTATTTCTAAATTCTGGTTTTGTTCCAAGAATTTTACCTAAAATTATTTTATCTCTGGTTTCCCCTCCATGCTCGAAAGCATTTTGAAGTGCCATTTTTCTTATCTCGTTTTTTAATTCTTCATCCATGCTAGTTCTAACCTATTGCAACTATACACTTCGTTTAACTACGAAATCTAATAATGATATTAATTCTGTTTTTGCTGATCCTGAATACTTTGCTAGAGATTTTTCTGCCTTTTCAGCATATTTTAGTGCCTGTTTTCTAACATTTTCTTCAATTCCTAAAGTTCTGATTACACCTACTGCTTTGTTAAGATCATTTTTTGAAACCTTTGAATTTCCAAATGCTTTTAGAATTATTTTTTTATCATTTCCTTTTGCTAATTTAATTGCCATCAGAATAGGGAGAGATTTTTTGCCTTCCCTTAGATCATTGCCTACAGGTTTCTTTGTAATCTTAGGGTCTCCCATAACTCCAATGAGATCATCTGTTATCTGAAAAGCAATTCCTAAATTCCTTCCAAATGATGACAGATTTGAAATATCATTTGCTTTGTTTGTTGCACAAACTGCTCCCATTGCGCATGATACATCAAATAAAGCTGCAGTTTTTTTACCAATCATTGTGATGTATTCTGCTTGTGAAGGAATTTTTCTCTCTTCTGCCATTTTAACATCAAGTAATTGCCCTTCACATACATCCACACAAGCTTTGGCAAGTCTAGAAACTAGTTGGGTAGTTGCACTAGGAGATAATTTTGAATCCGTGATAACCTGAAATGCTTTCGAAAACAAAACATCTCCTGCAAGAATTGCAATTGGCATTCCAAATTTTTTATGCACCGTTGGCACACCATGTCGCATTTCATCATTATCCATAATATCGTCATGAACTAAAGTAAAATTATGAACCATCTCTACTGCACTTGCAGCTGGCATTGCATTGGAAACTTTTCCTTTTAATATTTGGCAACTTCTAATAACCATGTATGGTCTAAGTCTTTTTCCACCATTTACTATTAGATGTCCTGCTGCATCGTAGAGTTTTTTTGGATTTCCTTTTAATTTAGAATTTAGATACTTGTTTACTGTTTTTGCATTTTCTTCCATTTGTTTAGTTTTTTTCATTTACTAATCTCCATTTGTCATCTGCTAGATGAATTTTAATTGCTTTTTGTAATTCTTCATGAACTTCACTATTCATCCATGTAGATAAGATATTAGCATATTTTTCAAGCATAGATTTATCTGATTTCTCTAATAATTCAAGAGCAATTAGCATCCATGGACAATAAATTTGTGGATTTTCCTTTAATTCTATAGCTAATTCTTTGGCTGAGATCCATTTGATTTCATCAATCTCTCCTTTGATTTTCTTTAGTTGTGTGGATTTATCAATAATTCCTATTAGGGTACCACATATTTCATTTTCAGAACCTACATCTTTGTATGGAACATGATATTCAAATTTGTGAAGATAGTCTAGTGTTCCCTTAATCCCTAATTCTTCAGGCATTCTTCTTTCTCCTGATGAAACATAGGTTTCTGATTCTCTTGGATGACTAGCAAATGTGCCATCCCAGTCATTTGGCCATAACATTTTTTCTTTTGCTCTCCTAGTGAGAACTAGTCTTCCTTCATTATCAAATAATAATGCCGTAAATGCTCTGTGTAATTTTCCATTTGGTAAATGACACTTTACTTTCTCTTCACTTCCAATTGGATTATCATTTTCATCAACTAAAATAACAAATTCTTCAGACATTTCTTCTACCTCTAAACAGCGTTCCTTCAAATGTCCTATTTTTAACCGCTTTCACAATTCTTTCAGGTTTATTTCCATTTACAAAGAACACATTCATTCCCATCTTGGAAATTTTTGATGCCTCTTCGACTTTTCTTGTCATTCCTCCAGTCACATCCATTTTATTTTTAGAAATAGATGGTTTTTCTCCTTTTAATTCATAAATTAGTTTTTTTGATTTGAAATCCGAATACAGTCCATCTTCATTTAATGCAAAAATGGATAGCCTTGGTTTTAGAATTTTTGCAATATGGGTCATAATTTTATCTCCTGACAAAATGTATGTTTTATTTTGACCATACCAAAGTGCATCCCCGTATGTGACTGGAATCAAGCCTGATTTGGCAATTTTTTCAATTTCTTTGATTTTTTTAGAAATTGGTTTATTTCCTAACATAAAATCAGTAGGAGGAAGGCAATACGGATTTAATTTATTTTTTAATAAAGAATCTAAAATATTTTTATTCAATTCAATCATTGAATTTTTAACAATTGCCACTCCTCTTGGATTGTATTTTTTTTCTTTTGTATGCATATCATATTTCACAGACCAATAATGACCAAAAGAACCACCTCCATGAACAATGATTATTGGTTCATCAATTTTTTTCAAACTTTTAGAAAGATTGTCTATTGTCTTTTTTCGAAGTGATAATGGTTTTTCTTTATTTGTAATTATAGATCCACCAAATTTAATCAGAATCATATTGTTCAGAATTATCTGATCAATTAAAAAGTATCCAGCCCTTGAAAATCAATTTTAACTGAAAAACAATCATAATTTTCACTTTTGAATTTCTCCATGGTTTGTTCTAGATTTGTTTCATCTGTGAGAGCAAAGATACAACCTCCACCCCCTGCTCCTGTAATTTTTGCACCAAATGCTTCATTTTGACCTATTTTGATCATATTTCTTAATTTCTCATTTGAAATTCCTATGGTTTCTAAATATTCTTGATTTTTGTTTATTTTATTTCCTAACTCTTTGATGTCGTTTTCTTTCAGTAATTTTAATACGTCATCTACTAGTTGTGATTCTTTATCACACAAAATTGAAAATGTTTTTTCATCTTTTTCCTTGAATTGTTTTACATTAGCAACTACTGTTTTTGTGGAATGCTCAATGTTTGAATTAGCAATAACTAGATGAAAATTAGGCTCAGATTCTATTTTATTAAATCCATTTTCTTTATCATAAATCATAATTCCTCCATATGTGCATACTGTACAATCTGCACCTGATGTATTTTCAAAAATTGTTTTTTCCGCTTCTATTGCTAATTCTAATATTTCTTCATTTGATGTATTTTTAAATAATCTTGAAATTGCTGCAGCACCTGCAACACAGCATGCTGATGATGAACCTAAACCTACACCTAATGGTATGTCAGATTCTATCTCTATCTTAATTCCTGTATTTTGATCCTTGCTCATTTTGTTTGCTAAATAATAAAATGGTTTTAGTGGAGAATTGATTTCTGAAATTATTTTATTTGGTTCTAAAACTAAATTTCCAATGTTTGATTTAATGTATATTTTATTTTCTTCAATTTTTTCAGCTGTTACAGTAATTCTTTTGTTAATTGCACAAAGAATTGTTTTTACACCGTATACGACAAAATGCTCACCAAAAAGAATAACTTTTCCGGGTGCTGAAGCTTTGGATTTCAATAGAACACTTTAAAATTCTGAATGATTATTCAATTTCTTCTTCGGTAATCTTTGTTTCAAAATCATCGATTTCATTTTTCATTGGTTCGCCCTCTTTTAATTCCCCTCTTTCGATTAAGACTTGACGAACTAGTAACCAGTAAACTGTTGCTAGGGCTTTTCTTCCTCTATTGTTTGCTGGAATGATTACATCCAAATTTGATGTGATGTTGTCTGTATTTGAAATTCCGATAATTGGAATGCCTGCATTTGTTGCCTCAATAATTGCTTGTTCGTCTACTTGTGGGTCAGAAATTAAAACTAATTTTGGTTCAATGTAATATGGTAATGAAGGATTTGTCAAAGTTCCTGGCATGAATCTACCCAGCAATTTCTTTGAGCCTAGACTCTCACAGAATTTCTCAATTGGTGTTTCTGCATATTGTCTTCCTGAACAAACTATCAAGTTCTCAGCCCCTAATCTATTGATGAATTTAGCTGCTGTCTGAATTTTCTCTAAAGTAATATCCAAATCAAGCATGTACAATCCCTCAGGACTGGCTTTGGTGATGAATGGTTTCATGAATTTTGTCTTTACTTGTGTTCCTACCCTAATTCCGGTAGCTAAAACCTTCTTTTTGATGTCAGTTGCTTCAGTTTGTTGACTCATGACGATTTTAAATCTCTGCCATACCGCGTATTAAATCATGCTCTGCTAGTCGTAACAATTCATTCAGTTTTGCCACTCTTTCGCCTCCAACAATGCCCACTTTGAGTAATTTTGACTTTGTTGCCAGACCAATATGGGATATTTGTGAATCATTGGATTCGCCCGATCTATGTGAAGTAATTAATTTGATATTATTTTGAGTTGCCTCATCTGCAAATTCTAAGGCATCAAAAAGACTTCCTGCTTGATTAACTTTTAAAATTGCAGCGTTACAGGATTTTAATTCAATTGCTTTTTTCAAGATGTTCTTATTTGTAACAGTAAGATCATCACCTGTAACCAATGTATTAGGAAATTTTTTTGTTAATTCTGCCATGTCTTCAAAGGCTTCTTCATGAACTGCATCTTCAGCATAAATTAATTTGAATTTATCAATGATATCTGCTGCAAAGTCAATTTGTTCCCCTGTAGAATTTTCAAATCCTGCTCTATCATAAACATACTTTTCTTTTTCTTCATTCCATTGTGTTGATGAAGCAAAGTCTACTCCTAAAGATACTTCTTTTCCTAAAGTAAATCCTAAATTCTCAATTGCTTTTGCAGAAATCTCCAAGGCTTTTTTATTTTCTAATTTTGGAGCCCAACCTCCCTCATCTCCTCTGCCATTAGTAAAACTAGGATCTTCTTTTTCTAATACTCGTCGTAGTTCTTTATGTACAGATAAATTCGTAGCAATGGCATCTTCAATAGTTTTTGAGCCTGTAGCAGAAATTAAAATCTCTTGAATATCTGGTGTTCCTGGACCTGCATGTGCTCCACCACCTAAGATATTTCCTAATGGAAATGGAAATTTGAAAGAAGATTCTGATGATAGTGTTTTGAACAATGGCTCATCTAATGCCTTTGAAGCTGATTCCATAGATGCAATTGTAACTGCAAATGCTAATCCTCCTCCAATAACTGAATAATTTGAGGTGCCGTCTAATTCTTTTAAAACATCATGAATTGCTTTCAAATCCGATGATTCTAAACCAACAAATTTTTGAGAATTTTCTTTTAAAATCCTAAGACTCTCTTCAGGATTTTCATTTGGAAAACTTACAGCTTCATATTTTCCTACACTTGCACCAGATGGAGCACATACTCTACCTAAAAATTTGTTATCTGATTGAACATCAACCTCGATTGTTTTACTTCCTCTACTATTGTATAGAATACGTCCTTCAATTGAGGAAATTTTAGCCAAATTATTCTAACTCAGATTGAACTTCTTGTTTTCTTCTCTGAATTGCTTCATAAAATGGAATTACTTGTTGTATTGTTTCAACCGTAGTCAAAAGCATTCTCCTGCAACAATATCTTTCTAGTCCTAATGAATCAAGAGTTTTTGTAGGATCTTCCCCTGCTTTAATTTTATTTTGATAATCTTCAAATTTATCAGCAATTAATTTTCCACAAGTTAAACATCTAACAGGAATTAACACGAACGAAAAAGTAACCAAGGATTATAAAAACCATGCAAGAAAAATCCTTTGCGGACGTCGCCCAGCCTGGCCAAAGGCGCTAGCTTGAGGGGCTAGTCTCTCAGGAGTTCGTGGGTTCAAATCCCATCGTCCGCACCACTAAATCTTGATTATTTCTCTAATTTTTGTAAAATCTTGATTAATTCAGTTCTTCTTTTTTCTTCAGTAATTACTGATCTTACATCATCCACTAGGATTCTATTAACATCTATTTTCCTTCTTGCTTCTTTTACAACTTTATCATACATTGAAAAAGTGTAAAGTTGAAGATACAAATTTTCCATTACCTCAAAAATTCTTGTTGCCTCATCAATCTCATTAATTCTAATTTTATCAAACACTTGTCTTTTCAATTCTCCTATGCAATCAAGTAATCCTAGCACATATGATTCTGGCATTACTGCTAATTTTTTATCAGAAGGAATTTCTTTTCTTTCAACAATTGCGATTAAACATGCAGCTTCTACAAATTCTTGTTCTGGAGTAATTAGATATCTACTCAATCCTCCAGTAGCTTTTTTCTTATATTTTTTTAATAATGCTTCTGCCTGTTTTAGATTGTTTTTCCCAGAAACTAAATCGCCCTTATGAACAGCGATGATTGATTTACTGCATAGAATGATTATTTCCCTTGTATTTTTTAATAAAAATTCTCTTGAATCTTGAACTTCTCCTAAAGATTTTGCAATTTTATTTAACGCTGGTTTCACATTTTTTAATGTCATGATTTTTGATATTCAAAAACTAGGATAAAGCCGTTTGCTAAACTCTTATTTTGGATATTATTTCATGAATGATATGGAAATTTCTGTTGATCAAATGTACAATATTGAAAACAAAGGTCACGACATGGGCTTTTTGAAAAAATTCATGATGGAAAATGCAGGGGCTGCAGCAGTCAGAAGATTACTCGAAAAAATAAATAATATAGAATCAAAACAAATTCTAATTTTTGTAGGATTAGGCAATAATGGTGGTGATGGTCTGGTAATGGCTAGGCATCTGGCAGGATATGGTGCTAAAGTAACTGTAATGCTTCTTGGGAGTCCTGATAAGATCAAAACTGAGGAGAGTAATTGGAATTGGTCTATTTTAGAAAAAATGCCATCCGTAAAATTAATGTCTGGTGATTCCGTTGAATTTGATTTTAATCCTGATGTGATAATTGATGGAATTCTGGGTACTGGAATTTCAGGTGAGATAAGAGAGCCATATGCATCTGCAATAAATTACATTAACAGAACCGATTGTTACAAATTTGCTGTTGATGTACCTTCAGGATTAGATCCACAAACTGGAGAAACTGCAAATATCTATACAAAATGTGATATGACAGTAACTTTTCATAAAATGAAACAAGGAATTCCAAAACGGAAAGATTTGACTGGTGAATTGTTTGCTGAAAAGATTGGAATTCCACCAGAAGCTGAAGAGGGTATTCTATGATAGTTCACCAAATCCAAGTTGGAAACATGCAAAATTTTTCTTATATTGTTGAAGATGAAGATACCAGTGAAGCAATCATAATAGATCCTTCATGGGATTTAATTGAATTAGAAATGATCATCAAAGAAAAAAACCTGAAAATAAAATACATTGTAAATACACATCATCATTTTGATCACACGTTAGGAAATGAGGCCATGGCTGAATCAACCAAGGCTCCAATTATCCAACATGAATTATCAGAATTAAAACATGATAAATCGGTAAAGGATGGTGATTACATTGAATTTGGAAATTCAAAATTAAAAGTACTTCATACTCCTGGTCATTCCCAAGATAGTATCTGTCTTGTTGGTGATGGAAAAATATTTTCTGGGGATACATTATTTGTGGGCAATTGTGGTCGTATTGATTTACCTGGAGGCAATGCAAAAGACCTCTATCATAGTCTTTTTGATGTATTGCATAATTTAGATGAGGATCTAGTCATGTATTCTGGTCATAATTACGGAGGTTCTGAGACTTCTACTTTAGGACAAGAAAAAATTACCAATCATGTAATGCAGAAAAGAACTGAACAACAATTTCTAGATATGATGGGATAGGATATAGATGGAAAATTTTCAACTGTATGGAAATATTGAACAAGGCAAAAATTTTCTTGAATCCATAAAATCTGGAAGATTTCTATTTTCATTTGTAATATCCTACACTGAGACTTGCGAAGTACCTGGAATTACTTTTGCTGGTGCTGATAAAAATTCAATCCAGTTTACTCCTCCTGCTGATGCAGAATATCTTCATTATGGATATTGTAAAACTATTGATAACATCCCAATGACTCCCGATGGTAAGCCTACTCCTGGTTTACTAACTAAAACTGCTTTAGAATCAGCAAGTATTCCTCATTTGACTGTTAATGCTGGAAGTAAAATTTCTCCACAATTACCCTTCATTGATACTGGAGTGTCCTTTGGAAAAAATATATCAATTGAAGATGCTATGACTGACTCTCAAGTATCCCATGCAGTAGATTATGGAAGAATTATTGGAAGAAGTCTAGCATCACTAACTGATTGCTTAGTTATTGGTGAAAGCATTCCTGGAGGAACAACTACAGCACTTGCTGTATTGAAAGCATTAGGTTTTGATGCAAAAGTTAGTTCCAGCATTCCAAATAATCCAATTGAATTAAAAAATCAAATTGTAAAATCTGCACTTGAAAGAATCGATTCTGAACATCCTTACAGTATAATTGCAAAAGTAGGTGATCCGATGATTCCTTTTGTTGCTGGTATGCTAAGTTCCGCATCAAGTGTATCAAATGTAATGTTAGCTGGAGGAACACAGATGGCTGCAGTTTTGGCATTTGCATCAAAAATAGGTTTCAATGAAGAAAACACTGCAATTGGAACAACCTCATACATCACCGATGATGAAAGTGCAAATTTTACTAGTATCGTAAAAGAAATTGCTGATATTCCTGCAATTTCTGTAAATCCAGGCTTGCAAAACTCAAAATTTGCAGGATTGAAAGCCTATTCTGAAGGATTTGCAAAAGAAGGTGTGGGAGCTGGTGGGGCCATCATCTCTTCTATGATGAAAACTGGAAATAGCGCTTCAAAATATTTGGAACTTGCAGAAAAAGAATATGATAGATTATTTACTTCACAGTAACTGATTTTGCTAAATTTCTAGGATAGTCTGGGTCTGTATCTTTTTCTAAAGCAGCATAATATGATAATAATTGAACTGGAATGATTTCTGATATTGGATATAATACTTGATTTATTTTTGGAATCTTAATCCAATAATCATACACATCACTTTCAATATCTGAGACGCCAATAATTTTTGCTCCACGAGCTTTAATTTCTCTTGCACTAGTTAGTGTATCTGCATATGTAGAATCATTTGGATTAAAAATTATCACAAATACATTTGTATCCATTAATGCAAGTGGACCATGTTTTAATTCGCCACCTGCAATTCCTTCAGCATGTATGTATGTTAATTCTTTGAGTTTCAGAGCAGCCTCAATAGCAATTGGGTGATTAATCCCTCTACCTAAAATATAGACATCAGAAATTTCCTTTAATTTCCCGGCAATCATTTGAATTTTTGTTGTATTTTCTAATGTTTCTACAATTGACTCTGCAAATTTTTCAAAATTTATTGTTATTTTGTTATTTGATAATTTTTGAACAATTTTGTAAAGTATTACTAGTTGTGCTGAAAAGCTTTTTGTTGCAGCAACACCAATCTCAGGTCCACAATTCATTCCAATTACTACGTCTGCTTCACGTGCAAGAGATGAAGTAAGTAAATTAACAATTGCTATAATTTTACAATTTGCCTGTTTTCCAATTTTTATTGCTTCTAAAACGTCTGCACTTTCTCCACTTTGAGATATTGCAATAATGATGGAATTTTCCTCTATACTGTCTGGTGCAAACTGGAGCTCACTTGCAATGATTGGATCAACTCTAATTTTTGCATATTTTGACAATATTTGCTTTGCAATAAGGGCAGAATTGTAACTGGTTCCACTGCCTGTAACATAGATATTTTTTGAATGTCTGATATAGTCAACAGTTTTTTCTATTGCCTCTTGTGATTTTTCCCCTGCCTTCAATATTGTTTCAGGTTGTTCGTAAATTTCCTTTAATGTGAAATGTGCATAATCTCCCTTGTATGCATCTCCAAATTCTTTAGAAACTTTTGTAATCCCATATTTTGCATGTTCCCCATCAAAATCTAAAATTTGAAATTTATCTTTCTCTAGAATTACAAAGGTTCCATTTTCTAAATAAATTGCATCATCTGTAAATTCAATAAAACCTAATACATCACTTGATAAAAAAAAGTCATCTTGTCCAATACCAATAATTAGTGGTTCATGAAATCTTGCTGCTGCTAGTTGTCCATTTTCAAACATTGCAACAAAAGCATAATGCCCTTTGATCTCAGAGACTGTTTTCAAAATTGTTTCTTTAACATCACCTGTTTTTTCATAATGTTTTTGAAGCAGGTTTGCAATAATTTCACTATCTGTTTCACTTTTGAAATTATATCCTTCTTCCTCTAATTGTTTTTTTAATTCTTCAAAATTTTCTATAATTCCATTATGAACAATTGCAATTTTTCCTGAATTACTTGAATGTGGATGTGCATTAAAATCGGTTACTTTCCCATGAGTTGCCCATCTAGTATGACCAATTCCTATTTTTCCTGGAAGTGTATCTAAATGAATTTTTGAATTTACTTCATTTACTTTTCCAATTCCTTTCTTTAATTCAATTTGATTGTTTGATTCTGTTGCAACTCCAACGCTATCATATCCACGATATTCCATTCTTTTTAACCCCTTTACCAGAATTGGTGCTGCAAATCCTTTCCCATAGTAGCCGATAATTGAACACATTATGATTCTCTTTGATAATTGAGGTTATTTACTGATAAGCCTATTTTTTTGATTGTTCGGTTGAAGAACTTTCATCTTTTGGTGCTTCAGTAGCAGGAGTTTCGGTTGCTTCAGTAACAGGAGTCTCTGTTTCTTCAGCAGCAGGTGCTTCTACTGGTTCTTCTTTCTTTGTATTTTCTAGCATCCCTGGAATTTTTGATTCTGGTGAAAAATGAACACTTTCTTCTTCTTCAACTGTTACCGTATATGATGGAATGTCAACTTTTCTGTCTCCAATCATTATGTGGCCGTGAATTACTGCTTGTCTTGCTTGATATGGTGTTTTAAATCCAAGTTTCTTAGTAACTACAGTTTGTAATCTTCGTGAAAGTAAATCTGTTGGAGTTAGATTAAGTACATCATCTAATGTTGCATCGCCACTAACTAATCCTATTCTTGCAAGGGATTTCATTAAGATTGGTTCTTTTTCTGCTCTAATCTCTTGTCTTAATGCAAGTAATGATCTAGCTTGATGTCTAACACGTGATAATTCTGTATGGGCTTTCCATAATTCTCTTTTAGTTCTTAATCCAAATGTACCAAGAGTTTTCAGCTCTTCCATTTTTAATTCATAATTAAGAGGCCTTTTTGGTTTTCTCCATACTTTACGTGGATACTTTGGATCTCCCATTCAAAACACCTATTCTTTTTTCTCCGCTGGAGGAGCTTCTGCTGCTGGAGCTGCTGCACCTTCTGCTGGAGCTGCTGCACCTTCTGCTGGAGCTGCTGCGGCTGCTGGAGCACCTGCTCCACCTTTCTTAACTGGAGCTGCCAATCCACCTTTTGCGACACCAACTGCACCACCTTTTCTACCAGAAGTTCTAGTTCTTTGGCCTCTAACTTTGAGACCACTTAAATGACGATAACCTCTCCAACTTGCAGTAATTCTTTCTCTTTCAATATCATTTCTTAATGTAAATGGAATATCTGATGTTAGTAAATGTAAATCTGCTCCTGTTTCAATATCTTTTCTTCTGTTTAGGAACCATGTTGGAAAGTTACTTGCCACAGGATCTGTGATTAATTTTTCAATTGCTTGAACGTTTTCTTCAGTTAGGTTTCCAATGTTTGAATTTGGATTGATTTTAAGGGTATCAAGAATGGCAGTTGCAAAGTTAAACCCAAGACCCTTGATCTGAGTTAATCCAATTACCATTTTCTTCTCACCACGAATATCGTTTCCTACAATTCTGACAATATGTCTATATTCTTGTGCGCTCAAGTATTCCAAAATTCAAGGAATCCCCGATAAAAACCATGCTAGGCATCAAAATAGGTGATTATCACCATACTTCTCTATTAGAGACGCAAAATTAAGCGTAGATTTGGTGCCTTTTCGAAAGAAATCATCTAAAGTCTTCATCACTTGTCCAGTCATTTCCCTGAACATTCCATTGATTACATTTACAGCATTTTTTGACTCCTCTTTGAGCATCAACATCAATGCAAAAACAATGTACTCCTTTTCCGGTTGGATCTTTACTGCATAGTTTTTGCATATTTTCAGATTATCCTTTTTCTTAATTATCTTATTGGAATAATATATCAAAAAATATAACTTTCAAATTATTAGACTTGATCATGAGTGACTTGTTTGATCGAGAGAAAATTGTAGATTGTATGTTTGATCCTATCACATCTTCTATTTTGGCAGAATTAGAAGATGGGGAAAAAGAATGCTCATTTTTAGCCAAACAATCAGAAATTTCCGAATCTGAAGTACTAGAGAGACTTTCATATTTGATTCAACATGATTTTGTTACTCAAAACTCAAATGATGGAAAATGCATTATTTCAGCAAATTCAGAAAAATTATCTAGCATTATTGAAAATGGTGATAATTTTGATGAAACCATTAGTGGTTTAGAAAAAATGGATAGTTATCTAAACTGATTTTTTCCTATTTTTAATTCCAATTAATCCAGTAACTGCTAATCCTGCCATCCCGATAATTAGAATTGCTAGTGATATAGATGATAGTAATAATTTTTTATTTGCATCTGGAAGGGGTCCTATAGCTCCTGCTACATAAATTTCATCATCTTCACTACCTTGAATTACTAATTGATATGTTCCTGATTCTATAACATCAAATTCTTTTTCAAGTATGTCTTCATTTACGTATTCAGATATAATTTCCGAATTTGTTGGATCTAAAATTTTCACAGATACTGTATCTTTTTTAAATTCCATCACTTGAACTGCAAAAACCCCTTTTGAAATTTCCTCTCTATCTATATCCACTGAAATTCTAACTGTTTCATCTGATGTGACTTTACCATTTCCTTGTTGGATGCCTTCTAGTGTTACTTGATTTTCAACAACTGAAACCACTAATCCCCCTACGATTAATAGTCCAAAAATTATAATAAATAATCCCGATTTTTGCACAGATTGAGGCTGGTTTTCTTTAGTTTAAACTTATTTTTCTAATAATTTGTGAGATTTGTATAAGAAAGTTAGACTGGGCTAAAAAAGTTAGCTTAGGTTAAATTTAAATAAAGAATTTCATATTTTATTATATCTTGAAAATTACTCGCTCTACTATAATGATCTCATTACTATCAATAGTTATTGGATTATCTGTAATTGTTTTCTTTCCAACATTTTCTGATGCCCAGTCTGAGCAGAAAACATTTGTTACTCACTCTGGTGCTGTAGTAAAAACTTCAGGCGAAGTTCTTGATCCCCTCTATACAGAATCAACAGTGGAATTTGATCCAGATGAATTTTTAAGAAATTTTGAATATGGTCGAGTTTCTATATCTGATAGCGGACAAACAATTCGTGATTATACAATAATTGCTGAGGATGATGGTATTCAAGAAATATCTCCAGGTATATTTTACAATGTATGGACTTTCAATGGTACTGTTCCTGGTCCTACAATTAGAGCAACAGAAGGTGATCTGGTAAGAGTTCATTTTATCAATAATGGTGCAAAAGAACACACTATCCATTTTCATGGAATTCATCCAGCTGGAATGGATGGTGTTTTTGAACCGGTAGGTGGAAATGGTGGACAATTTATTTATGAATTTGAAGCTGGACCAGTTGGTGTTCATCCTTATCACTGCCATGTAATGCCACTTGAAGAGCACATTGTACATGGTCTTTACGGTGTTTTCATCGTTGATCCTAAAGAAGAACGTCCACCAGCTGATGAAATGGTGATGGTGTTAAATGGTTTAGATACTGATTTTGATACTGAAAATAACTTTTATGCTGCAAACACAATTCCATTTTACTACCAGCATCATCCGATTCAAATTAACACTAATGAATTAATTCGAATTTATGTTGTTAATATGGTGGAATTTGATCCAATAAACAATTTCCACCTTCATGGAAATTTGTATAAATATTATCCAACTGGAACTGATCTTGTTCCATCCTTTTACACTGACATGATAACATTATCTCAGACCGAACGTGGAATAATGGAGTTTGAATATTACTATCCTGGAAAATATCTATTTCATGCTCATAAGGTAGAATTCTCAGAGAAAGGATGGGTTGGATTATTTCTTGTAAAGGATAACCCTGATAATAATTCTCAAAAGGTAGAATATGGAACTTAGAGATAACTCATCTAAAGGTAAGACTATTGCAAGTGGGTTAATCCCATTTGCATTTGTAATTATTATGATGGTCTATATTTTTGGTCCGGGCGCAGATTTACTAGATTTAGGAATTCCCTTACCTGAAATAACTATAGAGAAAGTTGATTTTGTAGGGTCTGAAATTCATGCAACTGTTCGAAACACGGGTCCAATACCAGTGGCAGTGGCTATGGCAGATGTGAATGATAGAATTCAACCAGCTGCAGTCGAGCCAGATAGATATCTTGAAAGATTTGAGACTGCATTAGTTAGAATACCATTTGAATGGAATGAGGCTGAACCATACATTATTGGAATTACCATAGATGACGGAACAAGATTTGAAAAAGAGATTGAAGCTGCTGCCCCCGCACTTGAACCAACATTAGATCTGGCAATATTCTTTGCAATAATTGGAACTTATGTTGGAATCATTCCAGTAATGATAGGATTACTGTGGCTTCCATTTATCAAAAAAATTAGTAAACAAAAATTTAATTTCTTTTTGGCATTAACTGCTGGATTACTACTCTTCTTAGCAATTGATTCTATAGAAGAAGCAGTTGAAGTTTCTAATGAAAATCTAGCTGGAAGTTTCAATGGTATTTTACTTATTGCAACTGTTGTGGTATTGTCTTTTCTAGGATTGTATTATTCTGGAAATAAACTCGTTGAACGAGCAAGCTCATCAAAGATTGCAAAACCTGTGGCTATTGCTTTGATGATATCAATTGGAATTGGGTTACACAACTTTGGAGAGGGACTTGCAATAGGCGCAGCTGTTGGATTGGGCTCTGTTGCATTTAGTACATTCCTCATTGTAGGATTTGCATTGCATAACACTACTGAAGGAATAGCAATTGCAGCACCAATGTCTAGAGGAAAATTAATGATTGGAAAACTTGCAGCTATGGGGATTATTGCAGGATCACCTGCAATTTTTGGTGCCTGGATTGGCGGCTTTGTATATTCTCCATTTACATCTGTAATCTTCCTAGGAATTGGTGCAGGTGCAATCTTTCAAGTAATAGTGGTGATTTTGAAATGGATTAAAGATGAGGAAGGTGAAAATATTTTTTCAAGTGCTTCTGTGGCATCTGGATTTGCAATCGGAATGCTGGTGATGTATCTAACAAGTATACTTGTCTAGTCTGGCTCTGGATGAATTGTAATAACAGAATTTTTAATTTCCATTCTAATCATGTGCTCAATTTCTGATGTTAAATCATGTACTTTCTCAATTGACAACTCTTTATCAAATGAGCAATCAATATCTATTTTTAGAATATTCTCAAATTTCAAAGATAATATCCTGCCAATTTTTTTAATATCTGGATATTTTTCTAATATTGTTTTAATTTTTTCTTCTGTTTCAACATCTTCTTTATTGAAATTTTCTGGAACTGTAACAAATGGTTCCAAGTGAATTGTAGCATGTGTAATATCTGGAATTTGTTGTTGAATTTTATCTTCGATTATTTCAGAAATTTTATGCGCTGAGAATAGATTAATTTCTCTATCTACCATTACATGCAGATTAGAGTATGTTTTTCCTTTAGTTTTGTGAGTACTCACATTGTGAACTCCTTTTACCCCCTCTACACTAGTTGCAATTTCTAGTATTTTTGCATCTATTGGAACGTCTTCCCAATCAGGTTCAAAATGGATTGTAGTTGAGGCATTTGGAATTTTATTTTTTATGTTACTCTCAACACTATCACTAATTTCATGAGCTTTGTCAAAACTTGTATCCCCTCTAAGTGAGATAGTGACATCTGCAAAGATTGTATCACCTGACTTTCTCATAAGAATTGAATCTGCCCCAATTACACCTTCTGTAGACATTGAAATTTCTCTAACTTTTTTCACAAGGTCTGGAGATATTACATCAGTCAAATCTAATGCTGTTTTGTATACTAGTTTTACACTTAATGCCGCCAACAAAATTCCTAGAATTAATGCAGCAACAAAATCTCCAAAATACAATCCATATGAAACTAAAATTATTCCTACAATTGCAACTAGTGTTGAACCAAGATCCATAAATGCATGATAGAAATCTGCTTTCAGAGTTGCACCTCCAATTTTTTTGATGGATCTTCTCAATAGGATTATTCTGAAAAAATCAATCCCAATTGTGTACAGTCCACCAATAATTGCAAACAACCCTGGCAAAACACTTGGAGGAGGACTTTGTAATCTGTTGATTGATTCGTAAATGAAAAAACAAGCAATCAAGAAAATTGCTATTCCTCCAATCAATCCTCCAAGTGATTCAATTTTCCCATGTCCATAGGTATGTTCAGCATCTGGAGGTTTGATTGCCCATCTTGCTGCTAATAGTAAAACCAGAGTAACTACACTATCTAACAATGCATGAATACTATCTGTAATTAGCGCTAGACTGTTTGATACTAATCCAAAAACCAGTTCTACAACAAATGCTGAAAAAATAGCTAGTAATGAAATCTGTAAAACTCTGGTCCTTTGAACAAACATTTTCCTTATTTTTGATGATTTGAATCACCTATTACCGTTTTCTAAGAAGCAATCCTACGACAACGTTATTTGTGATAAAATGGTGTTTTAGGATCGTGTTGGATATGAAATATTTCGCTTTAGTGGCAACTTTCTCTATATTGCTAATTATTCCTATTACTGATGCTGATGCAGCAAGTAATCCAAACTTGTTTGTTTCAGCAGAAAATTCAAAATTTAACAATTATTTCTCTGGTTCAATGGTTGTTGAAGTTGTAGTAATTGATCCTAATCTATCTGATACTGATCAGGGAAAAGGTGAACCTGATGTAACGATTAATGGAAAATCATTACGAATGACTCAGGCAACTGATGGAAGTTGGTATGCATATTTTGCAAATGTAAACAAGGCTCAAAAAGCTGATTCTACAGTTGGATTGGCAGGAGAGGGATTAGATTTTGGTGTTTTTTGTAGTAGAAATACATCATCTACAGTAATTGGATTAAGTCTTTCTGAAACTGATGGCTTTGCAATTCCTCGTTCAGCAACTGGTTCAACAAATGGTAATACACCATTATCTGCATGCACTGCATCACCATCCGGACCAATTCTAAATAATGTTGTTCGAAATGCAAAATCAATTAACACTAATTCTAATGTACCATCAGGGCAAATTGGATTAAATGTAAATGCATGGCCACTAATTCAACTTTATTCATTTAGTGATGTTATAATTCAATACAACTCAGCAGGTTCACCACAGATGGTTTCATTAGAATATGATGAAAGTAACAATATTTCTATGAAAATCGATAGAGTTCTTTATCCAAAAGGTGCACAGGTCTTTTTTACAGTACATGATTTTCAACTAAATCAAGATCCTACCGATGAAGACTCTTGGACTTTTGATGTTGGATCTACTCCGTCTACTTTCTATCAAGCATTTGATGAAAATGGACAAAGTTCCGCAAATGGAGGAATTGGATTAGTAGATTTAGTTCCAAATCTTACCAATATTGGTTTTAAAAATAATGGAAAACTTTCTATGAATCTAAATTCGGTTCTTGAGTTACAATCTAATGATGAACAACCTAGTACCAGTGTAACTGATGGGACGATTGCATATTCTGAAATTATTACTTTAGTTGAAGATGGTCCAAATTCTGGAATCTTTGATACAGGAGATAATAATGATCAATCTGTTATTGGAATTTTGGATAATGCTCCGAGGGGCCAAACTGGGACTATAACATATAACAAAAATTCTATTTCCATTCTGACTGGCTCTTCATCTGCTTCAGTTTCTTTGAATAATCCTAAATTAGATATTGGAAATGGCTTACAATCTTTAAAACCTGGTACTAAATTCCCTATCACACTATATGATCCAGATCAAAACATCAATTCTGGTTCACGTGATCATCTTGATGTTTTTCGTGCAACAGCAACCATTCCAACTTTAACTATCGGAAATCCTACAACATTAGAGAAATCTAGTGATGTAAAATTCCATTCTACGTCTCCTATACTAGTAGGAGGGGATGACTCTAATTCATCCGTGCCTGATACCAATTCTGACAGGCTCATCATTGACACATCAAATGTAGTAAATGGCTCATATGAGATGATTTCAATGAATTTGGGAGTTTCTGCTAAATCATTATACTCTACCTTACTTGATGTTTCAAAATCTAATGTTGATGGAACAACTTGGATAAATTATGATTTGAGATCTTTTGAAAAAGATTATGGAATATCTGATTTTACAGATACTTCATTTACTTTATCTTTTGGACTTTTAGGATCCTCCCCAATTACTATAGTGGATGCTGGTGATATTTCTTCAGCTCATGGATTTATACAAATAGATGATTCTGACATTTTAGATATTTCTGATGAAACTGGAACGGTATTTCTTGTAATTGATTTTGATTCTACTGGAACTGGTGATGTCATCACTATTTCTAGTGAAACAAAGAAACAACCAATAGTAGTTGATTTCTTTTCATTTGGAATTGTCAGTTCAAAGGATGTAAACAATTCTATTTATCGTTTTGAATTAGAAGAAACCTCTGATAATTCATCAACGTTTGATGGAACTATGGAATATTCAGTTGCAAATCAATTAAATATTTTAGAACCATCATTTATTCAAACTATTCAAACAATTGATAACGAAATAAAATTCATTGTTACAAACAGACTAATCGATGATCAGGGAATAGTAATTTCATATTCTGATCTTGACGTTACTGGTAGTTTTACTACAACATCTTCTCAATCAGATATTAAGACAAGTAGCGGAAAAATTTTTTCAGACTCTCAATCATACAGATTTGGCCAACCAGTCAAACTCACATTAAATGATCCTGATCTTAATTTGAGAAATGATTTAGTTGACATTTATTTTGTTATCAATGATCCTAATTCACCAAATGTTGATACGGTAGGAAATAATGGAATTGCATTGTTTGAAGTATTGATCAAAGATTTTCGATACAAACGTTGTACTATTGATGGTGTACCCTATGGAGGCTTGGGTGATACTGGATTCACTCTTGTTGAAACTGGACCAAGCACTGGAATTTTTGAAGGAGTGTTTAAAATGCCCTCAAAAATTTGTAATAAATCTGGAACTGGACTGATTTCTTCAGCAGGAGGAAGTATAAACGCAAAGTACTATGATTCTAGAGATAATTTTGGAAATGCAAATATTTTCAGTCTACTGAAAACTCAACCAGCTTCATTTTATACCTCAGCTCAGCTTAGCAACTACGAAATAATAAAACCAACTTCTGGAATTGTTGAAGAAATAATGCTATCTGGCAGTGTAGATAATCCTAGAAGAGGAATTCCACTCGATGTTATAATTACAGCTCCTGATGGAAAAACTCAAAATTTTGGATCAGTTTTATCTAGTGCGGGAAGTTTCAAATCTATCATTTCGATAAATGAAAAAACTTTACCTGGTATTTACAAAATCGATTTATATCATAATGATTTGTTTGTCAAGACCTTATCTTTTGTAGTTTCAAACCCGCCACTTCCTGATTGGATAAAAAATAATGCAAAATGGTGGTCATCTGATACTGTTTCAGATTCTGAATTCATTGATGGATTGGAGTATCTAATTCAAGAGGGCTTAATCATTGTCAATTCTGACACTGGAATTTCTATTTCCGAACAATCGATTCCTGATTGGATAAAAAATAATGCAAAATGGTGGGCAGAAGGACAAATTTCCGATGAAGATTTCCTAAAATCAATTCAATACTTGGTCAAAAAAGGTATTATTCGAATATAATATGGTCAATTTTTATTTCATTGAAAACATAAATACCTCAATTCACGAATCAAAATGAAAATGAGGCTAACTGCGTTCTTAGCATTTGCATTATTATCAATTTCAATTTTATCTTATGGTGTTAGTGGCGCTGCTTTTGCAGCTACGGATCCAAATCCTGCATTAACCGTTTCTTCTGATTTAGATATTTATTCAAATGGTGCATCAGTTAAGATTACTGGAACTATAGGAGATTATGATTCTTCATCTGGTAACGGACTTACATTAATTATCAAATCACCTGATAACAATATTGTAGGTATAGATCAAATTTCAATTAGTTCTGATGGTTCATTTGCAAAAAATTATGTTGCTGGTGGACCTCTTTGGAAATTAAATGGTGATTATGTTTATGAATTCAAGTATGGTGCTGATACATCAAGCATCGCTGTAAATTATGTTGGAGGTAAAGCAGTAATTACTAGTCCAGAACCCGAACCAGAACCTGAACCAGAACCAACACCCGAACCAGAACCTGAACCAGAACCAACACCCGAACCAGAACCTGAACCAGAACCAACACCCGAACCAGAACCTGAACCAACATGTGGTGCAGGAACTCAATTAGTAAATGGAATTTGTCAAGTCATTAAAACTGAAGAACCAAAAGGCGGTGGTTGTTTAATTGCAACAGCAGCATATGGTACTGAATTAGCACCTCAAGTTCAATTCCTTAGGGAAATTAGAGATAACACTGTAATGAGTACTTCATCTGGAACAGCATTCATGTCAGGATTTAACCAATTATACTATTCATTCTCACCAACAATTGCTGACTTGGAAAGAGAAAATCCAATGTTCCAAGAAGCAGTTAGAGCATTCATCACACCAATGATCTCAACATTATCTATAATGACATTAGCAGATAATGGTTCTGAAGTTGAAGTCTTAGGACTAGGAATTTCAGTTATTGCTTTGAATTTGGGAATGTATATTGCAGCACCTGCTTTGATTGGATTCAAAGTTAACAAAATAATCAAATCTAGAAAATAATATCACTTCTTTCTAGTAGGTTATTATACTGAAACACCTTATCCCACATCATGCATATTGAATATGAAGAATTTGAATCCGTTGAAGATTTTCTAATGTATATGGCATCAGCAGCCCCGCCAATGAAAAATACAATGCCAATTAATTCCTACAAAGGTTACGTGTTATCTTTCATTCCACTTAGTCCTTCAACGGGCGAAACATATCTTATGTTATATTCAAAAGGTTCACTAGAACCTGGAATTTATGAATTTGACGTCGCAACAAAATCATTCAAAAAAGTTGAAAATATTGAAAGAGCAGACAAAGTCTACTTTATTTCATTAACCCCAATACGAAATACTATTGCAGATGTTGCTATAGAAAAACTATAATTTCTTTGTTTGAATCTTAGGTGCAGACACTGATCTGTTTCTAGCATATTTGTCAATGATTTCATCAGGTGTTCTTCCATTAAACAAATCCTTACACAATCCTCGTAGATATCTCATTATTGCCCATGTTCCAGCTTTTAGAATTCCATACATGAATACCTTCATTGGTGGACCGTATGTCTTGTTTCTAAGAATAATTGGAATAATATCATTAATTACACGCAAGTTGTTTTCCCAGCATTTCCAAAATAATGTAAATTGGGCTTCATTCAAGTTTCCAAAATGCATGGAATTCTTTTCACTAAAGTCTTGATAAAGTAGTGGGGCTACTAGACCTCTAAAGTCCATTTCTCTAAAATCACTCATCATGTCTATGGTATATTGAATATCATCAGGTGTTTCATCAGGCCAACCAATAATTATTGTAGCAGCAGGGAACCAGTGATTTTCATTTAGAATTTTAGCACCCTCTCTTACAACACTTCCCCATTCTTCTGGTGCAAATGGTTTTGTTTTAACTCCAAGATGTTTCTTTACCATGTCTGGAGCTACTGTTTCAATTCCTAGATTAGTTGCAAGCCACCTTCCCGTCTTATCTTGTTCATTTACTTGTGAAATTTGTTGCATAAGTGTAGGATCTGCTGCAACAGCAGAAAATGTCATATGTGTGGTTCCAACAAAATTTGCACCTAGACCTTTGAGCCCTTTCCACAAATCAACAATAGCATCTCTGTTAGGTACAAAGTCTCTGTTGTCACATCCATAGAGTAACATTTCATCAGAATGTAACCAAATAGAATCAAATCCATAGTCTAAGTTTGTTTTTGCTTCATGTTGTAATCTTTCTAATGGCAGATCTTTCTTTGATCTTTTGTTAACATCACAAAAGTCACAACCTCTACCACATCCACGCATTGCTTCAATCAATGAATTAATTGTTGGACCTTCGATAACTGGAATATTTTCTAGATTTCTTACAAAACAATGCATTAGTTCTGGAGCATCATTTTTTTCTAAATCCTGAAATAAATCAACAGCTAATTCATCAGCTTCACCAACTACCACTGTATCAATTCCATGAATTTTCATTCGATCTGATTTTGCCAATTCCCATGCTCCATTGCCCCCAACTACAACTTTGAAATCATATTTCTTTTTGAGTTGAATAATACTTGCACACATTTTTTTGAATTTCATTGCAACATAGGATAATTTTTCTGGTGACATTGTAGTTGTTACAGGAGCCATACCTAAGGGATCCATGACATTAATTCCAACTACCTTTGTATCTGGCCCAATTGATTTGTTAAGCATTTCAGGATGTGCCATGAAAACATCTTCTCTTTTGTATCCCCCTTGAATCAATGAACTTTCAATTCTTCTTAATCCCACTTGGGCAACTTTCACTTGCCCTGTTATTGGATCAGTTTCAACAGATGGACAAAATACTTTATCAAAAACCCATTCTGGTAGGACTTCGTAAGGTCCACATGCAATAAATCCATAAAGAAAATTTCCTCTATAATTTGTCATTAAACTACGATCAGCAGTTAGAACAACACGTTTGCCCGACAATTATCAATTTTCTTTAGGTATCTTATATATGATTTACGAGTTCAGTTAGTCTTAATTTCTAATTTTAATTATTTTTTTTAATTGCCCTGTTTGCAATATTTGCAGCAATTCCTCCAGCAGCAATTCCGTTATCAATATTTACAACTGATAAACCCAAAGAACAGCTTTGCAGCATTGATGCAAGTGCAGCAATTCCTTTTTCTCCATACCCGTATCCTACTGAAGTAGGAATTCCAATTATTGGAATATCTACTAATGTTGAGACCAATGTTGCCAAAGCCCCCTCCATTCCTGCAGCAACTATGATACAATCAACATCTTCATTGACCATTTCCTTCAAAATTGGAAAAATTCTTTGTATTCCTGCAACTCCTACATCATAACTTGTAATGCATTTACAATTCATGGCCTCACACATCAATCTTGATTCTTCTGCTACTCCAATGTCCGATGTTCCAGCAGTAATAATTCCAACTTTTCCACCTTTAGCTTTAATCGGTTTTTTAAATAATAACAATGATGATGAATTTTTTCCTGTTTTAATTTTCACTTTTAGTTTCTTGGCAAATGCTAAAATCTTTGGATAATCTTTTTTCTTGATTCTGGATATTATTACTGAATTTGTTTTTTCAAGAGTTTTTTTAGTTATTTTCTTAATTTCTTCTAATTCTTTAGTTTCTGCAAAAACTACTTCTGGAATCCCTCTTCTTTTTCTTCTATTGATATCAATTTTAGCAATTCCTTCGATCTCTTCAATTGAATAAAGTGACAAAAGCTTTTTTGCATTATTTATTGAAATTTTACCTTCTTTAACTGACTCTAGAATTTCATGTATCTCCAATGAAGATTTTTCTATGTTAGTCTAAAAAAATGCTTAGATCTGAATGCCTGAAATGGCGCTCTTTACACTTTCAACTGCTTTATCAAAGACCTGTTTCTCTTCATCATTTAGGTCTAGTTCAATTATTTTTTCCACTCCTTTTTTACCAATAATAGCTGGTACTCCAATTGTTACATCTGAATGTCCGTATTCACCATCAAGATATGTTGCAACCGGAATGACTTGTTTTCTATCTCTTACAACAGATTCTACAATAGCAGATATTGCATTTCCTGGTGCATGTACTGTGGCGCCTTTTAATTCAATTACTTTTGCAGCAACCTGTTTTGTATTTATCACCAATTCATCTAATTTTTCTTTTGGAAGAAAAGATGATAATGGAATTCCTGATACTGATGAAAATCTTGGTAATGGAAGCATGTTTTCACCATGTTCTCCAATCACAAGTGCTCTAATAGAATCACGAGAATGCCCTGTTGCTTCATGAATAAATTGTCTAAATCTAGATAAATCTAACATTCCTCCCATACCAAATACTCTGCTTCTATCAAATCCAGATACTTTGTATGTGATGTAAGCCATTGGATCAAGAGGATTTGTAACTGGAATTATCATCGAGTCATCTGCATATTTTTTTACATTTTCTACAACACTTTTGACTATTGTTGCATTAATTTTCAAAAGATCCATTCTTGTCATCCCTGGTTTTCTTCCAGAACCTGCAACTACAACTACTACATTTGAGCCCTTCATATCTGCAAAATCATTTGAACCTTTAACTTCAACATCAATTCCTTGCTCTGATAACATGTGATTGATATCCATAGCTTCACCTTGAGGTAGTCCTTCAGCGACATCTAACAATAGTATCTGATCATCTAATCGCTTTAATGCAGAGAATAATGCAGCATCTCCGCCTACTTTACCAGAACCAATTATAGTAATCATGAAAATCGGTGTTGGTTTTCAATAATTAAATCTAATGAAATTCTTGAGATATTAGTCGAATTTATAAGCATTTTTGATAATTTTTAATCATGGTTGTTGTCTTTGATCCCCAAATCGCTGGTATATCTGGAGATATGCTACTTTGTGCATTAGTGGATTTAGGAGCTGATAAAAATAAGATCATTACTGGAATCAAAAAATCTGAAAAATTCCTTTCAAACTCTACAATTAAAAAAATTGATTTTGGGAAAATTCAGAAACATGGAGTGCAAGCCTTACAACTAGTTTTAGATATAGATGAGGACGTTCATGAAAGAAAAGGATCGGAAATAAAGCAAGCAATACTAAACTCATGTAAAGAAATTCAACTTTCAGAAAAAGCAACTTTATTTGCAAAATCTTGCATTGATACTCTCATCTCGGCTGAATCCAAAATCCATGGAATTCCTGAAGACTCTGTTCATTTTCATGAAGCATCAAGCATTGATACTCTGGTTGACATTGTTGGAATTTCTATCGCCTTAGAAGATTTGGCTATATTTGATGAAAAAATTATTTGTTTACCTGTTGCAGTTGGTGGAGGTTCAGTATCTTTTTCACACGGAACAATGTCCAATCCAGCAAGTGCTATTCTGGAGATTTTTAAAAATTCAAATTTGATAATTAAAGGCAATGATGCAAATGAAGAACTTACTACTCCTACTGGAGCCTGTATTTTGGTTAATTTAACTCAGGAATCCGTAAAATACTATCCATCAGTGAAGGTTGAATCTATAGGTTATGGGGCAGGCCAAAAAGATTTTGAATCTTTTTCAAACGTTCTAAAAATTATTCGAGGTTCTGATAATGGATTTACTGTTGATTCAGTTAAAATCCTTGAAACTAATGTAGATGATGTTTCAGGAGAAATTTTGGGAAATCTAATTGAAAAAATTATGGCAAAGGGTGCACGTGATGTTTCTATTTATCATGGAATTACAAAAAAAGGCAGACCTACAAATCTTGTTTCTGTAATTTGTACTGATGATTTACTAGATGATATTGTTGACACTCTAGTATTAGAAACAGGAACTTTAGGTGTCAGAATTTCTGATTCTAGTCGATTTATAGTTCCTCGCACAAATCATAATGTTTCCATTAATTTGAGTGGTACCTCTTTTCTAGTAAATTATAAAAAATCATCTTTTAAAGGAAAAACAGATTTTAAAATAGAATTTGATGATCTAAAGAAAATATCAAATGCTGTAGACAAGTCAATAAAAGAGACAGAAGCATTTTTGAGAAAAGAGATAGAAAAACTGGAGACTAAAAATGACTCATCTTGAAAATCTTGTAAATTGGTTTGATGACAAAAATAAAGTAATCATTGCTCTTTCAGGTGGTGTTGATAGTGCATTAGTTGCCTACGCTGCATTTCAAAAACTAGGACCTGATGCAATTGCAGTAACTGCTGATTACAAAACATTAGCTAAGGATGAACTAGAATCATCTAAAAAAATTTGTTCTGAAATAGGAATTAAACAACTTTTCTTAGATTACAGTGAATTAGAAAATGAAGAATTCACAAAAAACGATTCAACTCGTTGTTTTCACTGTAGGCTGGAATTAGGAGAACATTTGCTAAATTTAGCCAAAGAGCATGGTGTAGATACTATAGTTGATGGCACCAATATTGATGATTTGGGGGATTATAGGCCTGGAATTGAGGCATTAAAACAAAATGGAATACGTAGCCCTCTAGTGGAAACTAATTTTTCAAAATCTAAAATTCGTGATACTGCCAAAATGATTGGTTTATCTGTTTTTGACAGACCATCAAATTCATGTTTAGCCTCTAGAATTCCTTGGGGTCAAAGAGTAACTGCAGAAAAATTAATTCGAATAGAATTTGGAGAAAATATTGTTAAACAGTTGACAAATGTAAAACAAGTTAGAGTTCGTGATATTGACGGTTCAGCAAAAATTGAAGTAGAAAAACAAATGATTCCAATTTTTGATGAAACCCTTTTGAGACAAATTACTGAGAAATTGACAATGATTGGTTTTTCTTCTGTTGAACTAGATCCGGAAGGGTATAAACCGGGAAAAATTAACGTGATTGCAGATTGATTTATCTAGACAATGCAGCATCTACTCAAATTCACGAAGATGTTCTATCCTCAATGATGCCATATCTGAAAGAACAATATGGCAATGCATCATCAATTCACAGATATGGCAGAATGGCTCGCAAGGCTATTGAAAAATCTAGAAAACAAATAGCTTCTCTAATTAATGCAGATCCATCTGAAATTTTGATTACTTCGGGTGGCACTGAATCAAACAATACTGTATTTCAAGGAATATCAAAAAATGCAGAGTCTAACAAAATTATCACTTCCTCAATTGAACATGACGCTGTTTTAGAACCTTGTAAAAAATTATCCCAAAAAGGACTGGAAATTGAATATCTACCTGTCAATCAATTTGGGATGGTTGATCCATCTGAACTCAAAAAGCATATCTCTGAAAATACTTGTCTTGTTTCTATAATGTTTGGAAATAACGAGATTGGCACTGTTCAAAAAATTTCTGAACTTGCCAAAATTTGTAATGACCAAAAAATCCCTTTTCATACAGATGCCATTCAGGCAATTGGTAAAATTCCTATAGATGTTAAAGAATTAGGCATAGATTTACTCTCTATTTCATCTCATAAATTACACGGTCCTAAGGGTATTGGTGCATTATACATCAGAAATGGCATTCAAATTGATCCAGTAATTTTGGGGGGTGGCCAAGAAGATGGATTACGTTCTGGAACTGAAAATGTTGCAAATATTGTAGGGTTTGGAAAAGCCTGCGAAATTGCAAAAAATGATTTATCTCAAAATATGGAACATGTAACAAAACTTCGAGATATGCTCATTGAAAAAGTCACACATGAAATTCCTGAAGTTACTCTCAATGGGGATCCTAAATCTAGATTACCAAACAATGCTCATTTTACATTTCTTGGTGTTAATGGTGAAGATCTTATAATCAAACTAGATGAATATGGAATTGCAGCTTCTACTGGTTCAGCATGTTCTGTGAACACTCAAAAAGCTTCGCATGTTTTGCAGGCTATGGGATTTTCCCATGAACAAATAACTGGTTCTTTAAGATTGACTCTAGGGATTTTTAATAATGAAAATGAAATTGAACAAACCGTAGAATCTCTAAAAAAAATTGTTAAAGAATTAAGGTCTTTTTCGCCGTTTAAAGAAAAATATTCTTTTACTTAAAATCTAATTCCTAACTTGTTTCTTGAAATTAGTACTGTAGTCATTATTCCTACAAATAAAATTATCATTACTATACTTCCGAATTCTGGAATCACATACGTTCCTATTATTTCAATATCTGAATCTCCTTCTTCAAAATCTATTGCAATAACTCTAGATTCTCCACCCACTATCGATTTTTCTACGGGGCTTACTTCTATTCCGTCTATTAGAACAATGAATGTATCATCTTTACCATCTTGTTTCTCAGCACCAATGAATTCTCTAGGTAAATCCAACGTTATTGTACCCTCATCAAAAGCATCAATCTGAACTATTACAGCAAAGATGTCTGAATCTACAACCATATTTTTGAGTGTACCTCCTTTAATTGTATATTCTACATCGAATGTTCCATGGCTTCCAGCATCCACTTCAAAGTTTGTTGAAGTTGCAATTACTTCTGATTTTGGTGAATAACTAAATTCAGATTCTGCAATGTTTCCTTCTCCATATGAGACTCTAACTGTATAATCCCCACTTTTTTTCCACAATGGGCCTTCTGCAATAACTGTATGAGAATAACTTCCATCTTGTGCTACTGTGATTTGTGCAATATCAATCATATTTCCTTGAGAAAATAACTGCAATGTAATGGGAGTACTTCCTACTATCGTGGTAATGTCTCCAGAAATTACTATCGTATCTCCTTCATCATAATGATTATCATCTGTTTGAACTGAAATTAGAGAATCTTGAGCAAAAACAGTTCCAGTGGAAATTGCCAATAATAATATGAGACCATAGAAAATTCTTAAACCCACAAACTTTTCAATACTCATTTGTATATTTCCTTTACTATTAAAAAATGAAAAAATGAAAAAAGTTGTGTAACTTTTAGTATCTTGGTATAATACTCAGTCTTGATTTTGCAGAGACTGCAATTATTGAGATAATTGCTACTGCTAGAATCATAGCTGCTATTGTACCAAATTCTGGAATCACATAGGTACCGATAATTTCAATTTTCTCAGCGCCTGCTAGGAACTTTACTGTTACTTTGTTTGCAACAATTTCAACATCATCCCATTCTTCACCGTCAACTAGTACCATGAAGATACCATCGATGACTGTTTTAGCTGGGGTTACTGTTAGTGTTCCGTCATTTTTAGCGTTGATTTTAATGACAATTGAATTATCATCTGTATTGATAGTTGCACTTTTTACTACTGCACCTTCAATGGTAAATGGTATACATTGACCATTTGCAGCAATCTGACCTGGGCCACATTTGCTTGGGGTTGTAGGTTTTTCAACTATTTCTCCACCAACTAGTTCAACTTTAGCTTTATTGCTTTTTTCAGCACTGCCATAGTTTACTTTAATGGTGTATGTACCATCGTATTTCCACATTGCACCTGCTGTATTTAGTGTCGTCTCAAAACTACCATCTTGTGCTACACTGACTTGATCAATTGTAACAATGGAGTTTAAGGGACTAACAACAGATACTGTGACTGGAAATCCAGAGGCTACGTTTGCTACTTGGCCTGTTACCTTAATCATATCATTGTGTCCATATTCTGTTTTGTCTGTCCAAACAGATATTGGAAGTGCATTTTGCAAGTTTTTCTTTGCTGATGCTTTAGCATCTTCCGTAGAACATCCTACACATGCCTCTGGAATTTCTCCGGCAGCATATGCTGATGATATGGTTAAAGTACCGACTGCAGTCAATAAGGCTAGTAGCGCGAACGACGTACGGTTGTTCATCTTGTTGCGATTTGCATCTGTCTCTATTTATGTATATTTAAAAAGAGAAAAAAGTTGTGAACTTAGTATCTTGGAATAATGCTAAGTCTTGATTTTGCAGAGACTGCAATTATTGAGATAATTGCTACTGCTAGAATCATAGCTGCTATTGTACCAAATTCTGGCACTACAACTCCATCCTTAATATCTACTTGAGCTGAAGCAGTATATTTTGGATCGTCGAATTGTTTTACAGATACTGTGTATAATCCATCTTGTTTCCATAATGGACCACCTACTGTAATCTTTGCAGCAAACTCTCCATCAAGCATTGGTGATATTTGAGCCACTTTTACCACATTTCCATTTGGTGCTATCACTTTCAAAGTGATGTCTTGACTAACTCTATCTGATTTCCCAGTAACCTCAAACATTGTAGAACCATTCTCGATAATTATGGCATCGAGCAAAATTCCTTTATCTTTTCCAACATTTGTTGTGTTTGGTGTGAAAATTCCTGTTTCTAAATTAGATTGAGTTACAGAAGTTCTTTGAGTCATGCCATCTTTTACTTCAACAAATACTTTCAATGTGTACATTGAATTTGCTCCTGTGCCTTGCAATGCTTTAATTTTGTAAAATCCATTTTCAGTCCATGTTGGTCCTACTTTGAATACTTTTACAAAATGACCATCACCATCTGGTGTTAATTGATCAATTGCGACAATATTGCTTCCACTTGGAGATGTTACAGTAAATGAAACATCGTTAAGTTTTGAAACTGTTTGGCCTGTTACAGTAATTGTATTTCCACCTTTATCGGCTGTAGCCGTAATGGACATTCCAATAGTTTGAGCAAAAGCATCTTGCTGAATAGAGGTCATTGAAACTAATGACACTGCCATGAGGGCTATTGCCATTGATGTTGTAGAACGTTTAAAATTCATCCTATTTCCACCCAGTATTATTGCTATTTATGTATATTCAAAATTCAATTTTTATGATCTTATATCTATAGATCACACTGATCCCTAAAAATAGAAAAAAGATGAGATTTAGTATCTTGGTATAATACTAAGTCTTGATTTTGCAGAGACTGCAATTATTGAGATAATTGCTACTGCTAGAATCATAGCTGCTATTGTACCAAATTCTGGGACTACAAATGTACCGATTATTTCGATCTCTTCTGCACCTACTGGGAATGCTATAGTGAGTACTCTGTCAGTTGATGTTACTGTTTCATCAAAGTCTACTTCTTCTCCGTCAATTAAGACGAAAAAGTCATCATCTTCACCACCAATTGTTGCATCCAATACCGATCTAGGAATTGTAAGAGTCAATGAACCGTCGCTTGTTGCAGAAATAGAAACAATGAGTGAATTTGCATCCACATCAGGCATAATGCTTAATAATTTTCCGCCTGTAATTTCATATCCTATTAAATCACTTGAACCTTGAACTGATACTGTTTTGTCAGTAACATTGGAAGGATTCTTTGTTGGAGTTTCTGAAGATCCAGCAAATTCAAATGATGCAGTAGCTGTTCGATTCTCTGTTCCATATTGAACTGTAACTGTGTATGTACCAGTAGCTTTCATTAATGAACCGCCTGCAGTAACTTCTGTACTGAATTTTTTGTCAGCACCAACTGTTACTTGTGCAATTGATACCAAGTTCCCATTAGGAGCTTTGACAATTACACTAACTGGAACACCATACAGATCTTTTACTTCACCTGTTACTAGGATTGTTTCACCTTCTGCATATGATGATTTGTCTGTAGTAACAACAATCGAGCTTTGTATTTGTCCAAATGCTGGTGCCATACCAATACTTGCAAATAATATTGCAGATAGGGCAAACACCGTTAGATGAGCTTTCATCAATTTTACGCCTGAATTTATACTATTTAAGGTTACGAAAAAATTTGTTGACAAAATAGAAAAAAGGCAGGTTTTTTCGATTTTCAAATTACATATATATTAACCCGAGCGTGAATTTTTGACAGTTTGTGTGTATTATTTTCTGTTACATTTAATGTTCGATGTGGGAGTGCTGTAAATGGCAACTAAGAAAAATCAAGTCCTAGTACCTGATCATGTCTATGTCCCAAAACATGAAATTATTCCAAAACAAGAAGCTGAAGAAGTTTTAAAAAAATATAATTGTAAACCAACTGAATTACCATTAATCTTTGTAAATGATCCTGCAATTTTGGGACTTGGTGTAAAACCAGGAGATATGATTAAGATTACTCGAAAAAGCCCAACTGCTGGTGAAAGTCTCTATTATCGATATGTGGTGGAAATCTAAATGGCAGATCCTTCAACTAAAAGATGGCCAGTAATTCAAGATATTCTAAAACGTGAAGGTATTGCACGTCAACATCTAAACTCTTTTGATGAATTTTTAGAAAGAGGACTTCAAAGTATCATAAATGAAGTAGGACAAATTGATATTGAAAATGCTGAATATCCATACAAGATTCAACTAGGTAAAGTCAAACTTCAACAACCAAGAATGATGGAACTTGATGGCTCTATTACACATATCACTCCAGCTGAGGCAAGATTGAGAAATGTTTCTTATTCTGCACCTGTTATGATGGAAGCAAGTGTTGTTGAAGATGGAAAAATTTTAGAATCTAGATTTGTTCACATTGGCGATGTACCAGTAATGGCAAAATCAAATGCATGTATCTTACATAATTTCTCTTCTCAAAAATTAATTGAACATGGTGAAGATCCACAAGATCCAGGTGGTTACTTTATCATCAATGGTTCAGAACGTGTAATCGTTGGATTAGAAGATCTTTCTTACAATAAAATAATTGTAGATAGAGAAACTGTAGGAGGAAATATTGTTTTCAAAGCTAAAGTATATTCTTCAATTGTTGGCTATCGTGCAAAATTAGAACTCGTCATGAAAAATGATGGATTAATTGTTGCTAGAATTCCTGGTTCCCCTGTTGATATTCCAGTTGTTACATTGATGAGAGCACTTGGATTAGAATCTGATAGAGAAATTGCATCTGTTGTTTCATTAGTAGATGATATCCAAGATGAACTAGAAGGCTCATTTGAGAAAGCAGGTGATGTCCCTACATCAAAAGATGCCATTGTCTATATCAGTAAAAGAATTGCTCCGGGAATGTTAGAAGAGTTCCAGATTAAACGAGCTGAAACTTTACTTGATTGGGGATTATTACCTCATTTAGGAAAACATCCTGAAAATAGAAAAGAAAAGGCCCAATTCTTAGGTGAAGCAGCTTGTAAATTATTAGAACTAAAACTTGGTTGGATTACTCCTGATGATAAAGATCATTATGGAAACAAAGTAATCAAATTTGCA
This sequence comes from Candidatus Nitrosopumilus sp., assembly GCA_024644105.1. GTDB lineage: Archaea > Thermoproteota > Nitrososphaeria > Nitrososphaerales > Nitrosopumilaceae > Nitrosopumilus. Next base: position 12,988 of record JAHELP010000003.1, on the reverse strand, counting down.
GGACAAATGTTGGCAGATTTGTTTAGAACTGCATTTAGGAATTTAGTTAGAGATATGAAATATCAATTAGAACGCTCAGGTCAAAAACGAGGCATTAATGCAGTTGCTGCAGCAATTCGTCCTGGAATTATTACTGATAAATTAAACAATGCAATTGCAACTGGAAATTGGGGAAGAGGACGTGTTGGCGTTACTCAATTACTTGATAGAACCAATTATCTTTCCACAATCAGTCATCTTAGAAGAATTCAATCTCCACTTAGTAGAACTCAGCCAAACTTTGAGGCCAGAGATTTGCATGCAACTCACTTTGGAAGAATCTGTCCTAGTGAAACTCCAGAAGGCTCAAACTGTGGTTTAGTCAAAAACTTGGCTCTATCTGGAATTATTTCAGTCAATGTACCATCAGAAGAAATTATAGAAAAACTCTATGATCTTGGAACCGTTCATTTCTTTGATGCAAAAGAAGATTTGAAGAAAGACGGAACTAGAATCTTTGTAGATGGAAAATTAATTGGATATTACAAAGATGGTGGAGAGCTGGCAACATCACTTAGAGAGTTAAGAAGAAACTCAAAGATTCATCCTCATGTAGGAGTATCATTCCACAAATCTGATATTGAAGGTTCAACTCGAAGACTCTATGTTAATTGTAATGCAGGTAGAGTATTACGTCCATTAATTATCATCAAAGATAACAAACCATTACTTACTGCAGAACTACTAGATAAAATCTCCAAAAAATTACTTTCTTGGACTGATCTTTTGAGAATGGGTATCTTGGAAATGATTGATGCTAATGAAGAAGAAAATTGTTATGTTACACTAGATGAAAAAGATGCAAAGAAACATACTCACTTGGAAGTATTCCCACCAGCAATTTTAGGTGCAGGAGCTTCTATAATTCCATATCCTGAACACAACCAGTCTCCAAGAAATACATACGAATCTGCAATGGCAAAACAAAGTTTAGGATTTTCAACACCAATGATGAATACCAGTACATATGTCAGACAACACTTTATGCTATATCCACAAGTTCCAATTGTTAACACAAAAGCAATGAAACTTTTGGGATTAGAAGATAGGCCAGCAGGTCAGAATTGTGTTGTTGCAGTGTTACCATTTGATGGTTACAATATTGAAGACGCAATTGTACTAAGTAAAGCATCAGTTGATAGGGGTCTTGGTAGAACATTCTTCTTTAGAATTTATGATGCTGAAGCAAAACAATATCCTGGTGGAATGCGTGACAGCTTTGAGATTCCAAATGCTGAAGATAACATTAGAGGTTACAAAGGTGAACGTGCATACAGATTACTTGAAGATGATGGAGTAGTTGCATCTGAAGCTCCAGTAAAAGGTGGAGATATTTTAATTGGAAAAACTAGTCCTCCAAGATTCATGGAAGAATATAGAGAATTTGAATCATCTGGTCCTTACAGAAGAGATACTTCAATTGGTGTAAGACCTTCTGAAACTGGAGTAATTGATACTATTGTAATGACTCAATCAAACGAAGGAGGAAAAATGTATAAAATTAGAGCAAGAGATATGAGAATTCCTGAAATTGGAGATAAATTTGCATCAAGACACGGACAAAAAGGTGTACTTGGAATTTTAGCCAAAGCCGAAGATTTGCCATACACTGCAAGTGGAATGTCTCCTGATGTTTTGATTAATCCTCATGCATTCCCTTCAAGAATGACAGTTGGAATGATGATGGAATCTATCTGTGGTAAAGCAGCAGCATTACGTGGTAAAAGATTTGATGGTTCTGCATTTGTAGGTGAGAAAATGCCTGAAGTCAAGCAAGTCATGGATGCACATGGTTTTGAATATTCTGGTAAAGAGATAATGTATGATGGAAGAACTGGAAAATCATTCCCAGTCGAAGTTTTCATTGGAGTAGTATATTATCAAAAACTCCATCACATGGTTGCAGATAAAATCCATGCAAGAGCACGTGGACAAGTTCAGATGCTTACTAAACAGCCAACTGAAGGAAGAGCAAGAGGTGGTGGATTAAGATTTGGTGAGATGGAAAGAGATTGTTTGATTGCATATGGTGCTTCTATGATTCTTAAAGACAGATTATTAGACGAGTCTGATAAATCTGATATTTTCGTATGTGAAAGATGTGGTCTTGTTGCATATCATGATGTTAAACAAAGAAAATATGTTTGCAGAGTTTGTGGCGATAAAGCCAAAGTATCTTCTGTATCTGTAGCTTATGCATTCAAACTTCTCTTACAAGAAATGCAGAGTCTTAACGTTGCACCTAGATTACTAATCAAGGAGAAAATCTAGAGATGTCTGTTCAAGCAATTAAAGCAATTGATGGAATTCGTTTCTCTGTCTGGTCTCCAACTGAGATTAGAAAATACTCTGTCGCTGAAATTACTGCTCCTGAAACATATGATGAAGATGGAATGCCAGTTCAAGGAGGTCTTATGGATGGTAGATTGGGAACACTAGAGCCTGGACAAAAATGTCTAACCTGTGGTAATACTGCCGCAAGATGTCCTGGCCACTTTGGACATATTGAACTTGCAGAACCAATTTTACACATTGCATTTATTGATAACATCTACAAATTATTACAATCAACATGTCGTTCTTGTGCAAGACTCAAAGTACCTCAAGAGGATCTTAATGCATTCCAAAAAATTAAAGATAAACATGCTGCTTATACTGTAGTTTCACAAAAACGTATTCCAGAACAAATCATAGAAAAAGCTAAAAAAGCAAAAGAATGTCCACACTGTGGAAAAACTCAATACGAATTAGTCTTTACCAAACCAACTATCTTTGTAGAGAAAACAGAAATTGGTGAACATAGATTATTACCAATTACAATTAGAGAAAGATTTTCACAAATTCTTGATGAAGATTTAGAATTACTAAACTATGATCCAATTACTGCAAGACCAGAGTGGTTTATTCTCCAAGCATTACCAGTGCCACCAGTTACTGTTAGACCTTCCATTATTCTTGAAACTGGAATTAGATCTGAAGATGACTTGACACACAAAATGGTAGATATCATTAGAGTTAATCAAAGATTGAAAGAGAGTAAAGAAGCAGGAACTCCCCCATTGATTGTTCAAGACCTAGTTGACTTGTTACAGTATCACTCTACAACATATTTTGATAATGAAGTTTCTGGAATTCCACAAGCTCACCATCGTTCTGGTCGTCCACTCAAAACATTAACTCAGAGACTCAAAGGAAAAGAGGGAAGATTTAGAGGCTCACTATCTGGAAAGAGAGTTGACTTTTCAAGTAGAACTGTTATCTCTCCAGATCCTAACTTGGATTTATCCGAAGTTGGTGTTCCTGAACAAGTTGCTATGAAATTAACCATTCCTGAAATCGTAACTGAGTGGAATATTGAAAGAATGCGAAAATTGGTAATCAATGGACCTGAAAAATTCCCAGGTGTTAACTATATCGTTAGACCTGATGGTGTAAAAATTAGATTAGATTTCGTTGAAGACCGTTCTACAATTGCTGAAACACTTGAGATTGGCTATTTGATTGAAAGACATCTTGCAGATGGTGACATTGTAATGTTCAACAGACAGCCATCTCTGCACCAAATGTCAATTATGGCTCACTATGTGAGAGTACTTCCTGGTAAAACTTTCAGATTACATCCATCTGTTTGTCCACCATACAATGCTGACTTTGATGGTGATGAAATGAATCTTCACGTACCACAAAGTGAAGAGGCAAGAGCAGAGGCAATTTTGTTAATGAGAGTTCAAGATCAATTAATCTCTCCAAGATATGGTGGTCCAATCATTGGAGCACTCAGAGACTTTGTAACAGGTGCATACCTTCTAACTAAAGATGATACTACACTTTCTGTTCAGGAATTCTCAAACTATGCAATGCTTGGTGGTTATTCTGATGTACTTCCAAAACCTGGAACAAAAACAAAAGATGGTCCTGCATACACTGGAAAACAATTATTCTCATTATTCCTTCCAAAAGATTTCAACTATGTCCTTACATCAAAATGGTCAAAGGGAACAAAAGGTCCAGACAAGGATGTTGTAATTAAAAACGGTGAGTTAATCAGTGGTGTAATTGACAAGACTTCAATCGGTGCTGAAGAGCCAGAAAGTATCTTACACAGAATTACAAAAGACTATGGAAATGCAGTTGGTAAAAACTTCTTAAATTCAATTCTAATTATGGTAAAACAATTCATCACCCACTATGGTTTCAGTTATGGTTATGGTGATCTTGAAGTTCCAGAAAAGAATGTGCAGAAAATTCTTGATGATATTAATGAGACATATGATATTGTTGCTGATTTAACTGACCAATACAAGAAAGGTACCCTCAAACTTACAAGAGGTATGAAGGCAGAAGAAGCTTTAGAGGCTTACATTGTTAATGAATTAGGTAAAGCCAGAGTCAAAGCAGGAGATACTGCAAATGACTCACTTGATGATAGCAATGCAGGAAAAATTATGGCAACAACCGGTGCAAGAGGTTCAGCACTTAACGTGGGTCAGATGGCAGGAGCACTTGGACAACAATCAAGAAGAGGAAATAGAATGAATGATGGATATAGTAATCGTGCATTAACACACTATCAAGAACATGACAGTAATCCTGATGCACATGGTTTTGTAAAATCAAATTATAGAACAGGTCTAACAGCTTTAGAATTTTTCTTCCACGCCATGGGAGGTCGTGAAGGACTAGTAGATACTGCAGTCAGAACACAACAAAGTGGTTACATGCAGCGTAGATTGATTAACGCATTAGAACACATTAGATTAGAATATGATGGAACTGTAAGAGATCCTCATGGACATATTGTTCAATTCCTTTATGGTGAGGATGGTATTGATGTCCAGAAAAGTGATCATGGTGAAGCATTTAATGCAAGCAGATTAGCAGAATCACAAACAATCATTGATTCAGGAAAGAAAGCAACCAAAGAAGAAATTGACACTCTTGCCAAAAAATACACCAAGACATTTAATCCAAGATTGACAAGCCTTGTATCTGATGCATTACACAAATCTAATCTAAGTAAAGATGGTGTTGAAGCCGTTTGTAAGAAGGGACTTTCACTGTATAACAAAGCCAAAGTAGAACCAGGTCAAGGTGTAGGAATTGTTACTGCACAATCTATTGGTGAACCAGGTACTCAGATGACTTTGAGAACTTTCCACTTTGCAGGTATTAAAGAAAGAAACGTTACCTTGGGTCTTCCAAGACTAATTGAACTAGTTGACGCAAGAAAGAAACCAGTTACTCCAACAATGGATATTTACCTTGATGCAGATTCAAAGAAGTCTAGAGAAAAAGCAATTGAAGTCGCACGAAATGTATTACAAACCAAAGTTAGTGCATTAATTGCAAACACTGAGACTGACTATTCTACAAATATCAAATTAATAATCAGTCCTAACCGACTTAAAGAGAGAGGATGCTCTATGACAGAAATAGAGGCAGCACTTTCATCCAATAAAAAATTCAAAATGGAAATTACCGGCGAATTAATCACGTTGAACTTGGTTGACGAGGCTGATACTGCAACTGCAATTGCAATTAGAAATAAAGTTCTAAACACTACTGTTAAGGGTGTTCCAGACATTGAACGAGTTACACTAGTTCAAAAAGATGATGAATGGGTTATTCAAACAACTGGTTCTAACATTGCTAAAGTCCTTGAAGTCAAAGGCATTGATAAAAAGAATGTCAGAACAAATAATGTCTTTGAAATTGCTGGAACGCTGGGAATTGAGGCTGCAAGAAATTCATTAATTGATGAACTTAACCATACTCTGGGAGATCAAGGATTGGAAGTTGATAATAGATACATCATGCTAGTATCTGATTTGATGTGCTCTAGAGGTTACATGCAACAAATTGGTAGACATGGAATTGCCGGAACTAAAGATAGTGTTCTTGCAAGAGCTGCATTTGAAATTACAGTTCCAACAATTGCACATGCTGCACTTCAAGGTGAAATTGAACAACTCAAGGGTATTACAGAGAACGTTATTGTAGGAAGTAACATTCCAATTGGAAGTGGTACTGTTGACTTATACATGCAAGTAAGCAAGAAAAAATAGGAGATACTTAGAGTTTAGTGATAATTATGGCCGATGAAATTTCTACATTGATGAATAATAGTAAAGACAAAGTTGTATTGCTTCGATTAAGAAATACACGAACTGTTCAGGGAAAACTAAAAGATTTTGATATTCACATGAATCTAACCCTAGATGATGCTGAAGATGTAACTGAGGAAAAGCATGAAAAACTTGGAAAAATATTACTTCGTGGTGATAACATCCTTGCAGTCTCACTACCTGAAGAAGAATCTTAGAAATTTATTTACCAACCGTTAAATCCAATAAATCACAATTTTTAGTATGATGTTTTTTGTACTGCTTTCTTTGATGTTATTTCCTGCATTTGGGCAATCTGCTCCTGATTACAACAATCCGTACTCTCCAATTTTTACTGACAAGCCCGTTTATTCATGGACTGACAAAATGAAAATTACAATTATTGCTCCAAGCTGGAATTCAGATAGATATCTTATAGATACGATTGGGGGAACTGAAGATCATTCAATTAAAATTTCTACATCTGATAATTCTTTAGAAGAATATCGATTCACTGAAACAGATGTAAATTCCGGTATCTTTACTGCCGAAGTAATTCTTACAGGTTTTGAGCATGATGTGGACGGTGATGGGAATGTCGATACAACTCCTAGAACAGTTGGTAGTGGTCCCACTAGTGGATTTTTAGAAGTAGAAAGGGATTCTGCAGTTACCATTTCATTTGAGTTTGCAGACGGTGTTGTGTTGGTAGAATCTGTTCCTATAAGTTGGAATGTTGGAACAATTAATTTTTCAGACGATGTCATCTTTTTAGATGATTCTGCAATTATTAGAGTCATTGATTCTGATATGAATCTGAACCCTGAGGCTTTGGATCATTTGACATTACAAATCTCTTCAGATTCTGATGTGGCAGGTATTGAAGTAAATGCTGTAGAAACTTCTGAATCTTCTGGTTCCTTTATTGGCACTGTTCAATTATCTCAAAATTCACCCTCTAGTGGAAATAGACTTTATTCTATTCCTGGAGATAAAATATTTGCAAAATATGATGATTATACTCTACCCAAACCATATTCTATATCTGATAATTTGGAAATCAAAACCTTTGCAAGTGTTGACTCTTCAGTTCCATCAGTAGAGCGACTCACAAATTTACCGATTTCGTTTTCTGATGGTTTGGGAAGTACATTAGAATCATTTTCATTAAATAATCAAATTCAGATAGTTGGAACTATACAAAACGAACATGATTTTAATCAAAAATTTGTTTATCTATTCCAAGTAAAAAATTCTGATAATTATGTAGAGTCATTATCCTGGATACAGAGTGAAATTTCACCAAAACAAATTCTAGATGTTTCTCAATCTTGGACTCCCACTGAATCTGGAAAATATCAAATCGAAACTTTTGTTTGGAATTCAATAAATGATCCTATTATTTTATCTCCAACAATATCTTCTATAATTACAGTTGATTGAAAAGTATAATTTCTACGTGATTATTAAATACAAAATTACGTTGATATACGTGTGTTAGGATATGTATTAGGAATTTCCTTAGTGTTAACCGTCTTATCTCCTGTAATTTTTACAGATGCCTTTGCAGATTCATTTGATGTAATTTTTGATAAGGAAATCTATGATCATGGTGATGCTCTTTCTATATCTGGTCAAATTCTAGAAGAAACAATGCCCGTAATTGCTATGAGTATCTATAATCCAGATGGAAAAATTTTATCTGCAAATAATTTAGAAATTACCTCTGAAAAAACCTTTAGCAAAACAATATCTCTTGATTCTCCATCTTATGAAAAACCTGGGGAATATTTGGTAAAATTTGATTATGCCCAAGAGTCTGAGAATTATTACTTTACAATAGATGGAGAGGTAAATGAACCTGAAATTTTACAAGATGAAAATAAAAGCCCTGAAATCATTCTTCTCTATACTGAAAAAAAACAATACAGTGATGCAGATGTGGTAGAAATCACTGGTCTAGTTTCATCCATGGATTCCCCTACTGTTCTAATAGGAATTTATGATCCATTTGGAATGCCCGCAGGATTTTATTTTGGTACTATTGATTCTAACTTGGAATTTGGTACAAGCTTTCTTGTTAAAGATGGAGTAAATTTTAGAGTTGATGGAACATATTCAGTCAAAGCCCATTATGCCGAATCTGAAGCAACATCTTTTTTTGAATATCACAAAGTCCCACAAATAATTGAAGAAGATTTTACACTTGATGAGACAAGTGAATCCATTATTGATGAAGAATCAAGTTCATCACATGATGTTGATTCTGATGAGCAAACAAATTCATCTAATGATGAACAACCAAGTTCAACAAATGATGCTGATACCAACAATGAAAATACATCTTCATCTGAAAAACAATCAACTACAAACAATGAATCCAATCCCATTGATGATTCACCAGAAATTATCTCTGTGCCAACTAAATCAAATGAAAATACTGTAATAAAAAATAATGATACACCTGTAATCAAAACAAATGTTGTAGAAGAAAAACCAACTAAACAAAATAAAATTAAAAAAGAAAATAATTTGACTGTAGAAGATGTGGAATTGGGATTACTGTTAAACCAAATTACATTAGAATGTGATTCAAGTACATACACTGATACAATTTCATACTATGATGGAATGGGTCCTGCATTGTATAGACTCTGTCAATTTGAAAGCTCATTGAATTTTTTCAATGAATCATTGATCAATAACCCTAATGATGCAGAAATTCTTGTAAACAAGGGCTCAACTTTAGGTAAATTGGGATATTTGACAGAGGCAATAGTATACTATGATCAAGCCATCAACATTGATCCTGATTTCTTACCTGCTAAAAACAACAAGGCAAATGCCCTTGCCAATATGGGAAATTTCAAGGATGCAATTTTACTATATGATGAAATTTTGGAAAAGAATCCAAATTATCTAACTGCTAGAAAAAACCTCAACATTGCATTATCCTCAAATATTGATTCAACAGATAGCCCCCCTGAAATAAAAATTGAAAAAATATCTTATCAAGAACCACCTGTATCTAAAAAAACTAATTTGGTTAATTCAGAAATAGAAAAATCCAGTAACTTTTTTGATGAAGTAGGTATGGCATTTTCTAACTTTGGTTCACTTTTTGGTTTCCTAAACTAATTTTTCAGTATTACACGCTTAATTTTTCAATAAACCTATAAAGCCCTGACAAGACGATCGTCATTAGGAAAACAAATGAGTAAGATACTTGAAAAATCATTAAGAGATGCCCGTAAAGAAGATAAACTAACAATGGGTTCTAAACAAGTTTTGAACTCCGTAAAAAATTCCAAGCTAATTGTATTGTCTCAATCAATTAAAAAAGAAATGTTTGAGCAAATTGAATCCGATGCAAAGAAAGAAAAAATACCCCTAGTAAACTTTCAAGGAACTTCAGTCGCATTAGGTAGATTATGTGGCTTACAATTTAGAATATCAACAATTTCATTTACATCACTTGATGACGCAAGCATCAAATCAATTTTAAAAGATACAGAAGCTGAGGAACAAAATGAGTAACTATAATTTATTTAATGAAAGTTTAAATGAGACATTTTTTGTTCGGAGATAAATAGGAATTCTAATGACACAATCAATTAAACTCACAACTGATCAAATGCGAATGATGTCTCTTTTCCAAAACGTTACTGGTGCAACTGCACGTGATTGTGTTGAAGATGAAAAACAAGACAGAGTAATTTTTGTAGTTAATACTGGTAAAATGGGACTTGCAATTGGTAAGGGTGGAGTACATATCAAATCATTGCAAAATATTGTAAAGAGAAATGTTGAATTGGTAGAATTTGATGAAGATCCAGCAAAATTCTTGACTAATTTGCTTAATTCTAAACTAATTTCTGAAGTAAAAATAAATAAACGAGCAGATGGGTCAAAACAGGCAATTGTTATGGTAGACCCAAGAAAGAAAGGAATTGTAGTTGGAAGAGAGGGTAGAAATGCAGAGAAAGCAAGACTACTTGCTAAACGATATTTTGATATTAGTAGTGTATTGATTAACAGCCCTGAACGGGCAACTTTGGAGATGTAATAGATGAGAAAATCACCACTTGGATTATTTGCAGGAAGAGTTCTTACAACTAAAAAGAAAAAACAAAGATGGGCAATCTCAACTTTCAAAAGAAGAAAACTTGGTATTGATAAAAAAGCTGACCCACTTGGAGGTGCACCACAAGGACGTGGTATTGTTTTAGAAAAAGTCGGTATAGCTGCAAAACAGCCAAACTCTGCTATTAGAAAATGTGTTAGAGTTCAATTAATTAGAAATGGCAAGTCTGTAACAGCATTTTTGCCAAGAGACGGTGCAATGAACTTCATTGATGAACACGATGAGGTTACAATTGAAGGAATGGGTGCAACACAGGGTGGTGCAATGGGAGATATTCCTGGAGTTAGATTCAAAGTTTCTAAAGTTAATGGTACTTCATTACATGAATTAGTAATTGGAAAGAAGGAGAAACCAAGGAGATAGAAAAATGGCACAAACCAAAAATTTACTATTATTTAGAAAATGGGATTTATCTGATATTGAAGTCAAAGATCCAGGATTAAAAACTGCCATCTCTTTGAGAAAACAAATCTTACCATACACTTATGGACGTTCAGCACTAAAGAGATTCAATAAAGCAGATGTAAACATCGTTGAGAGATTAATCAACAAAACAATGCACTTTGGAAAGAAATATGCAAAGAACACTGGAAGAATGACTGGTAAAAAAACAAAACTGCTCAATACTGTAAAGACCTCTTTTGATATTATTGCACTTAAAACAGGTCAAAACCCTGTAGAGGTTTTGGTTAGAGCCATAGAATTTTCTGCTCCAAATGAAGACACCACTAGAATTGTTTATGGTGGTACTGTTTACCATGTTTCAGTTGATGTTGCACCAATTAGAAGAGTTGATTTGGCTCTAAAGTTTATCGCAGATGCTATCAAAGAAGCAACTTTCTCAAATCCAAAACCAATTGAAGAACATATGGCAGAACAACTAATGCTTGCAGCAGCAAATGATCCAAATGCTCCTTCTGTAAAGAAAAAGAATGAGTTAGAGAGAATAGCACAAGCATCCAGATAGTAGTTTTATTTTAGAAATTTTTAGGTAGCCCGAGGCAGATTCGAACTGCCGTCCCCGCCTATCCACTCTTGAGATCCAGAGGGCAGAATCCTTGACCACTAGACTATCGGGCTACTTGAAGAAATTTTATTGTTTTAGAATATATTCATTTGTTGTAATCACTTTAGTCTAACCTCGTGAATTGCAGTTGCATAATCACACGTTGCTCTTAATCGCATGTATGGAATTAACTTGTAGTGAATAGAGTAAATATTTCCCTCTTTTCTGATAATTCCTTTTTGCATTAATGAAACTAAACCTCTTGATGGAACATTAATTGATAGATTTTTTTCTTTACAAATAATATCTCTCTTTACTTGGAATTGATTCAATGAAAATGCAACATCATTTATTTCCAAAATTAAAGGCCAAATAATTTCAGCCCAAACAAATCTTCTGTTCTCAGTGGCTGAAGCATATTTTCCTTTTTCACTCAACATTAATAACATCTGCAAATGATGTTATAACTTAATAGTTGTCTCAAAACGAAATTGAAGAATCACTGAACTTATTACAAAAAGATTGGGATGTTGACCCAATTCTTAGAAATTTTATGCTAGGTAAAATTACCGATGTCTCTGATTATCCAATTAAGGTAAAGGATGTTGTCTTTCACGTACCTTATTTGAATTCAGAAAAAAAATACATCTTGTGGAAATGTTATTGGCCTGACTGCCACAACTGTTGTGATAGACAAGGTCGATTACCATTAACTTCTGATGATTTGATTACTATTGGTAAGGGATTGAAATACAAAAAACCCTCAGACTTTGTAAAAAATGAAACACTAACTGTAACATATCAAGAACCTGGTCCATCTGGCCAAATGACCACCATGACTACAATTAACCTAAAAAGAAAAACTGATGAAACTGAAGCTGAAGATGGGACTCATATCTCATGCAGATTTTTAGATGAGAAGGGAGGTTGCAGCATGCATCCTGATAGACCAGGTGTGTGCTATCTCTATCCGTTTTCAAGCTGGTTAGAAAACGAGCAAGGAAAGGCTAGAGTACATGCAACTTACCAATTTACTGGTGACTGCCCTGGATTTTATCTTGCTGACAATTTGGATCCAATGAAAGATGAATTCAAAGAATACTCTAAAACAATCTATGATTATAACATGGCCTCAAACAGGACTAATCGCGAAGGTTTTGGTTCTGTAAGTTTTAGCTAAGCCTTTGCAACTTTCATCAGGTCTGCTATTTTGATATTCATTCCAAATCTGTCTTCGTTCTTTTTCATGTAACGAAATATTGCAATAAAATCTGGCAGTGCCTTGAAAAAGCTGAAATCTTTGTGAATTTTTGCTCGAACAAAATTAAACACTTTGGCATACACTTTGTAGTGTTTCTCTACTGCCTTTTCATATGCTTTGAAATCGTTCATGTTTTCTAAAAATATCTCAACGCATTGCATTGATGGAATGATTCCTTCACCTAGCAATGCATAGACTGTTCCAATTGATTCCCCAACTCCAACAACTTTACCTGAATAGTATGGCTTGCATCTGTCTGGAGTTGCTAGTCTGATTGGACGACCTTTAGTTTTGAGAACTTTGCCTCCATGTTTTTTCAAAAAATCATCTGTTGCTTTGATGTGTTGTTTATTGTAATCTCCTGCTCCAATATGTGCCCACTTTTCACCCAGTGGGAAATACCAAAAGTATCCTGACATTCCAGGAAATGGCTC
>JAHELP010000065.1 GCA_024644105.1 Candidatus Nitrosopumilus sp. | reverse complement strand
GAAAGCCGCCTCTTGACACTAACGGTCATGGTACCCAAGTAGCAGGAGTCATTGCAGCAGATGGGCAGACAGTGGGAATTGCTCCCAAAGCAAAAATTTTGGCTTACAAAGTTTCAGAAGACGGTGAGGGAGTATCATCAGAATTAATCACAAGAGCAATTGAAAAGGCTATCGAAGATGATGCAGATATTATCAATATCAGTTTAGGAGTGAATAAAACAAATACCAAGATTGATCGTGCAGTTAATCTTGCATTGGAAAAAGAAATTTTTGTTGTAACTGCTGCAGGAAATGATGGACCAGAACTAAAATCAATTGGAAGTCCGGGTAGAAATTTTGGTTCTGTAACAGTTGGTGCAACGTATAACAATCTTACATCAAGTTTAGTTGCAACACTAGAAGTTGACGAAAAACAATTTACAGTTATACCAATGACTGGTACATCAAAATTATCAGAGCCAATTACAGGAAAAGTAATTTTTGGAGGTTATGGAAAAATTGATGATTTTAAAAATTTGGATGTAAAGGATGCAATAGTAATTGTTGAGCGAGGAAGTGATGTAGAAGGAGAACTGTTGTATTTCTCCATCAAAGAAAAGAATGCCGCAGATGCGGGAGCAAAAGCTATGATTGTTTACAATGACAAGCCAGGAATTTTTTTGGGAGAATTAATTCATGAGTTTATTGAACCAGGATACAATCCACAGATTCCCGTAGTTTCAATGGATAGGAAAGAGGGATTAGAGATTAGAAATTCCATTAAAGAAAATAGTCATGGAATATTAAATTTATTTTATAATCCTGATTATGTGGCACATTTTAGCTCAAGAGGACCAGTCTCTCCATTTTACATCAAACCAGAAATAGTTGCCCCAGGTGCATTCATCAACACCACTCAAAATAATGCAGGATACAACTTTACTAGTGGAACAAGCTATGCTGCTCCCCATGTGAGTGGAGCTGCCGCATTATTACTCCAAAAGAATCCAGAACTTCATCATCACGAGATAAAGTCATTGTTACTGACTACCGGTGTGCCTGTTTCTGATGCCTATGAGAAAGAATTCTCCATTCATGAGGCAGGGGCAGGAAGACTAGACATTGGAAATGCGTATAATGCAAAGCTGATCATAGAGCCACCAAACTTTGTTGCAATTACATCATCAGATAACAAATCAGTCGAAAAACAATTCCAACTAAAATCAATGGATGGTTCATGGGGGGGATTTGATGTTTCATTTGATGGACCTGATTTCATTAGCTTTGGTGGCGAGCTAGCAGATGGAAATGTTTTGAACATACGGATGAAAATGTTAGAGGACAATTTTGGGGAGCATGAAGGAATTATCATGATAAGTCATGAGGACACACAGTACAGAGTTCCATTTTTGTTGCATTACACACAGGGTTCAATTACAGTTAACCAACAAAATAACAAACTTTACTTTGACATTTACCATCCTGAAGAATGGAGTTTTGCAAAAATTTCAGTTACTAATAGTAAAGACGGAAAATCCCATACAACAAGTGCAACACCAACCAAAGAAGCATCAATTCAAATTAATGAAAATTCAAAATATTGGATAGATGCAAAAATTAGAGTTAATGGAAACACAACAAGTGCATATACTACCATAGATGTTAATACACTTCCAAAAGATCAGAATGCTGTAAACCTATTTGACATTCCAGAAAAGCAGATTGGAATAATTAGTATAATTGTAATTGGAATTGCAATATTTGGTTTGATTAAAAGAAGATAAATTATTTAGAGTGTTTAGGGCCTGCTTCAATAATATCATTTGAGACATTTTCAAACTTTGTAAAGTTTTCAACAAACATTTGAGCTAGTTTTTTTGCTGAAAGATCATACGAGTCTTTGTCAATCCAAGTATTTTTTGGATCTAAAATCTCAGAAGGAACTCCCTCTACTTCAACAGGAATATCAAGATTGAATAAATCATCATGACGGTATTTGACAATATCAAGAGCTCCTGAAAGAGCGGCAGTTACCATTGCACGACTATATTTGATCTTGATTCTTTTGCCTACACCATATGGGCCACCAGACCAACCAGTGTTGATAAGGTAAACCACAGTATTGTGCTGATTAATTTTTTCTCCAAGAAGTTTTGCATAAACTGAGGCAGGTCTAGGCATGAATGGAGCCCCAAAACACTGAGAAAACACTGATTTTGGTTCTTTGATTCCTCTTTCAGTTCCAGCCAACTTACTGGTATATCCGGACATAAAGTGATACATTGCTCCCTCTTTTGTTAATCTCGAAACAGGAGGCAATACACCCAAAGCATCTGCAGTTAGAAATACAATGACTTTTGGATTTCCACCAACACTTGGGATTACTGCACCTGGAATGAAGTTTAGTGGATATCCAACACGAGTATTTTCTGTTAGTGTGTTATCATCATAATCAGGGATGTTATCATTTAAAACAACATTTTCTAAAAGTGCACCAGGTTTGATTGCATCCCAAATTTCGGGTTCTGCTTCTTTACTAAGGTTGATACATTTTGCATAACATCCTCCCTCGAAATTAAATGTGCCATTATCAGACCAACCATGTTCATCATCACCGATTAGTCTTCTGTTAGGATCTGCTGAAAGAGTAGTCTTTCCAGTACCAGATAAACCAAAAAATAATGCAGTGTCTCCTTTCTCACCAATATTGGCAGAGCAATGCATTGGAAAAATGCCACGGTCTGGTAAAAGAAAATTCATTACACCAAACATTGATTTTTTCATCTCACCGGCATATTCTGTGCCACCAATCAAAACAATTTTTCTAGTTAAATCAATTAGAATAAAGACATCAGTTCTGGTTCCATCGATTTCAGGATCTGCAGCAAAATCATTAATACATAAAATAGTAAACTCTGGTTCGTGCTTTTCTAATTCTTCACTACTTGGTCGAATAAACAAATTGCTTGAAAACATACTTTGCCAAACATGATCATTGATTACTCTAATTGGTAAACGAGTTTCAGGGTCTGCACCTACAAAACCATCAAAAACAAAAAGTTCCTTATTATCAACAAAGGCTTTCATCTTTTCTAAAAGTTTCTCAAATTTGCCACTTGGGAATTGATGATTAATGTCACCCCAATCAATGGAATCATGTGTTTTATCGTCATATACAATAAATCGATCATCAGGAGATCTGCCAGTATATTTTCCAGTATTTACTGAAAGTGAGCCTGTAGAGTTTACAACTCCCTCTTTTCGCTCAACTGCCAATTCTACCATTTTGTCAACTGGGAGATTTCTGTGGACTTTGGATGGATTTATTCCAAAGGCAATTAATTGTGATGAGAATTTTTCAGTTGCTGCGGTACCAAGTACTTGGGTCAGAGGATTTTGCCTCCAAAAATAATGTATTCAATCCCAGGCTGGTTCATGAGATATTCGATCCGCCCAAAGTTTCCTTATTATCTTTTTCTTATAGAGATTTTTTTCTTGTCTAGGAACGTATTTATTCCAAAATTCAAGACTCAAATTCATGACGATCAACAAGGATTTGCTTGCAAAGAGAGAAGAGGCAAAGCAACACAAGCCAGATTTTATCAGACCAGAGAGTTGGCGTTATGTTAGACTTCAAACTAATTGGAGAAAACCAAAAGGTATTGATCATCATCAAAGAAAACAAAAGAGCAGAGGTCGTCCAGGTCTAGTCAAAGTTGGATATGGGGGACCAAAAGTTGCAAGAGGATTACACCCATCAGGATTTACAGATAATTTAGTATTCAATCTAAGTGATTTAGAGAAACTTGACCCAAAGAAAGACGGAGTCAGATTTGGTCATAGTGTCGGTACCAAAAAGAGAAAAGAGATTATTGTAAAAGCAATTGAACAAAAATTCAAAATTTTCAACGCGAGAGTGAGTGCAAGTGGTAGTAAATCTTAGAGCAAAGAAAAAACTCGCATCCAGAGTAACTGGTGTCGGAGTTCACAGAATTAGATTTGATACTGACCATCTTGATGACATTGCAGATGCAATTACAAGAGAAAATATCAGAAGTCTAATCACTGCAAATACAATTAAAATTAAATCATTTACCGGTACTTCCAAAGGAAGAGCACATGATAAGAAAGCTCAGAAAAATAAGAGAGGTACAACTCAAGGTTCTAAACAAGGTAGAAAAGGAGCAAGAGTCGGTAAAAAAGAAGTCTATGTTGCAAAGGTTCGTTCCTTGAGACGATTATTGAAAATTGCAAAAGACAGAAAAGATTTGACCAATCCTGAATTTTGGGCCCTATACAAAAAAGTTGGCGGAAACACCGTTAGAAACAAAGCCCATCTTAGACTTTTGATGGATGAAATCAGAGAAAAACGAAAAGATTAGAATCGGTATAGTTTATTTTCTAATTCTAAAATTTTACCATTTTGTATTTTGATTCCCTCATCATTTAGCATCTTTGTTTTCACGTGCTCTCCATATGCATAACCACCAATTTTTCCAGTAGACATTACAACTCTATGACAAGGAAT
>JAHELP010000064.1 GCA_024644105.1 Candidatus Nitrosopumilus sp. | reverse complement strand
TTTAGATCAATTGGATGAATTTGCTCACTATGTTTTATTCCACGCATTTTTGTTACTTGAATAGTTCTCTCCATTGTATCTTCAATTCTTGTATGACGAAGTTGAATAATTCCTGATGTGACAAACCATTCTAGAGGAATTTCATCATTGTCAGAATGTTCTGATATAATTAGACTAGTGACACCAAAGTTTTCTAGTGCTTGAACCATGCCTTGTAATCCTTGTCTCATGTAAAATTTGTCTGGATATTGCATTGCCAAAATAGTAACAGAGTCTATTACCACTCTTTTAGCTTCAATTCTCTTGATACTACTGAGAAGTAATTTTGTCAAGTGTTCAAAAGGTAATTGCTCTCCACGATATAATGAATCATCTTTTCCAATTAATTCATCTTGGATTTTAAACGGTCGTGCATCAATCATCAAAATTTTATCTTGTGAAATTAAATCATCAAAATCCCATCCATATGATTTACAGTCATTTTTAACTTCATCAATATTTTGAGCCATAGTTACGTATATTCCAGATTCATCAAAATCCTTGGCACCTGAATGAAGATATTGTAATCCAAATGTGGTCTTTCCACTACCAGGAGGGCCTGAAACAGTCACTGATCTACCTGGTTTTAATCCTCCAGATATTACAGAGTCCAATCCAGGAATTCCTGTTTTTACTTTAGAATATGTTGAATCCATATCTACAAAATAATTATGGAAATTTTCTATATAAACAAGGGGACTAGTTTGATTCTAACAAATTATGATTACAGCCGTTTACAAGTGGATATTTTTTGAACTAGACCATAATGATTCAAAAAGTAATTTCATAGAATATACTAGGGATTTTGAATTGGTCCACATTGCAAATAATTCCTCTGTGGAATTTGCATTCTTTGTAAAAAATAGCATTTCACCATTATCTTTTAAAATAAAGCACAAATGATTTTCAATGTCTTTATTGAGTTTTTTAATATTTTTTCTTTCTAAATCATCAAAAATATAATTTGTTTTTTCACTGCATGCGCTAAGTAATCTGAATTGCTGTTTTGATTTTATAAATGATTCAAGAAAATCTCCGTGGTATAGTTTTAGGTAATCTTTTTCAGAACCAAGAATTAAAAATTCATCATTATAACTATCAGTCATTTCTGTAATCTTTGAATGAATTTGATTAGTACCTTGTAACATTTGGAATTTCTCTTCAACCTCATCATGAATAGAATCAAAAGCTGGAATATTTTCCCATAATTCAGAAAGATTTTTTTCCATTTTCTCTAAAGATTTTACTCTTTCTTTTTCAGAGTTTACCAAAATCCAAATAGCTTTCTCTAAAGATAATGCAGTAAATTGTATAGGGTGCTGGAATGTTGCAGATACAACTCCCTTATTTTGTAATGCAGATAACAAATGATATGTTTCTGTTCGTGGTAATTTTAGTGCTTTACATACTTCAGGAGCCGTTTTTGCACCGTATTTTCCAAGAAAAATGAATACCTTACTTTGGTTTGATGTTAATCCATATTGTAATAATTCTGCTTGAACTTTTTCAACTGAGAGTTTATACTCATACATTTGTGAGTCGGGAGTTGAGTCAAATACTGAACTTTGTGTTGTTTCTTTTGCCATGTTTTTTCAGGATCCTTCGTTAGAATTCACTATGCTAAATTGATGTATAGCTAATTTTGTTTGATCGATTTGATCGTTTTTCTCAAAATTTTGACTTTGTTTTAAATATAATTTAGGCATGATTTATCATTAAACTCCAATTTTTATCTTGTTTTCTATAGAAATTGCTCTTCCAGAATAGATCGATTTTAATGTAAAATTATCTCTTATTACAGATGATTTTAAGAAAGCAATTTCAATTATTCCTTCAACTCCTCTAAAAGCAATACAACCCATGTCTTTTTTGAGTCCTTTTTCAATGATATTATTCAATGTGGATAAACATCGCTGAAGATTTTCTAATTTTGTTTTAAGTTCATCTATTGCCTTAAAGTATAATTCTAATTCACCCTGTAATCCAATTCCATTATACACAAGGATTTCATTGAGATTATACCACTTATCGCTAACTCCTTTTTTACCTTTTTTCTTTTTATCTGTTTTTTCTTTAGATTTTTTCTCTAGTTTTTTATCATCAGCTTTTTTATCATCAGCTTTTTTATCATCAGCTTTTTTATCATCAGCTTTTTTATCATCAGCTTTTTTATCATCAGCTTTATCTTTTGATTTTTTGCCATCCGAAGAGCCTCCTTCAAATTTTGCTTTAAATGCAATAAAATCAGGATCATCTAGAGAGGATTCTTCATTAATTCTAATTTTTTCTCCGAGCAAGTTTGAATAATCTTGAATGATTGATTCAGTATCTTCAATTTCTTGTTCTAAATTTATTTTTAGAGAGTTGACTGAACTGAATCTCTCAATTAATTTTTTCAATTTTCCTCAATTGTTTTCATAGATGGTAAATTTTCTTTTAGTTGACTTAGTGTGCTGAGTTGTTTAGTGGCAGTTCTTAAGAAAGTAATTTTTTCTGTCAAATATGATTTTTGATTTTTAATCAATTCTAATAATTGTGGAGTAACATATTCAACAATTTGAGTAATTACCTCTGGTGGGTAATCTGTGAATTTTTTAGTTTCTGTTTTACCATTTGCAAGTTTAATAATTAATTTTAAATTTGGAAGCATTGAAATTGTAGAATTTGGGGGGAGATTGAAAATTTCTGGATGAATATTGGTAGAGAATCCCAAAAATTGTGTAATGACTTGTAATGCATTGTGCAAGTCATCAATAACATTTGTCTTTTGGTCTTCTAGTTCATAAATTTGCAAGGATTCCTCCATCAGAGTGTTGAGTTGGGCTAGGGTCTTTGCATTTGTATCGTTAGGATCTAATGATTGTGGCTCTGCTGCGGCTACTTGTGGCTCTGCTGCGGCTACTTGTGGCTCTGCTGCGGCTACTTGTGGCTCTGCTGCGGCTACTTGTGGCTCTGCTGCGGCTACTTGTGGCTCTGCTGCGGCTACTTTCGGATCAGTAGAATCTGATGATTGCATCTAGATCTAAAATCCCTAGAAAATTACATTAAAAGTTGTATGTTCCTTAATGTTACACCATTTTTAATGAAATTATTCAACTACATTAACAGACCCGACTACAACTGAGCGTGAGAATGTCTCCCCTTGATCAGAATAACCGTTAATCCAAATTGTTGTTCTATATGCTCCGGGAGGCATCAAAGTTCCTTGTTGAGTGGTTGAAGGGATATCTGTTGCCTCATGGAATGTAAGCTGACCATTTTCTCCTTTTGGTATATAGATACTATCCTGATCCTCACTCAAATTTGTTCCATTAACTTGTCTTATCAATCCAGCATATGCTCCTTCAGTACCGTTAAAATTCACTCTAGTTCCCTGATATGTTAAAAATACACCATCTTCTCCTGTATTTGAAATGTATAATTCAAACTCATCATCGTTATCGTGAACATAGTAACTAGGGAAGGGCAAGCTTGGAAATGGTATTTGCATAAAGCTTGGATATGGATTATTCATTGTAGTGTCATCAATTTTCATATCAACTTCTAGTGCTTCCCATGTAGCAGTGGATGCACGATAATTAAAATACAATTCAAGTCTGCCATCTATAGGAATTACTGTCTGCGCCAAATTAAATGTCATATTAGTTTGCGAATATGCCCAATCATCATTATTACCACCATTTTTTGGATCAGCAAAGCCAGTTTTCACTGCAATTCCAGTATACAGATTTTGAACAAATGTTCCACTTGAATCTAATTCATCCAAATACAAATCAAATTCATGTGCCCCATCACCATAATTGGTTCGTGCTAAATCATCCATTTCTTCATTTGTTGCTTCTCTATCGTCCCAATGCATAACATCATCTATCCAACCCTTAAAGAAATTTGCATTCTCATCTTTGTTTGATGCAACATGCCATGTTCCTGATACATCAACAGAACTAGTACCAGTATTTTCATTTACAAAAATTTGAACTTCTGGATTATTTCCATTTAAATCAGTTATTTCTAATCTACATTCATCAGCAGAACCATCACGAGTTGCTACAACATGATACCATTGATCATCATCGTATTTGTTATTAGAAGTACATGTAACTGTATCAAGTCCGTTATTTGTTTCATATGAAAAAAATACTTCACCCCCATCAGTCACATCACCAAGTAAACCAATTCGATAATAGTCACATGCAGGGCAGCCACTAGCAGACCAATCTACCAAGTATTGATCAGTTAATCCAACTTGTCCATCAGTTTTAAACCATAATGAAGTTGTACTGTCACCAGAACCAATATCATTATCATCTCCTCCAGACACATTGTTTGTACTTCTAAAGCATTTAGCAACGCCATCAAAATAATAACTTCCAGAATTATGCGGTCCACTTCCTGCTTGCCAATCAGGTACTGCACCGTTACCCCATGTGATACTTAATTGTGGAGAGCTACCACCACCCTCTTCAGATTCAGCAGCTCTCTGTCCACTACTTCCATTATCATAAAAAAGTAAAACAATGTCATTTCCTGAAGTCCAGCCAGGTCGGTCCACTACTTCCTGAATCAGCATTGCGATATTAGGGGTTGTAGTATCTGAGGATATTTCTCCAGTACTCCATGCAGGAACATTATTC
>JAHELP010000021.1 GCA_024644105.1 Candidatus Nitrosopumilus sp. | reverse complement strand
TAGAACCTGAAACTTATAATTTCTATCAAGACCAAGACGGCTGCCCTGATACAATCATAACTACTATTCCCTCTTACATATTTGCAGATTCTGACGGTGATGGAATAGATGATAGAAAAGATGCATGTCCAGATGAACAAGAGAATTATAATGGCTATCTTGATTGGGATGGTTGCCCAGATGTATTAGCAGCAGAATCTACAACTCCAACAAGACCTGATTCAGATGGTGATGGATATTATGATGCAATTGATTCTTGTCCAACAAATCCAGAAACATGGAATAAATATAATGATCATGATGGGTGCCCTGACACTGCTCCAGAACAACAGAGATTTGTTCATGACGATGATTTAGATGGTATAATCAATGATGAAGATTTATGTCCACTTGATCCGGAAGATTATGATGGTGATCGAGATGAAGACGGCTGCCCAGATAATTAATAGTTCAATCTTCGCCTAATTTTTAGACATACTAAATATATTCATCTTGTAAAACTATCTCATGCTTCCTAAATTCTCTGGCAGGGCATTTTTGGCACCAATGGCTGGTGTTAGTGATCCTGCACTTCGTTTACAATGTAAAAAAATGGGGGCAGGTTTGGTTGTAACTGAATTCACCAACATCCATAGTATTATTGCAAAAGAAAACCAATTAAAAGAAAAAATGAAAACTATTCAAGAATTTATAGAATTTTCAGATGAAGAGAGACCTCTCTCGATTCAATTATTTGGTTCTGATCTTAATGCTTTAGAAAAAGCAGCAAAAATTGTTGAACCCTTTTTTGATATTATTGATTATAACATGGGCTGTCCTGCACCTCATATTACACAACAAATGGCTGGTGGTGCACTTTTACAAGAAGTTAATCTCACCCAACAAATTTTCAGTACCTTGGTAAATACTGTAAAAAAACCTGTAACCCTAAAGATTCGATCAGGCGTTACTGATGCAAGTAAGTTTCTTTTTCGAGATATTGCTGAAATTGCAGAAGACGAAGGAATCCAAATGATTACTTTTCATCCAAGAACTGTTAGCCAAGGATATTCAGGAACTGCAGATTGGAGTTTAATCAAAGAATTGAAAGAAATTTCTAGTATTCCAATTGTTGGAAATGGTGATATTACTACTCCAGAAGATGCTAAAACTATGATTGATTATACTAATTGTGATTATGTTATGATTGGCAGAGGTGCCATGGGTAATCCATTCCTATTTGAACAAATCAATGATTATTTAAAAACCAATTCGTACAAGGAGTATACTTTCAAAGATAGATTGGATTCCTTTTTTGAATATTTACATATCACTTCTAAATACAAAATCAAATTTGCAAACATCAAAGGTCAAGCAATGAGATTTACAAAGGGTATGAAAGGTGGTTCAAAACTTCGCTCAAAAATAACCATTTCAAAAAATATTGAAGAATTAGAGAAAATTATGAATGATGCCTATTTCTCATAAATAAAATCTTTAAAGAAATCTTAATTCTCTTTACATTTGTTTGTGAAATCAATTAAATCTGTATTGAATTTTTAAGTAAATTGGACTATTCTTATATATTTCAAGAGAGCATTGAAAATATGAAAATGGGAGTTGAATCATAATGGCAACAGCTTATGTTCTCATAAACTGTGAGCTAGGTTCTGAAGAAGCAGTAATCTCAGAGCTAAAATCAATTGAAGGTGTTGTTGAAGTGCACGGTACTTTTGGCGCATATGATATTCTGGCAAAAGTTGAATCAAATCAAGTCGAAGCACTAAGAGAAACTATTACTTGGAAGATTAGGAAAATTCCAAAAATTAGATCAACATTAACCTTAATGGGAATTGAAGGCCAACAATAATTCTTCAAAATCCTTAGCTTTTATACTCAAATTGTAATACTAATCTATCCCTTCAACAACATGTCCCCCAAAGGGATAACACCCTGAGAGGAGTAGTTAACCTCTCAGCAGTAAATTCTAATAATAAAATGATTTTTTTGATAAAAGAAAATGATTAGAGGGCTTCAGAACCACTCTTTTTAGATGCAATATTCAGAACACTATCCACATTTGATACAACAACAATTCCATCTCCGCCTTTTCCTGTAAAAGCTGCATCAGCAATTGCTGTGGAAACTTTTTCTACGTCTGAGTCATCTATGACTGTACTAACTGTTGCAACTTGGTTGAATTCTGCAGTAATAGTCCCTGTTCCTCTACCAGATCTCATTTCTTGTCTGGCTCCAGAACCTCTGCCTTTTCCTTCCAAAATCGTGTATCCTCCTACAATATCATTAATTGCTTCAGTGACTGCACCAATTTTAGTTGCTTGAACAGTTGCCTCGATTCGTTTCATTTGCATTCTTTTTTAGGTATTGTTTAAAAAAGATCATATGTTTTTATTCAACTTTTATGATACTATTGCATCTAATTGGTTATTTCATAATCCTCTGACCTTTTTAGTATCAGAAAAAAATGAAATTATGAAAAGTGATGAAAAACGATCTCATAGACTTAATTATCTTTTGAAGTGTTATTTGATAAATCCAACAGAAAATGAGTTATTCCAAAGAGCCAAACAAATGGGAGTTACGGATTCTACTGCAAAAGATTACATTAGAACAGTCATAATTCAAGCCCAAAAAATCCATTCAAAATAGCTATCTGACATATATTCATAAATAATCAATTTGAGTGGAATTAATCATGACAGATCCATTATTGGATGATGTAAAGGCACTTTTGGATAAGGATTTTGGAGATGATCGAATCCTCAAACAAATTTGTAGAGCATGTGAGAATAATGAAGTCATTAGTAATTATGAAAGAAATTATGTTAGAAAGTTAGCAGAAAAACATCTAGGGAAAAAGCCCGAATTTGCCCCATCTCCAACAGTTAATGAAAAACCAACAATACCTGATGTTGTAATGCCTGAAATTCAACCTATTCAACAAACCCAATCATTTCAAACTCAAGTACCACCAATTTCTTATTCTAAATCTAAAAATAAAAAAATCATTTTTGGTATTGGAGGTATAGCTTTAGTAATAATTATTGCAGCTGCAATATCATTCGGTGGTATTACTAATGGAACTACCAAAATCAATACTCCAATAACAACCACTGACATCTCACTATCAATACAAACTGATTTGTCATCTTATACCAATAAAGATCTAATATCAATCAGTGGTGTATCTGATACAACTGGAACTGTTAACCTTTCAATAGAGAATACAAGTGGTGAACTCGTTTGGACAGAACAAACTTCATTAAAAAATGATGGACAATTTTCAACTTTAGCCATAGCAGGTGGTCCAGGTTGGGAAAAATCTGGCACTTATACTATTATAGTGGAGAATGAAAAAGAAACAAAATCTGATACATTTACTTTCACATCTTAATTTATTCAAATTCTTTCCAATGAAAATCAAGTAACTGTCGCAATTTTTCTACACTGATTTCTTCCATATACTCACGATATACAATGAATTTATTTTGTTTTCCAGAATCGTCACTGTAAATATCTGAAGTATTTTTTGGAATTGCACCTGTTTTCCATTGACTCATTTCAAAAATCCAGACGGTTGAATCAGGATTTGAAAAATCAATATCATCACATCCTACAACATAAAGATAACATTTTGTTGCAAGGTTTAATTTTTCATGCAATTTTTCATATGCAATCATTTGGCCTTTTGCGATATTGATTTTATCATTGTGAAATCCCTTGAATTCTAATATGATGAAACTTCCTTTGTGCTCAATAAGCCAATCAATATCAGTACCTCCTGAGGCTACCATCCCATGTACAATTAAATCCCCTAAAACCTCCCTTCCACGCGTAAATTCAGTTTCATCAAAAATATGGTATTTTGCTTTTGCACTTTTCCTAATGATCTGTTTAGAAATTTGTTCTGATTGAACTGTGTTTTCTTTTTCATATAGCGTATCGATTAAATCTCTTGTTTCGTTAGGCAATAATTTCTCAATTTTTAACTAAATGATAAGAGAGTTTGTAAAAATTTGTAAAGCCATGTGATTTTTCTAGTCTATCTACAGAAAAATTCATTTTCTGTACCCTTGTAGAGTACAAAATATTCATCTTGATTTTTCCTATCTTTTTTTGCATTTAATGCATCTTGATACATTTCAAAATGTTCTATTAAATACAGCTGATTTCCGGGTTCTGCAAAGTAATCTATTCCAATTAAATTAAAACCTGTTTCAGGTGTTAATTTAATTTTTTCATCCTCATAAATATCTCTAGGCAATTCTAAAAAAATTATTGATCATAAATCATTAGAGTTTTTTCTTCTAATAATGCATGCAAGTTATGAACAGAACGATAAACATCTGATTCTTTTTTAGCTCCAGTACAAACCAATTTCCCAGAAGCAAATAACAATATCACAGTTTTTGGATCTAACATTCTATGAATTAGACCTGGAAATTGTTCTGGTTCATACATACTTCTTGGTAATGTTCTAGCAGCTTTTTCTAAATGGATTTTTCCTCCTAAATTGATTGCTGCAACAATATTCTGAACTGTGATGACTGCATCTTTTTTTATTTTGATTTTACCCTTTCTTAATTTTTGAACAACTGTGTTGACAGCTTTTATCGCCATCTCTTCAGATTTAGCTCCAGTACATACCATTTTCCCTGTTCTGAAAATTAATGTAGCTGTTCTAGGATTCGTTAGTCTAAATACAAGACCTGGAAATTGTTCTGGATGATATTCAGTATCAGGAAATTTTTCAGTGATTTCAATAAGATCTATTTTTTGATCAACTGATGCAGATGCTACGACATTTTCAACACTAACAATTGGCTTAGTTTGAGGCATAACGAGGGACTTTAAATAGGTCCTTTATATATACTAGCCAGAATTTTTTACAATTTGAATTATTTTAATGATGTCCTATCCATTGATATCGAAATTCTTCATCAATTATTTCAGATACTATTTTTTTATTTTTAATTTTTATTTTTGGAATATCCACTTCAAATAACCCTAATTGACCTTTACATGGAATTGGAATTCTAAATGGTTTAGCATTTTTTAACATAAATCCAAAAGTTCTGTTTTGAAATTTTTTAGATGCAAAATGAAATTTTTGATCTAATTTAATTTCTTTAATTGAATTATATTTTTTTACATCATACAATTGTGCTTTACCGATGATTGCACCTGTAACAAATTTTTTTCCAATTTTTAATCTCTTAGCATCTTCAACTCTTATTTTTAATGGGGAATGAACTAAAAACTCCCCTCGATAATTAGTATTCCAATTCCTTAATTCAATAGTTTTTTTTCCTGAAATAATTAAATCAGTAAATGGTTGAGATATTGATAGACATTTCAATGGGCTTAATCTCTGGCTATCTGAATATATTCACCAGGATTTTTTCCTTGACCTGCAGGTAAATTAGTAATGCCACCATTCAGACTCTCAGTCACTATACCCTTACTTGCAAGTACCTGTGCAGTCATCAATGATGTATTTCCAGCCATACAAATTAACAATGATTTGCCTTTAGAACCATCAAGCTCTTTAGTTAAATTATCTGGAATTTGCTGTGTTGATAATAATTGATTTATTGTACTTGCTTTTGGAATTGTAATTTTTTCTTTATCTACACCTAAGGATTTAGCAATTATTTCAATTCCTTCTTCTTTTGGAGTATATTGAGTATGGACCCAAATTATTCTATCATATTCTTGTATGCTTGATGTTGCTTCTTCCAAAGATACCTGGATGCGCTTATTGGCAGACATTGCTTCTAGATTTTTCCTATATTTCTCAATTCCATCAGCAACAACAACAACAAATTTACCTTTATCTCCATCACTTAATTTTTCTAATATTGCATACAGGGCTAGTGCTGTACTTTCACCAATATTATGACCTTTATCAACAAAAAATTTTAGTAAATGTTTTGCTTGACCAAAATCTACCTCTTGTTCAGATGCATATGCATCAGGATTATACAATTTTAGGCCATTTGCTTTTGCCTTTGTTCTAATTCCTGCAACATCTTGACCTGCAGGTGGAAATACAACATGGACCGATTTCTTTCCATATTTTTCTTCCATGTATTTACTTAATCCTCCAGATGTTCCACCAGTTCCAAACGAACAGTATATTTTGTAATCTTCTAATGAATCACCGTTTTCATGTAATTGCTGATCAATTTCAACAGCTGTAATAGTTCTATGAGCATCAATGTTTAATTCATTATCATACTGTTCTGGACAAAAACAATCATAAATTTTTGAAAGTAGTTTTGCCAAATTAATAATATCTTGATCTGCCAATAATGATTCTACTTCAGAGATTGAATTATCATATTTTGTAGGATCAAAACCTAATTCAATTAATTGTGAACGAATATTTGCTGCAGTTGCTTTTGCAACCAATGCATCTGCATCACTATCTTTCATTCCGGGAGCAGGACAAATATCCATGTCTAAATCCATTATGCGAATATTTTCATTTCGTAATTCTTTAAAGACTCCTTCTTGTAATTTTCTTGAAACAAGTGAGACAACGGTTAGTCCAAGTTTTGACATTTGTCCAAGTGCAATTCCAAAATTGCCTGATGTGGCTTCAATAATTGTTTGATTACTCTTCAACTTTCCAGTTTTTATTGCATCATGCATTATGTGAATTGCTGGTCTGATTTTTATTGAACCTGATATCAAGTTAGCATCAAATTTCCCATATATTTTCAAATCTAAATCTGAAATATCTAGCTTGTAAAGATTTTTTGCACATTCCTTAAGATCATCAGTAAGATCAATTAGTGGAGTTGCATTGACTACTTTACCACCTTCTAAATGGGGAATTTTATTCCAAATCTCCTTTTCAAATTTTTCAAGTAAGGGTTTATCAAAATCATTATTTGACATTTTCTTCAGTAAATGGAACTAATTTTTTGCTCATATAAAATATCCTGATTTAAAATCAAAAATTCATCCATTTAAAATACTCATCACTTTATTTGGAATATCATTTAATCTACTTACGGCCATTGTTTTTTCATAACCTAGATGTCTTAGATTATTAGCAATTGTTGTCGCCCTTACTGTATTTGGCCCTAATCCTAAGGCAATCATGTTAATCCCTAGACTTTTGAATGATTTTGTCATATTTCTCACTGCATCAGGATCTGATGGCTCACCATCAGTTAAAGTCAAAAAAATATCTGGTCTTTTTGACTGTAAAATTGGGAACATTTTGTCATAAACTTCAGCCAATGGGGTTGAACCATTAGCAACAATTTGAGCCAATCTTTTTGCAGTAATACTATTCCATTTCACATTATCTGGTTTTATGGACCAACACACCATTGATCTATTTTGAGTGCTAAATGCATAAACTGCAAATTTTACTTTAAGAAAAGATAATACTTCACATAGGGCTAATGTTGCTTTTTTGTATTCAATAGCATCTGATGCAATACTAGAAGAATGATCTAACAAGATTACAATTTTTGTTTTAATAGATTTTTTTACATCGGTAAAAAATGGTTCATGCCCTTCAATGTAATTTTCTTCATCAAACTCATCTCCTGTTCTAAGATGTTGTTCTTTCCAACCTGATTTCCATTCTTTAAATTTCATTTTTAATCCATTTATCAAACTGAGATCATATATCGCAGATTCGTCAATATTTCTGTTTGATGGAACCTGAATTCCTATAGCCTCTGGCGCTAATCCTTTGTTTTGGGTTTTTTCATTTTCATCTAGCAATACTTTGTATTCATCATACACATCATCACCTCGAATAATTGATTTTGGATCCATTGTTCCTAAATCACCTTCTTTGTTTTTGGATATTATTTTCAGTACTTTGAGTAATTCTTCTTCAGATAATGCCATTCCTGCTTTCATAAATGGTAAAGATACTGGAATTGTTAGAAGCGAATCTATATCCAATATTTTTATTATTTGACTTACATTTTTTTCAATCCAGTCTGTATCATATTTTTCGTCAATTGCTTGTTTGACGATTTGTTTTGCAAATGCAGTTGCTTTTTTAATTTTTTCAAAATTGCTTGTTTGCATTTCTCCTTTAATTACACCAAACATGAAATATTGATAAAATGCCTCTACCATCCTTGCTTTTCCATAAACTGTGTGTAATTGTGGTCTGGCAACAAGCATGTATGTATAATTAAAAACAATCTCTTCATCCATTCCTTTCCAGATTTTTGTGCCTAATTGTTCAACTCTTTGAGTTTCCATCGTATTGAGAATAAATCCAAACGCATGATCATTACTAAGAATTTTTTTACAATATTTCATTCTCATGGCTTCATACCATAATGAAGTTCTAAATTGCCTATATTTTTGGAAATCATTTCCAATTCTTTTTTCTAACGGGGTTAGAATCACTTTATTTTCATTTAATCTAGTTTTTGTTTCTACATTATCCGAAATTTCTATTGTGATGTTTTCTTTTTCAGACCATCTTCTAACTAAAAAAGTTGCAATTTCTACTAAAGAATCATTTTGCAGTTGAATTGCTTTCATTTAATTTCCAAACATTGAGGTAATGATGTCACTTACTTTTTGATATTCTATATTTCCCCATTGAGTATAGACATTACCAAATACAATATTTGCAACTTCTTTAGGAGACATTCCCTTATCTAATAATTTACCAAAAGCAATGGTTTCTCTTAGGCTAGGAGAATAAAATAATTCTTCAACTGCAGCTGCCTGTCTTAATGTATTTGCTAGTTTAATTGCTTGAGTAATTTCTGATTCATGATTCCCTGAAACATATTTTTTCACAATCTCTAATTCTATATTTTCTGGAGGATATTCTAATCTGATTCGTACTGGAAATCTACTAAGTAATTGTGGAGGTAATTCTTTTGTTCCACTATGTGTTAAAGGATTGATAGTCGAGATTACAAACCAATTTTCTTTGGCATTGACAACTTCCCCAGATGATTCTTTTAATACAATTTGTCGTCTATCATCTAACGCTTCATCTAGTCTAAGTAAAACATCGGCTTCTGCTGAATTAATTTCATCAAGATAAAGCATATCTCCATTTTTCATTGATTTAATCAATAATCCTTCATCAAAATTTACTGTTCCATCTGTGAGCGTCTTTGTCCCAACTAGATGACTTTCTCTGGTTCTTAGACTGAAATTAATAGATTCTAAATTTACGTTCTTTTGTCTAGCAAAATCTCTAACTAATGATGTCTTTCCAGTTCCTTTTGGACCAATAATGAGCACAAAAAGGCCTGCTTCATATGCCTTGTCTAAAATTTGAATAGAATTATTCCAATCAAGATATTGTGCTTCCTCCAAAGTATGTTTTCATTGATTTAAACAATATTTAATATTAGATCTAAGTTCCAAATGCTTCAACTTTTGTAAATGCAGCATCCATTCTTTGATGCAATGTTTTATTCCATTCATCAAATCCTGATGGATCTTTTGGATAATTGTTGTAATGTTCTACTAACCACTGATTTTCTTTTGAAGTGAATCTTAATCCGTCTGCAACTGTTTTATTCATTGCACCTCTGATAATCATTCCAATTTTTCCTAATCCTGAAAAGTCTGGATGTTCACCCTTGCTGATTGATTCCACATCCATATTTCCCAAAAAGTGTTTCATTCCATAACTAATTTGTTCATTTGTCATTTGTTGAACTAGACGTCTAAATAATTCAAGACCCGCAGTTTTGTAACCATATTCTTTGATATAATCTAAGTTGTATTGCCATAAACTTGCTTCAGAAAAATCATTAGCTTCTAATGCTTGAGCTACATTATTTCCCAAAATTGTACCTGCAATCAAGGCTGGTCCAATTCCACCTGCATCGATTGGTTTTGGCATCCATGCTGAATCTCCAACCATCATATATCCACCTGAAACCATACAATCGTTTTGTCTTCTTACAGAAACTTGGAATACTCCAGAATTATTATTGATGTCTTGAGGTTCTTCCGATAATTTTGCATTTTTGATTGCAGTATTTCTGTGAAGATATTCTTTCATTAAAGATTCAACATTATCTTTTTTGCCTAATCTTTTGTTTCTTTTATCTAAAAGCGATTTTTCAACTCCTAAACCAATGTTTACTTTAGTTTCACCTTTAGGAAATACCCAACCATATCCCCCTGGGGCAATATCTTGATCCAAATGAATTATACAATAATCTGGATCAAAATCTGTAAGATTTTTTTCACCTTTTTCAAAATGCATAATATATCTTCCAGTAGATTCTAAATCTCTTCTATCAATCCTCTTTTCTACTTTAGTTGAGTTTTGAAGTCCATTTCTGAGCATAGATGTAACTCCTGTCGCATCAATTACAATTTTGGATGTTTTTTTGAATGGTTGTTTTGTTTTGTTATCTACACCTTGAATTCCAACTGCTTGTTGGCCATCATAAATCAGACCTGTTAGATTAATTTCATATTCAAACTCTATACCCATTTTCTTACATCTTTCATTTTGAATTTCAGGTAATTTTTGACGATTTAACATAAATCCTGCACCATCAAATGGTATGGCTGTTTCTGTATCTGGTGAGAATGCCATGACACCCTTTACATCATGTTCAATTTCAGGTCTAGTCCACTCTACTTTAATTCTCTCTGACATAAAATCTACTGCTTCCTTAGAACATGCATCTCCACATACCCATCCAGCTAATGATTTTCGACCTGGTAGAAATTCAGTATTTCTATCTACAACTAAAATTTTCACATTTTGATTTGCGTAGTGAGAAATTGCTTGTGCTGTAATTGTACCAGCTAAACCTCCTCCTGCGATTATAACATCATAATCTGCCACGATATTGAGGTTTGTCTATCGGTATTTAAAATAATACCATGAATTGGTCTACAAAACCAAAATGTCAAAATTCTTGATCGATAAAAGGGGTCGGTTCGTCGCGGCGTCTTCAAAGCTTTCGCTCAGACTGGAGCGGCTGTTATTTCCTCATTCCCAAATTGTATAGTTCTTTTATTCCTATTTAATCTAGTTGGCAATTTGAAAAATTTCTGTAAATGTTTTGATGGTTTCTTTTTTGTTGTATATTGGTGTGTGAATTTTTATTTTTATGGTGTCTTTTTCTCTAACTTGTAGGCTTCCTTTGATTAGTTCTTGTTTATCTAATCTCATATGGAATCTTGAATCTACGGTTCTTTCTTCAATCTCATCAATTAATTCACTAATTTGTTCACCAGGTAAAGATTCTAGTAGTTTATTCATTAAATTTTGAGCCTGTTTTTTTACAATCTTTGCATTTAGCAATATTATTGGATTCTCATAGTGTCCTTCTGTTTCTTCAATTGTAAAATCCTCTTCTTTCAAGTCTAAAACCTCTTCAAAAGATTGAAAGATTTTTCCAATATCTTCAGTAGCATGAACAATCACATCAATTGTGATTTCAATCTTATGAATCATGATTGCTAAAGAATAACTCTTGTTGGTTATGCTTCTAGTAATTTTGTTTCTTTGTCTGCGGTTCTGATGAGTTTTACTTTCTCAAGACCTACATGTCTAACTCTAATTACTTTCTTGAATGCTGCCATAATATCTGAATTAATTTTACTATAACATGTTGCTTGTACAAATTGATCAATTGTCATTTCTGGAATTGTTTTGTTAATTACATCTCTAGCAATTAATCTAAGAGCATGTTGTCTAGATGTATTTAGTTGTCTATGTGTTAAAGCAAGTAACTTGATTCTAAAGATGTAACCATCTTTTGTTTTGATATCTATAATGAAATTAATCTTTGAAGAACCACGTCTAACCAAACTTCGCAAAAATTCTTTAGAATATTCATATCTCTTGAATATTGTAGATGCTTTATCTCCTTCAACATTATTAATTTGGAAGTAGATTTTGTATTGATGTTGTGAAGGATCTCCTTTTAGAATATCATATAGTGTAACTTCTAAAACTCTACCTACAGCATTGTCATCATCTGTAATTGGAACATAAGCAATTGGTACATTGTTAAATGAATCAGGTGCATATACTGTGACCCAGCGTTTTTCTCGCCACTTGTCCTTTACTCGACCTTTTCTACGTGCCAATTATTAACGACCTTTGAACCCAAAATATAAGGGTATATCACTAGATCTCTTTCTGATTTCCCATGTAACTCTGTAAAACAGATGGAATTCTAATGTGCCCATCTTTAGTTTGGAAATTCTCCATAATAGAAACTAAAATTCTGCTAGTTGCTATTAGGGTACTATTTAACGTATGAACATACTGAGTATCTTCATTTGTTTTATCTCTAAATCTAATTTTCAATCGTCTTGCTTGATAGTCTAAACAATTTGAACATGACACAATTTCTCTATAGGCATTTTGTCCAGCCATCCATGCTTCAATATCATACGTTTTTGCTGAAACTTTTCCCATATCCCCTGATGATAGCAATATCACTCTATGTGGAATTTCTAAATTTTGATAAAATTCCTCCGCTACTTGCAACATTTTTTCATGTTCCTTCCAAGAATCTTCCGGTCTTGAAAATACAAATTGCTCAATCTTATCAAATTGATGAACTCTGAAAATCCCTTTCTGATCTCTCCCATGGGCTCCTGCCTCTTTTCTAAAACATGGACTAATTCCTGCATATCTTAAAGGCAAATTCTTGCCTTCTAGAATCTCTTTAGATCTCATTGCTGCCATAGCATGTTCAGAAGTTCCTATCATGTAGAGATCCTCATCTTCGACTTTGTAGATAACATCTTCAAAATCATCTGCGATTACTGCTCCCTCCATAGAATCTCTATTAATCATGTAAGGTGGTTGAACTAGAGAATATTCTTTTTTTGCTAAAAAATCTAGTCCATAATGTATCAATGATTGATTCAATCTTACCAAATCATTTTTCAAATAATAGAATCTTGCACCCGCTACCTTTGCAGCTCTTTCTAAATCTACTAAATCTAAATTTTCTGAAATATCAATATGATCATTTATTTTAAAATCAAATTCTGGAATTTTTCCCCATTTTCTAACTTCTTTATTTGCCGTTTCATCTACTCCAATTGGAACTGATTCATGAATAAGATTGGGAATTGTTAATGCCAATCTAGAATACTTGTTATCAATGTCTGTCTGCTCTGTTTCTAATCTTGATTGTTCTTCGGAAATTTCTCCCATTTTATTTAGTATCTGGGTTGTATTTTCTCCAGCTTTTTTCATTTTTGCAATTTGTATGCCTGTCTCGTTTTTCTTTTTTCGCAGTTCATCAGTTTTAATTATAAATTCACGTCTTTTTTGATCAGCCTCAATTAATTCTTCCAAGTCAAATTCTACATTTCTTGCTTTTAGCATATCTCGAATAATCTGTGATTTTTCCTTGACTATTTTTGGATCTAACATTATTCAATCACCTTCAAAGCCACCTGAATATGTTCCATCACTTCATCCACTGTTCCTACTAGATGTTTCATATTCTTTTTACTTTCAAAATTAAAAACTAGTTTGTTATCAATATTTTCAACATAAAGACTCAATCCTTCTGGAAAATCCACATTGTCTGGCTCTAAGGCTTTTTTGACAGTTTCAGCCTTTTCTTTTGATATGTTATTGAGAGTTACCTGCACTTGACACGTTAACGACATTTACTTCTAAATAGTTGAGAAATTCATCCAATTTGTCTTTAGTTATTTTTGCTCCTGCTGCAGCATTATGACCTCCACCAATTCCATCAAATTTTGCAGCACCAGTTCTCATTATCTCACTGAGATTAATATCGGATGTACATCCAAATGATTTTCTAGATGAAAACTTGATTGTATTCTCCTCTGCCTTGGTTCTCAGAATCACAATCTTTCCAGCATTTTTTGGAGAACCTGCAATCAATGACGAAATGGTTCCTGTCATCGTTTCTGGAACTATGTCTTCACCATTTACCATAATACAAGTCTCACTTTCTGAAATCCTCCATCTTTCATTTGATAAAATATTCATGTATTCTCTAATCATTTTTCTATAATCAGTTAGAATGGTTTCAGCTTCTCGGAGAATCTTATTTCTATCTCCCATACATACAGCCATTCCAACTCCAGATCGGTTAATCCTTCCACAAGAGTTTAGCATGGTTGAAAATTCTCTTCCATCTCTTAAGAAACTCCTATTGTCTTCTCTAGGAAATGTGTAGGTGTATCCAATTAATTCTGACATTATTTCAGTAGCATTTTTTCCAGATGCAAATTTTGTAATGGATTCTATGACTTGCCTTTTTTCCTCTTCATTTAGTTCAGCAGGAACTCTCCATCTTCCTTCTTCTTTGAGGCTAATTCCTGATGAACTTAGTATAGAATAGCATGCATCTCTATTCCAAGTTAAGCCTTCGATAAATGGCTGTGATGTAAATGCTAATGCATCTGCAAGTGGTCGTGTTTCTCTACCTACTAGTAGCAAATCTAAATCAATATCGAGTAAACCCTGTTCTCTGGCAATATTGGCAATTTCAAAATTTTTACCGGTAAATGATTTTCTGTCTCCTTGATCTTGTCTATCTCCTAATGCTGAAACAACAGCAATTGCTGATAAATCTGAATTTCTTTCATCCAATGCCACAGATGCAAGATATGCCATACCTCCAGCACATATTTCACTGCCACCATCAATTCCATATTTCCATGAATTAATGACATTTTGATTATCTATCTCAATTTCTGGAATTTGATGATGATCTAAAACAATCCAATTATCTCCAAGTGATTTATCTAATTCATTTGCAAACCCTCCTCCTAGATCAGTTACAATATGAAAATCTCTCGAATCAGTCTTGAATGAATCTAAAACATTTTTGCTAAATTCTTTTGATGTTCTTACGGTACAGTTTGCACCTTCTCTGATTAGTGCCTTGGTGATTATACTCCCAGACGTTAGTCCATCACAATCAATATGGGTTGTTACAGAAATTGATTTTTTTGATTTTATACAATCTGAAATTTTATCTTTGAAAAATGATAGTGATTCATCAAGCGATTTTGTCATTACTCTAGTTGAGCAACCACAGATTTATACTTCCAGGTTTTAGAGATTCTTCCAATTCTTTTGTAATAGACAGATAGTCTGTGAACTTTGGCTTCAATTAATTCCAAAGATCTGACATTTCTATTATCCCCTTTGTTTGCTTTAAGATGTTTTTGAAGCCCTACTGCCTTTCTTACAATATTTTCAAGATCTTCTGGCATTTCAGCTTTCAAATCATTTTCTTCTAAAATCTGACCCATGCTTTTTTTGGTAATTGGTTTGATTAGAGGAATTGAATGTTGATCTCTTAGTTTAATCCCGATTTGACTTGGAGTCAAACCATCTTTAGTATATTTAATTACTAATTCTTCAACTTCTGCAGGACTTTGTGTTATCCATGAAGGTGCACGAAGTGTAGCTGGTCTAATTGAGTGTGATTTTCCATGTCTATGTGTGTGCATTCGTCCCATAATTTTGCTCACTATAGAGCAGAATTAAACGTTACTTATACTGATCTCGTACATTTTCTCAAAAATTGGGGTTCAGAATAAAAGTTAAATAAGTCTCTGGCGCCAAAACGAGCAGGTAAACGGTATGAATACAAAAATACTCTTAACAGCATCCTTAATCGCTGTCTTCACAATCGGAATGTCTGCAAGTTCAGTAGCATTTGCACAATACATGGGTAACGTCGGTAGTGAAGGTCAAACCGGATCATACACATTAGAAGAAGCACTTGAGATTCAAACAAGAAGAATCGCAGCAGCTGAAGCAAATCCATCATCTGGCTCTGGAACTCCATATCTTGATGCAGGTGGTGTCGTTGGTGCAGCAGTTATTGCAGGTGCAGTATTCGGTGGTATTGCAGGAGCCTTCTTCATTAGAGGAAGATCTGGCAAATACGCAGCAATGGGAAGAGGATAAACAAACCTCACATTTCTCTTATTTTATTATCCATCCTTAGTGTAAACTCAGAAAATCCTGAACAGATATTATGAATACTGATCTCGTCCTTTCTGATAATAAAAGAAATGTATATATCGCACAAATAGAGCCAAATTATTATGATTCCTATCGTAGGTACTTTCCTAAGCATCCTGTCTTCAATCACAGGACAACTAGGACCAAACTATGATCCATTATTTTACGATGTAATGATTTACATCTTCGGAACCATTATGTTCACAATATTCCTTCTAGGAATTATCTCATTCTGGTTGCGTGTACACGGTTGGGCTTACAAAGACAACCGTGAGAGATGGGTTGATGAATTAGACAGACACTTTGAAAGAGAAGGTATCGGTCTTATTCCAGACAACGGTAAATACTGGTAAAATTACCAACTTTCATCTTTTCATTATTTTTAATACCAATCAGTGAAAACTAAGGCATTTTCTTAAGTTCTAATAATAAGGATTTTTTTCAAAGTCTACAATACTAGTTTTCTAGTTCTAATTCTGGTAGGAAGTCTTTGTCTTTGGATGAATCATAATCCTTTGTAGTGAATACTCCCTTGTAGTGATATCCATCTTGTAATGGAGTATTGATGAATTGTGATGATTCTTTATCGTTAACATAGAATGTTGATTTATCCTGATCCATATCTCTTAGAGGAAATTCCCACATCCACAAAAAGTGACCAATTTCCCAATCATAATCTTCTTCCCATTCGACATAGATGGTTCCATCATCAGTCAAAGTGTACATAGTTCTTTTACATTCTCCATCATTTAATCCGGCGTTAATATTTGCAGGAATTTCTGTTGGAAGACCATCTATAATTAACTCTAAAGTAACTTTCATTTTGTATGGGGTATCTCTATCATCAATACAGACTTTGAGAGGATTATCTTGATTTAACTGACTTTGAATGACTGTACTCCCTAGTCCAATTGATACTGCAATGATTGCAGAGATCAGAAGAAATCTAATAGTTTTCTTTTTCTTGTAAGGATCTCCCATTCCAGGATATTTCATCGTGTGGTGATTTTAATCAGATTCCTTAAAGTCCTTTCTCTTATTCGTACATAATTTCAATAGTATCACATTGGTCTTGATGATCTGCAAGAAAATAGGTTATTTCGTCAGAGTCAATTTCAAGCCATTCTGATTCTCCTTTGTATGGGAGATAGTCTTCCATAAACAGACCTCCTTCTCCTGATACTCTAACAACAATTTTTTCAGTTTTTGGTTTTATCTCAAAAGGTAGTTTCAGAACTTTTCCTCTTCTTTGATTTTGTATGTTCACTTTGTATTTGTCAGAACGAAATTCTGTTTCACCAAAAAAATAACTTTGAAAAATATCCAACTTTGTAATTTTAAAACTTAGCATATCTTCATTACTATTTTCTAGAAGATAAAACTTGGTCTGTTTTCTTACGCTAAACGTAAGGATTGTCTAATAAATGAAAAGGAAAAGTGGGTGGTTTAGATTACTTGCCAGGGTCGTGTTGCAAACGTAATGACATATCCTACACCGATAATAATTGATTGATATGCGATGTTAGTATATGGGATTGGTTTGATAATTGGTTCTCCTTCAACTACTACTGTTTGACCTGGACCAAGTCCTGGACCAACTTTTGCTACGTTGAGTTGGGTGTGTACGTGGTATACACCTGCTTCAAGTGCTTTAGCAGACAATGAGTAATCTAGGACTGAGTTACCTGGAATGTCAAAGACGTTTCCTGGTGGATCTCTTGCCAACATTTCCCATCTGTTACCTGCGTTGGTTGACTCTGAGAAAATGGATAGCCATCCTCTAAGGTCTCTTTCTACTAAACTAACTAAAGTTCCTTGAAGTGTCAAGGTTTCGCCAGTTTGTAGGGATTGTCTGTTGAAGGTTTCATCCTCAATTCTGATGAAACGACTCTGGAGTTGTGCTTGGACACCGTGTGCATCTGCAGTTGGAAGTATGGATTCAACCCAGTTGAAACCTAAAGTTCCTAGTGCAAGTACTACAGCAAGTCCAAATACGAAAATTCTTTTTTCGACCATAGTTATCCCTAAAGTTTGGAATTGAAACACGTCGTTATATGTTTTACCTTCATAACGAGGATCGACACTATAGATAATGTATATCATTGATGTATAACATTGAAATGAATAAAATAATAGTCAAATTAATATTAATTTAAAGATAGTAATATGTAATATTTTGATTTTATTTTCAAATTCTTATAATATATTGAATATAATATACAGCATTTGAAACTCTTACTTTATATTCAGAATTCACATGATGGTATACATGGCACAGATGCCCGCATTAATCCCAAAAGAAGTTGAGATTCAGAGACTAAAGAAAATCTGGCTCATCGTTATTGCTATGGGTTCAACTGCAGCATCAGTCGAAGTTGATAACTTCGTTGATGGTTCTTTGCATCAAACCTCTATCAGAGATAGTGCTTTTACACCAGCTCACTGGTGGCTATATTCCCACTTCATCACATTACCACTTGGATGGGGAGCAGCAGCAATCTATGATAGAAAAATCCCAGTTCTTAGAGGCCCAAATAATTCAATGAACACTGGATTGAAGATGACCATTCTAGGTTACCTTGCAACCATGTTTACAATTGGTGTCAATGAGATGTGGCATTTCTGGTTTGTAGAAGAAATCTTTGCAGTTCCAAATCACTGGATGTTTAACATGGGAGTCGTAGTGGCTTTCATGGGTGCACTCGCATACGTAGTTAGAGTATATGCTCGACTCGTAGAACTTGGTGCAGAAACTCCTGGAGAGAACCCATACGTTGCAGAGATGTACAAGATGGCCTTAGAAGGCAAATTGTACAGCAGAGCAATTCCTTAGAAAAAGTGCATTAGCACATTTTTTATTTTTATTATTTTTCTTAAAGCCGTAGATCGTACTAGGTCCCCCGGTTTAAGAAAGACTTAAAAGGATTCTGAATTAGAATAATTCCATAATGACTCTTCCTAAAGGATTCGGTTCTGGCGGTGGCGGTGGATCATCTAGCGCTGACGTAGAACGAATGATTGGTA
>JAHELP010000063.1 GCA_024644105.1 Candidatus Nitrosopumilus sp. | reverse complement strand
ACTAAAAATGGCGCAAATCCTGGATTAGTATTTTTTGAAAGTGATGTTATTCCATCAGAATTTATCAAATTTAGTAAATTAGCTTTATGGCAATTGATAAACAGAAATAATGCAAAAAAATTTGCAAAAAAAAATAATCTTGAAATTTACTATCAAGGAAATGGTCAAGGATTAGTTGGCGCTATAGGTGCTATTGGTTATGATTTTCATGATCACACTTTGGAACTTTTGAGTTATCGTAAAAAACCAAAGTTTGGAAAAGAAAGAAAAATTTCTACTGACAGTGTAAAAAATATGCAAGAAAAAACTTTTCCTGATACTTTTAATAGTTTTGATACTAAGAAAGGACGAATTTTAATTACTCCTCATGGCCCTGATCCTGTTTTCTATGGCGTAAGAGGCGAAAATGTAGATTCTTTAGTTTATGCAACTAAAATTCTAAAAACTTCTGAAAAATTGGATGGATATATGATATTCAAATCAAATCAAGGAACTGGTGATCATTTGAAAAATGAATTAAATTTAGAAAACATGAAACCTTATGCTTCTGGAAAAATTACTGGAATTGTTTCTAACAATCCAAAAATTGTAAAGGGTGGACATGTATTTTTTAAAGTTAGTTCAAATAATAATGAATTTTGGTGTGCTGTTTACAAACCTACGGGAATAACTATTACTGCTTCAAATTTGTTAAAAGGAGACAAAATTTGTGTAGGCGGAGGAGTAAGAAAAGCTTCAAAAAATTATCCTAGAATAATTAATTTAGAATTCCTAGAGATTATTTCACTTGTAAAGAATACCTCAATGACTAATCCAAAATGTAAAAAATGTAATAAAAAAATGAAATCAAAGGGTCTGAATCAAGGATTTCAGTGTATTTTGTGTGGAAAAAAAGCATCAAAAAAAATACCCATTGAAATATCAAGAAATATCAAAAAACAACTCTACATTCCAAAAATATCTGCACATAGGCATCTCACTAGACCACTACAGAGAATTGGAGTAAATAACGAATCTTCAAAATTTAAGAAATCAATTCCATGGTTTTGTGTTTATAGAAATTAAGTAGCGGGGAGTAGATTTGAACTACTGAACTGCGGGTTATGAGCCCGCCGGGATGACCTGGCTTCCCCACCCCGCTGAACATAAATGAAGTTGAGCCGTATATACGCTTTATCAAATTCTTGAAAGTAATTAATAGGATTTGAAAAGATTGTCTTTTCATGGATAAAAAAATACAAATCGCTGCAATTGTTGTTGCTATCGTATTTTCTGTATATGTTTTAACTTCACCTACTGATCCAATTCCGTTACCTGTACCTAATTCAAATTCAGAAAGTGATTTTGTAACTGTCTTAGCTGAAAACCTCGAGAAACCACGTGCCATTGCAATTTCTAATGATCGAATTTTTGTTACTGAAAAAGCTGGACTGATTAGAGTTGTTCAAAATAATACTTTACTAGAATCCCCATTAGCAACTTTCCGTGGTGCTAATGTTTTTGATGGTGGTTTATTAGGAATTACATTACATCCAAATTTCCACACTAATCATCTATTGTATGTATTTTTGACTTATGAAGAAAATAATAATTTATGGAATAAAATTTTACAGATTACTGAATCAGAAAATAAACTTGTTAGTGCTAAAACTATTTTGGATAAAATTCCAGGCTCCTCATTTACAAATGGAGGTTTTATAAAATTTGGACCTGATAAAAAATTGTATATAGGTACAGGTACAGTTTCTGATGCTTCTCATCTTCCACAGGATCTTAATTCATTGTCAGGAAAAATTTTGAGAATAAATGATGATGGCACTATTCCTGAAGATAACCCATTCCCAAATTCTCCTGTTTATTCATTGGGACATAGAAATCCTCAAGGAATTACTTGGGACAATGCTGGAAATTTGTTTGTAGCAGAATTTGGACCAGAAAAAAATGATGAAATTAATCTAGTTCAAGCAGGTAAAAACTATGGATGGCCAGAGCAACAGTGTTCTGGAAATGATAATTTTGAGGATGCAATTCTTTGTTATGATCCAAGTATAGAACCTGGAGGCATATTGTATTATTCTGGAAAGTCCTTAGATTTTGAATCTTCATTTATTATGGCTTCTATGCGTGCAGCAAATCTTTACCAATTGGATTTTGAGGAAGGACTTGCTTCCCAAAAATCAATTCTTAGTGGAATAGGACGAGTACGAGATGTAGTAGAGGGTCAAGATGGTAGTCTGTATGTTATTACTTCAAATACAGATGGAAAAGGTTTTCCAGACAGTATGGATGATAAACTATTGAGGATTGTAAAATAAAATGCCTGATTCATCAATTTCAAAATTCTTTGAAAAATCTAGAAAAGAAAGATTAGAGATTGTTGCAAACTTTGCAAATCTTTCAAAAGAAGAACTGGATATTTTAGAAAATGAAAATGGAGGAATATCATATGAAAAAGCAGACAAAATGGTTGAAAATGCAATTGGAACATTTTCACTGCCATTAGGAATTGCTACAAATTTTAAGATAAATGGAAAAGATTACGTTGTACCTATGGTAATTGAGGAACCATCTGTAATTGCTGCAGCATCTAAGGGTGCTAAAATTGCACGAATCAAAGGAGGCTTTGAAGTTACTGCAAATGAATCATTTAGTATCGGCCAAATACAAATGTTAGATGTCGATATACCTTCAGCCATTCAAAAAATACAAAATTCTGCCAATGAAATTATTCAACTAGCCAATTCTAAAAGTAATACCTTATCTAAAATGGGCAAAGGCGCAAAAGAGATTTCTTGCAAAGAGATTGATGCACCTTCAGGAAAAATGCTAATCGTTGAATTACTAATTGATGTTGGAGATGCAATGGGTGCAAATGTAACAAATACAATGTGTGAAGCTATTTCTCCTTTAATAGAAAAAATTACTGGTGGTAGGGCATTATTAAGAATTTTATCCAACTATTCTACTCGAAGAATAGCTAAAGCAAGAGCTGTATTTGAAAAAGAAGCAGTAGGTGGAGAACAAGTTGTGGATAATATTATTTCAGCATTTGAATTTGCTGATAATGATGTGTATAGAGCCGTCACTCATAACAAAGGTATCATGAATGGAACTATAGCTGTTGCAAATGCAGTTGGTCAAG
This sequence comes from Candidatus Nitrosopumilus sp., assembly GCA_024644105.1. Taxonomy (GTDB): domain Archaea; phylum Thermoproteota; class Nitrososphaeria; order Nitrososphaerales; family Nitrosopumilaceae; genus Nitrosopumilus. The sequence goes on along the minus strand of JAHELP010000063.1, from coordinate 1,561 downwards.
ATAGTAGAGCAATTGAAGCTGCAGCAAATGCATATGCTGCTCAATCTGGAAAATATCGCTCATTGAGTAAATGGAGTAAGGATAAAGATGGAAATTTAGTTGGCATCTTAGAAATTCCTCTATCTGTAGGAATTGTGGGTGGAATTGCAAATGTTCATCCTGTTGCCAAAATATGTACAAAAATTCTAGGCGCATCATCAGCACAAGAACTAGCATGTATCATGACTGCAACTGGATTGGCTCAAAATTATAGTGCAATTAGGGCTCTTTCTACAGAGGGAATTCAAAAAGGACACATGCGTCTGCATGCTAGAAATTTAGCTGCTGCTGCAGGTGCTACACCTGATCAAATTGATGAAATTGTTCGAAAAATGATTGAAGAAAAGAAAATTTCACTTGATAGAGCTAAAGAATTGCTAGAGCAAATTTAAACATGCGATTATATACCTAAAAAGTGAAAAATTAAAAATGTCTGAAGTAAAATTTGCTATTCCTAAAGGAAGTCTGGAAGAGGCTACATTCAAACTATTAGAAAAATCTTGGACCAAGGTTAATCGAAAGAGTAGAACTTATCGTGTGTATCTAGATGATCCTAGTATAATTGTCAAGATGCTTCGTCCTCAAGAGATTCCAACTTTAGTTGCAGAAGGTCTGTATGATGTAGGAATTACAGGTAAAGATTGGGTAGGTGAAACAGATTCTGATGTTGAACCTATCTTGGATTTAGAATATGGTAAAATTAAACTAGTAATTGCTTTCCCAGATAAATATAGATACAAAAATCTTGATGAAATGATAGCAGACTATGGCAAAAAGAAAAAGACACTTCGAATTTCCTCTGAATATCTTACTACTGCTTCAAAATTTCTAAAACAATCAAAATCATACAAAAAATATTATGGTTCAAAAGATCCTCTCATTGTAACTCCATGGGTTAGATTAGGAAATAACAAAAGTGTTCAAATTCATTTATCATTTGGTGCAACTGAAGCAAAGCCACCAGAGGATGTAGATGCAATAATGGATGTTACAGAAACAGGCACTACTCTAAAACAAAATAAATTAAAAATTGTAGATGAGGTTCTCACTTCTACTGCACACTTGATTGTAAATAAAAAATCTTTAAAGGATCCAAAGAAACGTGAAAAAATATTTGACATTGTGACATTAATGAGAGGTGCAGTTCATGGAAGAAAATTCTTACACATTTATCTAAATGTTGAAGAAAAAAATCTAAAGAAACTTTTGACACAGATGCCTTCTCTCAAAAAACCTACAATTAGTCCACTAAGCGAACAAGGATGGTTTGGTGTAAACACAGTCATCAAAAAAGAAGAATTTCACAAACTTATTCCTAAATTGAGGAAGATTGCCCAAGGTCTTGTGGTTCATGAACCTAGACAAATACTTGAACTTGAGGAGCTAAAGCGTGACGAAGAAAATTGATGAGAATTCTCAAAGTAACTAATGTTGAAAAGTTTGCATCTAAAATACTTCCAAAACAGCCTCAAAATAACAAAACTATAGTTGAATCTATAATTAGAAACGTTGAAAAAAATGG
>JAHELP010000020.1:1924-19109 GCA_024644105.1 Candidatus Nitrosopumilus sp. | reverse complement strand
TTCTCCAATAATTAATAAAATTAAAGAAATTTCCAGAGCAAGAATCATAACACTGGATGGAACAATTATTGGAAATGAATCAAACATACAACAAGTAATTTAATCAGAGAAGTTTAGTTGCAAATGTTCCTTTCATTGCACAGTTAGGACATCTTTGAGATTTTGCCCAAGTTTTAACAGAATCAGAGTATGGAATTCTGATTTCATAAAAATAGCCACAGTTTTGGCATGATACATTTGATGAATAACTATTTTTATTCCAATCCTCGTTTGGTTCACGAGTAAATTTAGCAATCAAATCACTTCCTTTGTTAGTTATTCGATAAAGTGTTAGATCATGGAATCCAGGTTTATCATCAAAAGGAATTCTCTGAACTAATCCATTTTCATCTAGAAAAACTAAAATGTCTTTGAGTTTAAATTCTGGAATTTTTATTTTAACAAAATGTTTTTTCATATTATCTTTCAAGTGCACAAAACGAATACCATCAGCATCAAATTTTTCGATTTTACTTAAAACCTCATCAAGTATATCATCAGAAAATTTTTTTGCCATATTATTTAATGGAAGACATGTGTTTATGTTTTTTATAATTACTCGTACTTGTCATATGGTTCTATAGGATCTTTAGTAGTTTCATTATCCCTTAACCATTCTAATGTTTTTACAAATGAATCAGCTAATTCAATAGTTGTAAGTACTGGAATTCCTAATTCTAGAGATTTACGCCTTATTTGATACTCATCATCAAGCATTCCAACATATTTTTCCAATGTAGAGGTACTTGGAATATTTATGATAAAGTCAATTTTTCTCTCATATAATAAATCAGAGATATTTGGTTTTCGTTCTGGTTCTGAAATTTTGTGTACAATTTCAATTTGGCCTATTTTCTCTTCAAAGAATTCAGCAGTATGTTCTGTTGCAAGAATTTTAAATCCCAATTGTTTGAGTTTTCCAATAGCTGGAACTAGTTTTTCTTTATTTTGGGCACCACCAACAGTTACAAGAGCGGAGCCTTTGTCAGGTAAGTTATACCCTACAGAGGTCAAGCCTTTGGATAATGCATCATAGAAGCTATTTCCAAAGCATGCAGCTTCGCCAGTAGATTGCATTTCTACACCTAATGCAATATCAGCACCTTCTAATTGCATAAAGGAGAATTGTGGAACTTTGATTCCATAGTTGTGAATTTTTTGCCATTTGTTTTCAGGTATTTTAGGCAGAGGTTTATCAAGAATTGCCTTAGCGGCTAGAGAAATGAGGTTAGTTTTCACCAATTTTGATACAAAGGGCATAGAACGAGAGGCTCTAATGTTTAGTTCAATGACATAAACATGATCATCATGAACCAAAAATTGTAGATTGAATGGTCCTTTTATGTTAAATGTTAATGCAATCTTTTTTGTATACTCGTTAATTGTTTCAATAATTTTATTACTTAAACGCCAAGGGGGTATTACCATCATAGCATCACCAGAATGAACTCCTGCACTATCAATGTGTTCTACAATTGCACCAATTACAACTTCTTTCCCATTACTAATTCCATCAACATCAACTTCAAGTGAGTTTAACATGAATTTAGAAATTACAACAGGGTGATCTGGCGATACATCTGTTGCTTCTTTGACATATGTCTTTAGTTCTTCTTGAGACCAAACAACTTTCATGGCAGCGCCAGACAAAACATACGATGGTCTAACAATTACTGGAAAGCCAACTTCTTGAGCAAAAGTTTTTGCCTCATTTAGATTTGCAAATGCTTGCCATCGCGGTTGTTGAATGTGAAGTTTATCAAGTTCGGCACTAAATTTAGAACGGTCTTCAGCCCTATCAACATCATGTGCACTTGTTCCAAGAATATTTACTCCATGTTGTGCAAGTCCAGGAGTTAGATTATTTGCAGTTTGACCACCAACACAGGTAATGATACCTTTGGGATGTTCAAATTCAGTAATATCCAAAATCCTTTCTTGTGTTAATTCTTCAAAATATAGTCGTGTACAAATATCATAATCTGTCGATACAGTTTCAGGATTACAGTTTACTACTGAAACATGTTTCTCTCCATTTTCTTGAAGACCCCAAACCATATTGACAGTTCCCCAATCAAATTCAACACTACTTCCAATTCTGTATGGGCCAGCACCAAGTACAACAATTCCTTTTTCATCATCAGGTATCACCACATCATTAGAACTCCCACCATATGTCAAATACAGGTAATTTGTAACTGCAGGCCACTCAGCAGCCAATGTATCAATTTGTTTAACTGAAGGAATTACGCCTAATTTCTTTCTCAAATCACGTATTTCATCAGGAGTTTTATCCTGAGCACGAGCAATTTGCTTATCTGCAAATCCCATCTTTTTGGCCTGCCAAAGAAGAGATTCATCAAGTGGTGAATTTTTGAGTTTTTCTTCAGTAGATACAATATTTTGAATTTTTTCAATAAACCAAGGATCAACAGTTGATAATTTGTAAATTCGTTCAACTGAGATTCCCATCTTTAATGCTACTGCAACATAATAGAGAATCTGATCATCATGGTGAGATAGTTTGTATTCAATATCTTCCTCAGTGTGTGTTTTTCCATTAGAACGATTCAAAACTAATCCGTCATTTCCAATATCTAACATTCGAATTGCTTTTTGGAATGATTCTTCAAATGTTCTACCTACTGCCATGACTTCACCAACTGATTTCATAGTTGGGCCAAGTCGTCTATTTACTAATTCAAATTTAGCAAAGTCCCATCTAGGATGCTTACAAACAATGTAATCTAAGGATGGCTCAAAACAAGCAGTAGTACTTTTTGTTATTCTATTTACAAGTTCAGATAAATTATAACCCAAACCAATTTTTGCCGACATGTAAGCCAAAGGATATCCAGTAGCTTTACTTGCCAAGGCAGAAGAACGCGATAATCTTGGATTGATCTCGATTGCAACATATTTATCAGAATCTGGTGCAAGTGCATATTGAATATTACATTCGCCAACTATTCCAACATGTTTTGTTGCACGTAATGCTGCAGAACGTAACATATGGTATTCATGATTATCAATTGTTTGTGACGGGGCAACAACAATGTTATCACCTGTGTGAGCTTTCATTGAAAGAACATTTTCCATATTACAAACAATTACATTGTTACCATCATAATCTTGCATTACCTCATATTCAATTTGTTTCCAATGTCCAATGTACTCTTCAACTAATACTTGCTTGACTAGGCTTGCTTTAAGACCACGTTCAACAATTTCATGCAGTTCAATTTCATTATAGGCTACACCTCCACCCCTACCTCCAAGCGTATATGCAACTCTGATAATTACCGGATAACACAGTTCTTCGGCGGCTTTTTTTGCATCTTCAAAATTATTGACAGTTTTACTTCTCAGAACAGGTACACCACATTCTTTCATAGAATCTTTGAAGAGTTGCCTATCCTCAGTTTTCTGGATACCTTTAATCTGAGTACCAAGCACATTTACACCATATTTTTTGAGGATCCCAGATTCTTCCAAGTTAACCCCACAATTTAGAGCAGTTTGTCCACCATATGCAAGCATTATTCCATCGGGCCTTTCTTTTTCGATGATGGATTCTACATACTCTGCATTTACTGGAAGAAGATACACTTGATCTGCAAATCTTGTATCAGTTTGAATGGTAGCTATATTTGGATTAATTAAAACACTGTTGATTCCATCTTCATGAATTGCCTTAAGACATTGACTTCCTGAATAATCAAATTCTCCGGCTTCACCAATTTTAATTGCTCCACTTCCCAGTACAAGGATTTTTTTTAATGATTCATTCTTTGGCAATTATTTATTTCTCCATTAGTTTCCTTAACTCTTCAAAGACAAACTTACAATCAAATGGACCAGGTGCAGCTTCTGGATGAAATTGTACTGCAACACAATTTTGAATCTTGTGCTTAATTCCTTCAACTGTTTTGTCATCTGCATTAGTAAACCATAATTTAAAATCAGATTTTTCTATAGATTCTGGAGTTATACCATATCCATGATTTTGACTAGTAACATATACTTGATTATTTTCTAAATTAATACAAGGTTTATTTTGTCCACGATGTCCATATTTTAATTTGTAAGTTTCAGTATTTCCAGCAATTCCAATTATTTGTGCACCTAAACAAATACCTAATGTAGGAATATTATTTTCAATTAATTTTTTTGTAGTCTCAATCGTATTAGGGCATTTTTGTGGATCACCAGGACCACTGCTTAGTACAACTCCTTCAGGATTATAAGACATTATTTTTTCATATGATGTATCCCATGGAACTAAAATTGCTTTGTAGCCTAGTTCCCGAACATTTCTTAAAATTGCGTTTTTTGCACCAGTATCAATTACCACAACAGTTTTTTCATCATTACCATAAACTTGTACCTCTTTTGTTGAAACCTCATCCATGAATTGCTCAGAATCATAATGTTTTGCAGAAGACAGTTGTTTTTTTACAGAATCAACATCAATCTCAGAATCAGAGACAACCAAGGCTGCCATCATCACACCACTAGTTCGAAGTTTTTTTGTCAATTCTCGTGTATCTATTCCAGAAATACCAGGTACCTTTTCGTTATTCATCCATTCATCCAAAGTCATAGTAAGATTCCAATGACTTGCAGTTAATGATAATTCATGTACTACTAATCCTCGAATTTGTATTTTCTCAGATTCAAAGAATTTTGGAATTCCATCATCATCTTTGATTGTTGGATCGGGAACTCCGTAATTTCCAACAAGTGGATATGTCAAAGTAAGAATTTGACCATTGTATGATGGATCAGTTAGTGCTTCAGTATAGCCAACCATGCCGGTATTGAAGACAATTTCTCCAAAAACAGTCGTAGAATAACCGAAACCTTTGCCATCAAGAACGGTGCCATCATCAAAGATCAGTTTTCCAAACTTGTTTGCGTGGATTGATTTCTTTGTAGTAATTGTGACCCTCGTAAAGTCCGAGTTATTATGAATTTAAGTTTTGTGCGGGAAATAAATTTAAAAAATTGATCGCAATAGGTATCGAAGCAATTAGAGGGCTTGGAACTCTTCGCTCCACTTGTGATAAGCTCGAATCATTTCAAGAGAAACACTAGGTTTACGTCGTTCCATAATATTTTTGAAATCAGCTGTTGTAAGCTCACGAGGTTGAACTGGCTCTTCACCTTCAACTGGTTCATGGTAATCAGGAGAATTGAAAATTTCATGAACTGTTTTTATTTGTGCTGCCTGACAGACATCTTTGATGTCACTTGCACTATATCCATCGAATAATTTTGCCAATTCTCTATTATTGACTCTGTAATTTTTACTCAATGGGGCAGTGTATTGCTCAAAGAGATTTTCTCTTGCAGCTTGTGTAGGTAATGATACATAAATTCTCTTTTGGAATCTTCTAAGAAATGGCCAATCAAGACTCCATGGTTTGTTTGTTGCACCAATTACATACAACATCAAATCTTTTCCTTTTCCATTAACTCCATCCATTTCTGTTAAGAATTGGTTTTTAGTTCTAACTTCTCCACCTACTTCACTATTTCTAGAACCTAATAGAGAATCAACTTCATCTACAAACAAAATAACGGGTTTACCTTCTTTCTCAGCATATTGTCTTGCCATGGCAAATAATTTTGAAACATTCTTTTCAGCCTCACCTAACCATTTGCTCATCATTGAGGATGCATCTACATTGATGAAATATCCATCCATTTCATTTGCAGTTGCTGCTGCAAGCATTGTTTTACCAGTTCCTGGTGGACCATAAAGTAACATTCCTTTTGGCCATCCAAGTGGAAACAAATCAGGTCTTTTAGTTGGATATACAATAGATTCACGTAGTGCACTTTTAGCATCATCTAAACCAATTACTTGGTCCCAAGTAACATCTGGTTTCTCTTTCATTACTAACTCTTCAAAATCATTTTCATTCTCTTGTCTCTGTACAGATTTCTTTTGGTCTGCTTCAGAGGCTTTAGGATCAACTGCAGGTTCTACGCCATGGGCTTGTTGTAATGCAGTAATTCTGCCATGGTAAGAGTTACATCTATCTTTGTAAATTTGATTCAGTTTGCTAGTTGGATATAGTTGTAATAATTTCACGAGGGAATCAATAGCATGTTGATAATGAGTGATTGCCATTCCACGTGCACCTTGAGAGTCAAATTTGATGGCTTCAGAAGCATATTTGCTTGCTGTGTTTTCTAATTCTTGTGGTGCCAAACTCATCTTAATTACCTACGCAAGTTCTCCTTGAGAATTTTGTTGGTATCCTACGGTGTTAATCTCTGTCACAAAATTGGTTAAATTAATTGCACTTGTTTCGTGCTCATTATAATCAGGCCCATCATGATATCTTTTTTTAAAATCAGATTTTTCTGAGATATTAGTATGCATGTCTTTGACCTTGTTTATTGAGTCTTCAGCAGAAATAATCAATTCAGAAACCTCATCATCAAGATCATTTAATGAAGTTGCAGTCTCAGTAATTATTGAAGTAAAATGTTTTAAAATTGAGCGCATTTCTTTCTTATCAGCATATTTACACATCATGAAATCAGCAATTCCAACAATTTTATCTAAATCCTGTAATTCTTCTAAAGATAGTTTGTCAATTTTTGAATCATCAGAAAATTTAACCTCAGATAATTTTTTGTCAATTTTTGAAGATATGGCTCTAATTCGCTCTATATCCTTTGAAAAATCTCGTTTTTGGTTTAACATCTCAAGTATTGCATAGTTTGAAAAAATCAAGATTAGGGTACTGCTTATTTAATTTAGAGTCCACCATCAATTTTACTTCATTAAGTGAAGTTGAGGATTTGTAATTTGACTGACTAAAATCAAATCTTGCCGTGGTAAGAGCGGCTGAATCAAGTACAATACTACCTAAATGGACAGATATTTCAGATAGTTTTCGGCTACTGCTTGGAATAATTCCAAATAATTGAGCGCTTACTGTTCTAACCATAGGAATTGAATGGGGTAAAATTTCAGGGATACTACCTACATTTGAAATAAGTTTCATATTCCTCTTCACATCAAAAAGGATTTCCATGCAATAAGTTACTAGCCATTCTAGCTTTAAGGAATCTACATGAGTTTTATCAGATTCATCAAAATCATTTACTAGTTCTTTGTTTGTTTCTTTTAATTTTGATTGCTTGTCTTGTAGGCCATCAATTATCTCATCTAGTAAATTTATAGAATATTGTAAACGTGGAACAAGCGTTACAGAATGAGAAATATTTTCAATTTCTAATGAATTGTCACCATATTTTACCATCATACCAAATAGCAATTCTAGATTTTGTATATCAGGACAGTGTATCAAATAATTTAGTAACCACAGTTACACACATCTGTAGATACAATTTTGATTTTTTTTGAGTATTTGTGTAAAGGAATTTAGCTCTCAATTTTACCTAATAACAAATCAACAATAATCATGGTAAATGAGCACGTTTTAACAGTAAGTTTAGAAGAATTTGGATTAAGCAAATATGAAGCACAGGCATATGTTGCCTTGATTGCCAAAGGCACTATTTCAGCAAGTGAATTAGCATATTATTCAGAAATTCCAAGGACGAAGATTTATCCAACTTTACTGAAACTAGAAAATAAGAAGCTAGTAATTATTTCTAAAAGTAAGCCAATAATGTGTACAGCAATTGCTCCAGAAGATGCCTTTGACGGAATAATTCATGAGCAAATCAATAAAGTAAATGCAATGAATACACTAATTTCTAATCTAAAAAAAGCAAGTGAAGAAAGTAGAAAATCAAGGGGTTCAGAAGAAAAAAGATATTTTCATTTGAGTGCAAATAATGTTTTATCACAATTACAAACAATGATTGAAGGTTCAAAGTCATCAATCAAAATAATGACAGACCAATGGGGTTTTGGATTATTGGGTGAATGTAAAGAGCAATTATTATCAGTCTTACGTCGTAATTTAGACGTCAAAGTTCTTGTGTCACCTGCACAGATTTGTTCTGAATCATTTAGGGCAATTCCAGATGAAGTTGAAATTAGGGCATCAGAGATAACACAGAATTGTTTCATATTTGATGAGACTGAACTGCTAATGGTAAATAATGAAAATGGAAAAGGTGCAGTATTTTCATCAACTGATATTCTTGGAGTGAACCAAGAAAAAATATTTTCAAATATTTGGAAGAATGCTACTAAAACCAAGGCTCTTGCAGACATGACAAAGGCAGAGGCACAAGAGATTTACAAAATTATTAAAACAGTTAACGAATCAGGGCTAATGCATATCTTAACTTCTTCAATGGTATCAAAAAAATCAGATACAGACATGTTCAAACTTTTAGAAAAGAGCGGAATTTCTCTAAAAACAAAAACACTTGATGATGTGATCGATATGATGGATGCAGTAATGCAAATTACTTGTTCAGGTCATGTGAATTTTGAGGCAAATACAAAAAATATCACAGTAGAATCAAAGCTAAACAGTGGACACTCATTACCATGGGTATCAATACTGGATGGATGTCTGCAAAAACAAGGCTACAAAACTAGAACAGTGTATCAAAATAACTCCAATAGAGGAGAAAAAATACACATCAAAATATCCAAAAACTGATTCTAAAAAACACAATCATTTACAACAAAAGAATACATTTTAGATTTTTTTCTGGCTTTCTTTATATGCAATATATGAAATAAAGTCAGAAGTATTTTGAAATGGAGTATTCCCTAGAAGATTTTTGGCAATATGTCCAGAAATTTTTATGGCTATTTTTTCTCCATCATTCATGACAATATTCCTTTTTGAGTAATTCAATTGTTTTAGGATCTAATTTAGCAAAACACTTGTTCAATTCTTCTTCATCTAATTCTTCATCATGAAACAGCATAGTCTAATTTAATATAAGAAATTTAATGCTCATTACAATACTAGGTAAGAAACTTGTACAAAATACTCAAAATTTGATAGTTTATGAGAGCATTTTTGATTTGAAAGAAAAATCTGATTAATCTCACGTCTAGAATCAACTGCAAATCATACCAATAAATAATTCCCAATCAGATAAATTGACATGCAAATGATTTCCATTGATTATATTTTAGAATGCATGAAAAATGAAAAAAACTATTTCGGAGATTTATGGGAAACTTGTCTGAATAACAAAAAAAGATTCAACAGATCCAAATTAAAAGAAATATTAAAAAAAATGGAAGTGTTAGGCCACATCAAAAAACATGGATACAAAAATGATGCATATTATGTAAGAAATTATCATCATTCTCTTGAAGAAAATATTGGTTTTATCAACAACATAATGTTTTCATATGAATCAAAAATAAAAACATCATTAAAAAAATTAGAAAATAAAAAAATATTTTTGGACATATCTAAAGATCTGAATTCATTCAAATTTAGCAAATATACAAAAACTGAATATGCAATATTATTAGAAAATATGGCAAGTATGTTTGAATTAGCATCATCAATCCTATGGTCTAAAGAAAATACTGACGATTTGGAATTAAAAAAAGAATTAAAGAATTGTTTCAAAGAGATTAATGAATTCATGGATGAAACTAATCAAAAACTGTTAGAAGGTAGAAAAACTCAGGAAAGAATATTGCTACAAAGGGATTTTAGCAACAGGATTCCAAAATCAGGACATCTTAAGATATAGAGGAAAGTTATCATATGTTACTAGAGACACTTACTAGATCCTCATCATAGTGTCCCCAGTAACAATTTCTATTTGATTTTTTCATATATACAACATCACATTCAGTTATAATTCTCAGTTAAGTGAAATAGTAAAAACTAAAATCACGTAAAAAAATAACATGATAGTCTTGATTGAAGAAAAACTTGATTCGTTAGGCATTAAACTACCAAATCCACCAACACCTGCAGGTTCCTATGTTCCTGCAATTAAAACAGGGAATTTACTATTCATTTCTGGTCAAATTCCAATGGAGGAAGGAAAAGTAGTGTTCACAGGTAAAGTTTCAAACGAGAACTTGGAGGTTGCTCAAAAATCAGCCAGAATGTGCGCAATCAATCTTTTGGCACAGATAAAACGAGAATTGGGAGATTTGGATAAAGTTACGAAAATAGTAAAACTATCAGGATTTGTAAATTCTATGCCAGAATTTACACAGCACCCAAAAGTGATAAATCCTGCATCAGATTTATTTTTTGAATTATTTGGTGATAAAGGCAAGCATGCAAGAGTAGCAGTAGGTGTAGCATGCTTACCATTAGACTCAATGACAGAAATTGATGCTATTGTAGAATTTTCAAATTAGAATTTACTTAGAAAAAATAGCATTGCAAATAACAAAAGGTTAAGAAGATTACCACACAATATTAGAAATCATTCATATACAGTTTTGCTTCAACAGTAATAATGCTAAAGATTGCATTATTTGGTTTTGTGTTAATAGGAATGTTTTCAACATCAGTATTTGCAGAACCAACTTTAGAATTACACGTATCTTCAGAAAAAATCAAAGCTTTAGATTCGATATGGGTATCAGGTAAAATTACTGATGTGTCTGAATTTAAACCAATAAAACTTAGAGTGATTGGTCCTGATGGAGCACTGATTTTTGCTCCACAAGTAGCAATTGGCGAGAATGGTGAATTTAAAAAATTATTAAATCCGCCTATTCCTAGTTTCAGTCAAGGAACGTATCTGATTACTGCAAGTCATGAAGATTCAGAAATTACAGCATCTACACAATTTACAGTGACAACCCAAGAACTTCCAAGAAATTCAATCCCGGAAACAGCTCAACAAGAAATGGAGATAAATGAAACACCTATAATTTCAAGTGGAATTAATTTATCAGCTGATGCAATAAATGGTTCAGATGTCATATCAATTAAAGGGAATACAAGTTTTAGAGGTTCAGACATTACAATAATTGTAAATTCACCAGGAGGCAACCTAGTAACAATTGCGCAAGTAACGCCAAGAATTAATGGAAATTTTGATGCTGAAATAAAGACAGGAGGTCCCATGTGGAAAGAAGATGGAATGTATAAAATAACTGCCAACCAAGGGTCTGCATCAGAGCATAAAGAATCTATTCAAGTTGAAATTAAAGACGGAGTTGTTGTGCCTGAATTTGGAGTAATTGCATCATTAGTTTTAGCAATTTCAATTATTTCAATCATAATTGTTTCTGCAAAATCTAAACTTGCAATATTGCCTAGATTTTAATTCAAGAGTAGTAATACTATATCATGGTTAGTTTAGATGAAATAAAATCTGAAAAATACATTTCCCTTGAAACATATAGAAAAAATGGCGAACCAGTAAAAACACCAGTATGGTTTGTTGTTAAAAATAATTTAATTTATGTAGTCACAAGAAGCAAAACTGGAAAAGTAAAACGTCTTAAAAATAATTTACAAGTAAAATTTGCACTTTGTACCATTAGAGGAAAGATAACAGGAGAGTGGTTTTCAGGTACTGCTGAAATATTATCAGAGAAAGAAACACCAAATGTTGTAAAATGGAGAGATGAAAAATATGGATTTATGGCTAAAATGGCAAAATTTCTTAGTAAAAGCAAGGGCGATTTTTTTACATTTTCAATTAAAATAGATTAAACAGTATTTGATAATTTAATTTCTCTTCTAAGTTTGTATGCAGTTAGTCCTGCAAATCCAAAAATAATAACTAAACCAACATATGATAAAACTTGACTATACTCTATCAAAATTGCTGAAACACCTGTCCCAATAACACTTGGAAGTAAAGATAGGACGTATAACCACCATCCACAGCAACCAAGTGGCACTAGAGAGAAAAATGAAAAAAAAGAAGTTGCAGCTGTGCTTCCACTGTTTCCTCCAAAAGCTTTTTTCTTGATAGATAGCTTACATCCCAGCAATTTACTTTTTTCAGATAGAAATAGCTGTAAACTGATTCCAATACCCATACCAAAAATTACAACAGAGTTTAGTTGGAATGCTGCATTAATTGCTGCAAGAGGTTCCAAAGCAGGAGTAGTTATTACAACAACTAATAGATATACAAATACAGTAAGAATTCCACCCAAAATTGCCTTTTGAATAGGATTCATCATTGACTACCAAAAACTAAGGTTTGAGGATGAAATGCTACCCATTCAAACCAAAACCCAGGCTCAATGGGAAGTCTTTTCAGTTGTTCACCTTGGTATACACCGGATATAGATAATCCATCATATGTCCATTCAGAATTTGTTTGAGAGTCATAGATTTTACCATCTTTATAAAAAAAATCCAAGACATCATCATTGATATCCCTGACAAAAGAACGAGAATTTTCAGAAAATAACGAAACCAACATTATAGGGGTTTCCCCTATAGTATCATTAATGATTATGTTAGATTCAATGTCATTTTGTTTGTATGCTTTGTGGACATCATCTAGATGAAATCCAATGATAATTTCTTTTGGATGTAATCGGTCATCTGAGTGTTCTACAGGAAACATTATTCGTGGTTCAGTATAGTAATTTCCATAAGGATCTGTAGTATAAGATCGAATGTATCCAGTATCAGTAGTTAGAACTTTGGTTTCAGGGTAAAGCTTCTTCCAATCACCCCAAGTAATCACATCAAATGGAATTAAATTTAATTGATATCCAGTTAATTCTCCTTTTACTGCAGTACCTAAAGCTTGACTCCAATAAGATTCGGTATATCTGTCATACATCAACAAATTACTATTGTATAACTTTCCTGATGTTCCAAATTCTACTTCCTGTCCATCAATTATTCTTTCAAAGACTTGATTGGTATAACATAATGGACAATACGTAACAGATACGGGTACACTACCAACTTTATCATTAACAATTTCATGCCAAACTAGAATAAAGAGAGGATATGCTTTAGATTCTCCATTTATCTCTAATCCAATCACCGTATCACTATCAGACATAAAACTAGAATCTTGCATCTCTGCAAATTTAGGATTATCAATAGAAGGTATTCCATCTTTTGGAGGTCCACCACTCTTAATTTTGTCAAGAGGAATACTATGCTTAATGCCATTTGTTTCCATAATTTTTGATTCTAGATGTTCAGAATTCATTTCAAATGATGATTCAGGCACAGAAAAAGTATTTTCATCAGCATTATTTTGAAAAGTAATTGTAAATGCTACAATTACAATACCGATTATCAATAGAGGTGCAAGAACCTTTAGATACAATTTTGAATATTTTTAATCTTTAGAATATTAAAAAATTGTTCCAACTTTATTTTTAATTTGGACAAATCCTTTTAATTAATTTCAAAAGCGTGTATCCATGATTACAGACGCAAATCTGAAAGAAAGTATAATGCATGACATTACTCATTGGGGAATTAGAGCTTCTATTGGTGCAATCTTCATAGTACATAGTCTGAAGAAATTTGATCCCAGTTGGCAGGAATGGTTAATCAGTATAGGAATTCCACCTGAAATGCAATTACCTATTGCACTAGCAGAATTTATCGGAGGGGTTTTACTTGTGATTGGAATTCTAACTAGAATAAGCAGTTCAGTATTTGCAGTAATACTACTTGGAGCAATATTTCACATTAGATGGGAGAATGGATTTTTTGTTTCCAAAGGGGGTTGGGAATGGGATTTGATCATGCTAGCGGCAGTTCTTACAATTATTGTTGTGGGCCCTGGACGAATATCCATATCACATTTAGTGAGAAAAATCCCTAGATTTTTACAATGATTATTTAATTTTTTTATTTAATTCTTTAATGAATTGTTTAATTTTTGGTTTTGGAACAACTGCACCACATGCTTTATCATGTCCACCTCCAGAGCCTCCAAGACTTGTTGCTAAAAGATTTACAATCTTGCCCAAGTGAACTTTGCAATTTTTAGAGCCTCTTACTGAGACTGCATAAATTCCATGATCAACTCTCTCTTTGTATGCAACACCCACATCTTTTCCAGACAATCCCATTACAAAATTAACAGCGCCACTTGCACCAGCATCTAAAATTTCCATATAACCAAGTTTTGTCATTGTTTTCATTCCTTTCTTAACTTTGGCAATCATCTGTGATAATTTCTCTACTTGAATTTGAGCAAATTCAAAGGTGTTTGGAATATCATGTGGGAATTTAGATTCTGCCAATTCTTCAACCAAATATAACAAATAGTCAGGTTCCTTTTGATGTCCTACAATATTGTAAGTCATTACCGTAGCACTAATCAAAGCAAATTGTCTGTCATAGATTTGAAGTAATTTGGAACCAATTGGTCTATCTTCCATATAATCAGTAATTGCAGCACAAGTAGCAACAAAGGAAGCATGATCATTTAGTTTTGATTTGTAGGCATTGTAAACTTGTACAGTAGTACATTCGTTTATGTCATGAATTACTTTCACTTTAATTTTTTCTAAGGCTTTGACAACATTAGGATCAATATCATGGTGATCAATGTACGTAACTGAAACTTTATTTTTTCGTAAGGTTTTCATTATATCAATAAATTCATCTTGTGTTTTTTTGCTCAATCCCAAATCACAGATAAATAAAGATTTTAACTTCTCATCCAATACTACTTGATTTAGTGCCTCCATTTGTCCAGGATAATCAACTAGAATTGCATCTCCTCCAAAAGCTTGGCGAATAAGTGCAGCAGAACTAATTCCATCACAATCTTCTTTGTGAGAAATACAGATTACTTTGGTTCGTTTTTGTTTTGTTACTTTTTTTACAGAAGTTTTTTTGGTAATTTTTTTAGGGGCCTTTTTAGCCGAAGTTTTTTTGGTAATTTTTTTAGGGGCCTTTTTAGCCGAAGTTTTTTTGGTAATTTTTTTAGGGGCTATTTTTTTAATTGTCTTTTTGGTAAGAATTTTCTTTGTAATTTTTTTAGGAGTGATTTTTGATTTAGGGGCTGCCAATACAGAAGTAAAAATCACAAACCCTCATTTAAATGAAGAAAACAAAACTATGATTTTCTAAATGGTTTTTTGATACTTTGATTTACCAAAGAACTAGAATCAAGGTATACATCATAAAATGATAATCCTTCCAACT
Source organism: Candidatus Nitrosopumilus sp. (assembly GCA_024644105.1). Lineage (GTDB taxonomy): Archaea > Thermoproteota > Nitrososphaeria > Nitrososphaerales > Nitrosopumilaceae > Nitrosopumilus. The sequence continues at coordinate 4,029 of JAHELP010000020.1, read as the reverse complement.
GAGTTTGATGATCTATTTCTTGAATTTTTTTTAATTCATCAGATGACGAATTTAGAACCAGATCATCTAGTTTTTTCAAATGTTCACGCTCTTTAGGAGTCAATTAATTTTTGATTAAAAATTCTCATTTATGACCGAAAGTTGGCATATTAGACTAATTACTAAACTTCATAGACACAATGTTAGCGAAAATATAATAGAAGAATTCTCATAGGCTCAGCATGGAGACGAAAAACATAGGCTTGCGTGGAATCGAAGTAGCAGATACAAAGATTTCAAACATTGACGGAGAAAGAGGCAAGTTAATTTACAGAGGATATGATATTTTAGAACTAACTAAAAATTCAACATTTGAAGAAACAGCGTATTTGTTAATTTATGATAATCTTCCAAATAGACAGCAATTAGATGAATTTAACGCAAAATTGATCGATGCCAGATTCATTCCAAAACAAATGCAAAAAAACATGGGCAATTGGAGGAAAGACGCAGATCCAATGGATATGCTGCAGGCATTTGTAGCAGCACTTGCAGGATATTATGATGAAGAGTTTGCAAATAAAGAAGCAAGTTATGAGAAGGCAATTAATCTAATTGCCAAAGTTCCTACAATTATTGCAAGTTGGAATAGAATTAGAAACGGATTAGAAATTGTAGACCCAGATCCATCACTAGGACATGCAGCAAATTTCCTATACATGATGTCAGGAGAAAAACCAGATCCTGAAGTTGAAAAAATATTTGATGTTTGTTTAATTTTACATGCTGATCATACCTTTAATGCATCTACATTTACTGCCAGACAAGTTGCATCCACTAGAGCACATATGTATTCAGCATGTAGTGCAGCAATTGGTGCCCTAAGTGGTGAATTACATGGAGGTGCCAATACAGAGGTGATGAAAATGCTACTAGACATTGCAGACATCAATAAAGTAGAAGGATGGGTTAAATCAGAAATTTCAAAGGGTGAAAGAATAATGGGCATGGGTCATGCAGTTTACAAAACATATGATCCAAGAGCTCAAGTGTTAAAAGAACTCTCTAGAAAACTTGCAAATAAAACTAAAGACCCATGGTTTGACATTACAGAGAAAATTGAAACTACAACCATTTCAGAGATGAAGGAGCAAAAAGGAAGAGACATTTATCCAAATGTGGATTTGTATAGTGCATCATTATATTATATGCTAAAAATACCAATGGACCTTAACACTCCAATTTTTGCAATTGCACGTGTAGTAGGATGGGCAGCTCATATCATTGAAGAAAAATTTGCAGAGGCTGCACCTAAACCAGCTTTGTATAGACCAAAGGCGACATATGTTGGAAAATATTGTGGACCTGAAGGGTGCGAATACAAAACATTAGACTTGAGAAAATAAATTTAATTTCTTGTGCTTAACCAATCTTTAGCTTTAGAGTTAACATCATGTTTGTATAACACTTCAAAGACCATATCATAAAACGTGATACCCTTTTTCTGAGCCTGATCATCTAGCCATTTGATTCCATCTGCTAATTCTGGATCATATTCTGAGAATTCTACCAACTCATCCACCATTTTTGAGAAGAAGGCGTGGGACTCTAACATACGTACACCTTTCAATCTATGATCATAAGTGGGGTATTCAAAATATATAGACAAAAGACCCCTTTTTGGTTGACAATTGCACCATGTTTTTTATTTAGATGGAAATACTCAAAGAATTTCATGGATAATTCAAACAGGCAATTCAATTTCAGAACAAAGTAGAGAACATGTAGAAATGTATAAAGATAAAATTTCTAATTTACAATCAAAATACATTTCACTTCATGTTGGATTATTTTGGGGAATTGGAATTTTTAAAATAAAAAATAAAGATAGTGTAAAAATAAAACTTGATGAAAAAATTATGCTAGAGCAACTTACAACTAATTTAGAAATAAAGGATGAATTTATAAAAAATAGAAAAAAATTTATCTTTCAATTAATTTCTCAAAGAAAATTAAATGTGGAGTTTGTGATGATTGAAAAAGTAGATAATTCTGCAAAAAAAATACTAGATGCAAAAGAGCTTAAGACCAAAAACGATTAGTTACTTGGTGAGAGCTCATTTGCA
>JAHELP010000020.1:0-1824 GCA_024644105.1 Candidatus Nitrosopumilus sp. | reverse complement strand
AAAATAATGCATGCTACATACCAGAAAAAATTACAATCAAAGCAGGTGATACTGTAGAATGGAGAAATGTAGACACAGCAGCACATACCGTAACAGGTGGTAGTCCAGCTGATGGTCCATCTGGCGTATTTGATAGTAGTCTAGTCATGGCAGATGCAACTTATGCATTTACATTTAATGACAAAGGCAGTTACAAATACTTCTGTATGGTTCATCCTTGGATGGTCGGTAGTGTCACAGTAAACTAACCAAAATTTTTCCTTTTTTCTTATTTTATTTTATTTTTCCTAATTGTTCTGTTGTATGCAACACCAAATCTATGAGTTTCATCTCTAGCATACTGTAAGATTTTCAAAGAAGATTTGTATTTTGGAATTACAATTGGATTTTTATTTTTTGGTAAGTAAACTTCTTCATTTTCTTTTGCCAATGAGATACAAGGTAAATTCAGACCAAGGGATTCTAGAGATTTCATTGCAGAAGAGAGTTGACCTTTACCTCCATCAATGACAATAAGATCAGGAAGTTCAGAATTTTCTTCAAGTAATCTGTAATATCTACGCTTTATTATTTCACCAATCATTGCAAAATCATCACGTCCAGATATTGTTTTAATTTTAAATTTTCTATATCCTGATTTATTTGGAATTCCCCCAACAAATCTAGCCATAGAGCCTACTGCAAAATCTTCACCATGATTTGAAATATCAAAGCATTCTATAATATTAGGAATTACAGGTAAATTCAGAATTTCTTTTAATTCAACTAAACCAGGATCACCTCCTTTAGAATGAATTAATTTAATATTTTTTAAAATTAAATTTATGATATCTTTTTTCTTCCCTTTGGCAGGAGAGATTATCTGAACTTTAATCCCAGATTGTTCAGAAAGTAATGATTCCAGTAATTGTTTATTCTCAGGAAGCTTACTAACTAGAATAAATTTTGGTATTTTATGAGTTGAATAATATTGATATAGAAAATTTGAGAATGAATTATCACCTACCAAATCAAAAAAGAATTTGTCACTATCTCTAATCACTCCATTTATCATTCTAAAATTCATGACAGTAGCTGATTGCTCTTGAATTCCTATGCCAAAATATTCTTCATCAGAATTCTCTACATACTCCATTTTTTGTTTGGTCTGAAGACTTCCCAGCCTAATCAAAGTATCACGAATATCCTTTGCACGCTCAAATTGCTGTAATTCTGCAGCCTGTTGCATTTCTTCTTCTAATTTTTTAGTAAAAATTTTGGTTTTATTCTTACCTTTGAGTACATCTTGTAATGAAGCAACATGTTTAGAGTATCTTTCCTGAGCATCTTTGAATTCACAAGGCCCTTCACAATTTCCTAGATGATATTCCAAGCAGACTTTTTTTGGAAGAGTTTTACAAATTCTAATTTGAAATGCTTTTCTTAATGTACCAATTGTAAGTAATTTTGAACTACCTTGAGTGAACGGCCCAAAAGTTTTTCCTTTCCCCAAAAATTTTCCATCTCTTGTTCGCCTTGAAACTAGTAATCTAGGGAATTTTTCATCAGTAATTCTAAGATATGTGTATCTTTGTTGATCTTTTAATTCAATGTTAAATCTTGGACGATATTTTTTGATCATATTAGATTCTAAAAGAAATGCTTCACTTTCATTATCTGTTAAAACAAATTCAATATCAGCAATATTTTCTACAAGTTTTTGAGTTTTGTAGTTTTGATTTTTATTAAAATATGATTTTACTCTATTTTTTAAATTCTTAGCCTTTCCAATATAGATAATTGTCCCATCTGAATCCTTCATCAAATAGATTCCAGGATCAGTTG
>JAHELP010000062.1 GCA_024644105.1 Candidatus Nitrosopumilus sp. | reverse complement strand
ATTCAAAACTAGTTAGTCTGTCTTCATGAACTCCCTTACCCTTTGTAAGAAACAAATTCTTTGCAACTAAATCTAACATTTCTGAATTGATGAAAGAGGATTATTATTTATACTTTAATTGTAGTAAAAGGCAGATTATTTCTAAAAATTATTTTAAAGATTAACTAGATTTCCTTTTTTTCTTTCTCTTATCAGGATCTTTTTTAATTTGTGTCAAATAGATGAATGTGAAGAAAGCCCCCAATCCAATATTGATAACACCCATGAAAGTGATCATCATAGTCATAGAAGGTGGGGCAATAACTAATCCTATAATTAAGCCCATAATTCCTGTAGCAAAAAACATCATCATCAAAACCTTGACCCTAGTAGGTTCGATGTATCTCATATCAAATATCAAAATGTGGCAATATTATAAACTGATGGTGAATTTAGCGATTTTCGAATAAAAATTATTTTGAAATTAACCACAGGTAACACTTTAAACCTTCAAAAATTTCATTTTACTTCGTGCCAATGTAGCTCAGCCTGGTAGAGCAATTGATTTGTAATCAATAGGTCATGGGTTCAGATCCCGTCATTGGCTTTTTAATTTCTTAGATAGAATCCTCAGACATGGCAATACGATTAAGTAAGCTAAGATTTGATTTAATAAAATGAGTTCAGATGAACCAAGTTTTAATGAAAATAATAATGAAGAAATTTCAGTTAAAAAATCAACATTTAATGGATTAGTCATCGGAATAATAGTTCTAGTTGGAGTTGCAGCATTTTTTGCAGGTTCATACACTTCAAGTTTGAATTCTGAGCAAATTTCAACGGATGATTTAGACAAGGCAATTGCCAAACTAGAACTAAAACTATTACAAAATCAACTACCTACAAATCAGCCAACAGAACCAGTAAGAATTTCAGCAGATGATGATCCATTTTTTGGAAATCCTGATGCACCAATTACAATAGTAGAATTTTCAGATTTTCAATGTCCATTTTGTGCAAGATTCCACACACAAACGCTGCCAGCAATTTTTGATGAGTATATAGAACAAGGTAAAGTCAAATTAGTTTTCAGAGATTTTCCAATACAAAGCATTCATCCTAATGCATTACCAGCATCAGTTGCTGCAGAATGTGCAAATGAACAAGGAAATTTTAAAGATATGCATGATGTATTGTTTGAAAAACAAAATGAATGGAACAGAGTGGAAACTGTAGATGCGTTATCTTTGTTTAGTCAATATGCTTCTGACATGCAACTAGATCAAGAATCATTTGATTCATGTCTTACTAGTGGTAAATACATTGAAGAAATCAAAAAAGATCTTGATGATGGAAGAGATTACGGAGTATCTGGAACACCAGGATTTTTTATAGGAAATGATCAAATAGGATATGTGGAATTGAAAGGAGCCCAACCATTTGATAGTTTTAAAAAAATTATTGACGCTCAATTAGATGCATAAAAAAATAACAAGCGTTTATTAGACCACAAACAGGATTAAGCATCAGAATAATGACGAGTGGGCAATGAGCTTTTTCGTCATTGCCAAAGAGATAAAAATAAAATGACAAAATTTCAAGATTTAGGATTAAGCGACGATGTGCTGAAAGGAATTACAGATCAAGGTTTTGAGGAAGCATTTCCAATTCAAGAAGCAGTTATTCCAGTATTATTATCAGGACGAGATGTTGTAGGACAGGCCCATACAGGTTCTGGAAAAACAGCAGCATTTGCCTTATCAATGCTACAAGAAATTCAACCAAAGAAAGGCATTCAAGGTTTGATCATGGCACCTACCAGAGAACTTGCAATGCAGATTACTGATGAAATTAAAAAGTTTGGAAAGCATACTGGAATCAGAACAGCAACAGTATATGGTGGACAAGGAATGGGCATTCAACTAGATGCCCTTCATAGAGGAGTAGAAATAGTTGTGGCCACCCCAGGAAGACTAATTGACCATCTCAAGAGAGGTTCAATTGAACTCAAAGATATTACTCATATTGTTCTTGATGAAGCCGACACAATGCTAGATATGGGATTTGTAGATGATATTTCATTCATTTTAGATTTAGCCCCTGAAGACAGAGTAATGTCATTGTTTTCAGCAACAATGCCAACAGAAATTTTAAGATTATCTGAAGAATATCTAAAAAATCCAAAACAATTCTTGCTAGATGCAGATGATCTTAGTGGAGAAGGAATTGATCAAGCATATTTAGTAATTAAAGACAGAGACAAATTCAAGTATCTTATTGATTTTATCAAGCCAATTAAAGGGCAAAGTATTGTCTTTTGTTCTACAAAATACAGAACCAGAGACGTTGCAAAGTTCCTGCATCAAGAAAAATTCAATGCAGTTGCAATTGAAGGAGACATGTCACAGCATAGAAGGGAACAATCTATGGGTAAATTCAGAAGTGGTAAAGCAGATATTTTGGTAGCAACTGATGTAGCATCAAGAGGAATTGATGTTCCAAGAGTAGAATTAGTGATTAATTATGATGTACCAAATCAAGAGATGGCATACTTTCACAGAATTGGAAGAACTGCAAGAGCAGGTGCAAAGGGAAGAGCAATTACATTTGTATCATATTCATCAGTCGGAGATTGGAATTTAGTTAAACGACAAATCAAAGTTCCACTAACAGATTTAAATCAAGAAATGGGAATACAAATTTCAATTCCAGATCCGCTAAAAAGACAAACACCATCAAGAAGATATGGTGGACAATCAAGATCTAATTATTCTAGAGGAGGACGTTCTGGTGGATATGGTAGTTCAAGAGGCGGGAATCCAAGAGATGAACGTGGGGGAAGAAGAAGAAGCAGTAGAGATGGAAATAGAAACAGCTACGGTGGACGTAGTAGATGGTAATACTGTAAAACTTAAAGACTCCAACAACGTAATAATTGTAAGATAAACCAATGCACAAAGGATTCATTTTATTAAATTGTGATCTAGGGGCAGAAGAATATATCGTAGATGAATTAAAGCAGATGCAAGACATTAGTAACGCATACCTAACTTTTGGAGCATATGATGTAATTGCAGAGATTCAGACAAATGATCAGGATGAATTTGAAAAAGTCATTGCAACAATTAGAAAGCTCTCAAGGGTAGTTAGTACCATGACACTAAATGTTATAGTTCCCGAATAATTGTTATATGAGTAAATTTAGGATTGTTTCAAATTGCAAAAAATTGATTATGAAGGTAAAGTTTGGGTACTAAATTATAACAATCCAAAACCATTACTTGACCACTCCATCCACATGCTAGAAAGACATGGTGTCAAACGCGAAGACATGGAAATTACAGAGACTCCAACAGCTAAAGTAGGCTCAATTGTAGTAGAAATTTGGCCCTATGAATTAGTCATAGGAAGAGTTAGAACAACTCGAAATGATTCTTTTATCAGCGGTACTGAATTTGTGATAGAATTAAAGTTAGATGAAAATGGAAACTATATCGATTATCTTTGAAAAAAAATAAAATACAAAATATTTCAATTGCTGCAATTGCCATTCTCATAATTGGTGTAATTATTGCATACAACTATTCAGCAGATCAAACTAAACAGAAAGGATTTCAGTTTGGAAACGAGCTGGCTCAAATTCAACAAGATGTAGCACAATTACAAACAAAATTTTATTCTGAAAAAATAAAATGGGATGAAGGGGATATTTCAAAAGAAGAGTTGCTGGAATACTATCAAAAACATATAGATGAATTTCAAAAAATTATTTCCAGATATGATGAGTTAGCAACGCCAGAATTGTTTGAAAGTTCTGTAGAATTATTTAAAATTTCATCTGAAACTCAATTACAGAGCGATATTGAGTACATTAATTGGATTTCAACTGGAGATGAATCAGCTAAAGTAAGATCAGATACACAAATTCAGGAAGCATATGAATATGAAAATTTAGGATTAGTAGAATTTCAATTAGCCAAAGCAGGAATAGTTGAATTTGATGAAGCAGGTAAATTTACACCAACAGATAATGTCCTTAAACAAAAAGTTATTCAAATTTCAGAAAATATGAAAAACAAATGTGATGTGAAATTCAAAAATAGTTTAAATGAATTTGATTCAGATGAAATTGAAATTGAGTGGTTTAATTGTTTTAATGAGGCTGAAAAATGGAAAAAAGAACATTTACCATAGATGATTTGGCTTAGAGCAGCCCAGAATTTTTTAATTTTTCTAAAATATCAAAGAGTTCTTCCATTAGGGAGTTTTTTTCAAGCGGAGTTGGTTTTGAGAAATTCACTGGAAATGTAATTGTTAGCATATCTTGATCAGTGTGAGATATTCTAATTGAATGGGATGTAAATTTAGTATCAGATATGAACCGTTTCCATTTTTCCAAATGCTCATTTACTCGATTCACTTGTGTTTCTACATTATCCAAAGAGGTATCCAAATCAGTATCAAACAATTGGAATTTCACTAGAGGAACCATCATAATACCACCTGAAATTTTCTCGTGGTTTTTTAGCATTGATGCGATAATTTCTTCTGAATTCTCCTTTGGGAAAATATCACCATAATCAGGATCAAAATATCCTGCTATGAGTTTTTTAGAATCATATATTCGAAAAAAATCTTCATCAAAATCTAATTTCCACAACAACTTGGAAATAATTTATCAATAAATAAACGATTAATCAGACAATTAAATAAACTAGGAAATAAAGAAAAAACAGATGGGAATTTCAAAAGAGAATAAAGATTTTATCGATAGTTTAATTGATTATTACATTAGTGAGTCAGAGTCGTATAAGCAAATTGCAGAAAATTTTGTTCCAGAAATAGAATCAGT
>JAHELP010000061.1:2152-4837 GCA_024644105.1 Candidatus Nitrosopumilus sp. | reverse complement strand
AATTTTGATGGTAAATGGTTAAGCATCATTAGTGTGAGTAAAAGTGTTCGGCCTGCTGCTGGCGGAGGAATTGTTACAACAGATACGTGTCTATACTTTCTACTAATTGGTTTTCTAATGATTGGTTCAGGAATATACGATAGATCTTCTTCTTGAATCAATCCATGATTATTTTTCATATCAAGGGCAATTTTTTTTGCAATTTCACCATGATAGAAAACCTGATAACCATAATCTGAAATTGCACTCAATGTTTCAGCTAGATCTTCTTGGACAAAATTATCTCCTACATCATATGGCACCAGTCCATCTTTTAGAAAATATTTTGCGCCTGATTTTGATTTAATTGAAAAGAAATTATCTAGTTCTCTTACTTGCAAGTCATGTTGAAGTTGGGTAATTTTGTATCCTTTTTTTGCAATTCGTATAGAAGGAGAAATAATTTTTTGCCACTCTAGACTACCAAATCGTTCATGCAAAAATCCCACTAGAGCTAATGTACTTGGAACAGTTGTTGCTTTGTATCCAATAGTTCGATTTTTTTTCCTCACATATTCTGAAGAGTTTGCTAATGAAGGGGAACGACTAGAACCATCAATAGCGTGTGATTTTCCATTAATATGGATAATAGCCATAGATTGGCCTCCAATTCCAGAAGCTTGAGGCTCACAAACACCTAATGCAATTGCAGTTGCACAGGCAGCATCAATTGCATTACCACCTTTTTTGAGCATCTCCACTCCTGCTTTTGTAGCATCAGGAAATGCAGATGCCACCATTCCTTTTTTTGCAACTGAGCATTTTTTGTTCCTAGTTGATTTGAATGAATTTTCAATTTTTTCAAGATTCATTTTTTATTTCCTCAAATTATGTTTCTCTAAATTTAATGATGTTATATTGGATGTCAAAATAGGGCTGAGAGAAAACGTCATAACTAGATTACATATTTGTTGCATATTAAAATCCAAAGTATTCAATTTGATTTGGTTTTAGCCATGGTTTTCATCATTTTGTCAACTAAATCTTCAATTTGCTCATTAGATATATTCAATTTTGTTTTTAATTCAGCATTTTCTTTTATCTTGAGCAATACCACACAAAATGATACAACAGAAGTAACGCTTCCAATTATAGTAATTAAAAGAATCAAGTCAAGTGAATCATTCACTCTATCATTTAGTACCATATCTTTTCCATTTAGGGCATCTAGATTGTTTGGATCAATTTCTAATGCTTCATCAAAATGTTGTAATGCATCATCAAATCGCCCCAATTGAACAAGAACAGATGCCTCTCCAATTAATGCTTGAGTATTATCAGGATCAATGGCAAGAATTTTTTCGTAAATTTTCTGCGACTTGATATTCTTTTCTTCTATAAAATTCAGTTCAGCTAGACCTAGTAATGTAGTAATATTTTCAGGATCTATTTCTTGTGCAGTCATAAAGGCAATTCTTGATTGTTCATATTGTTCTAATTCTAAAAACACTTGACCTTTCCCATTTAGGGCTTCAATATTACCTAAATCAAGTTCAAGTATTTTGTCATACAAGCTTAGAGATAATTTGTGTTGGTTGACAGATAATAGTGCCTGAGCATTACCAATTAATGCAGATATATTATTTGGATCAATTTTTAGAACAATATTAAAAAATAAAATAGCATCATCGTATTGATCTAATTTCAATAACACATTTCCACTTCCAATTAATGCATCAATATTGCGTCTATCTTTTTTTAAAACATCTTCAAATTGCTCTACTGCATCATCATATCGGTCTAAATTATAATATGAAAAACCTATTCCATTAATTGATTCTAAATTTTTTGGGTCAATAGAATGTGCCCTTTCAAAATTTTGTAATGCATTTACATACTTGCCTTGAGTTAGGAATACATTGGCTTTTTTATTTAGTGCATTAACATTTTCTGGATCAAATTCTAAAATTTTATCTAATTCAAGTATAGATTCATCATATTTTTTTTCTTTGTAAAGAGAGATAGAATTATCCAGATATTGTATTTCTTCTTGATTTGTTAAACCATAAGCCATAACAAAAAGAGGTGAAAAAACTGCAATGATACCCATAAAAATTAAAAATTTCATTCTTTGCTCCTAAAAAATAAGAAAAAATATGTAACAAACAATTTAGAATGAATGGAATTATTTTGATACATATCAGAATCTTATTATTTTTCCATCAGTACTTTTTTCAGGCTACAAAAAGAGTACATGAGTGTAAAGAAAATTTTTGATATTTATTATAAAATGGATTTTGTTTAGTTCTGAATAAAATCAACTAGTTGACTTTATCACAACTTTAATCAAAATAACACATCCTTAAAACTCAAAATCATCTTTAATTTTTTAGTGCGGCACAGACATAGCATGTCATAGTGATGCCTTCGTATCCAGACAGCACAGTCTGTTGACGCACTTGTTCAATTATAGTAAAAAAGAGTAATTTTTACCGATTTGAAAAAATTATGCTTTGGGTAGTTCTATGCAAAAGGTAGTGGGGTTATTTTGTGCATAAATGGTTCCTTTATGCTGTTCTATAATGGATTTACAAATATTCAACCCCAAACCAGTTCCGGTGGATTTAGAGGTAAAAAGAGGCTCAAAGATTTTTTCAAGGTCATCTTCAGGAATTCCAGGTCCTGAATCAATTATTTCAATTAGAA
>JAHELP010000061.1:0-2052 GCA_024644105.1 Candidatus Nitrosopumilus sp. | reverse complement strand
GATGAAAATTCACTTTCTACCCAAGTAGCAAGATCAGATAAAACTCGGGCATCAGCTTTACTTAATTTTCTAGGAACCGTATCAATAATACACAATGTCCCAAGCATGTGATTGTTAGGATCTCTAAGTGGTTTTCCTGCATAAAATTTTATCAATGGAGGACCAGTAACGAGTGGATTATCTGAAAAACGTTCATCTTTTGTGGCATCCTCAATTACCATTACATCATTATTTAAAATTGCATGAGCACAAAACGACATACTACGAGGAGTTTCTCTTTCGGATAAACCCATACAAGATTTAAACCACTGCCGATTCTCATCAACTAAACTTACAAGTGCTATTGGAACATCAAAAATTATTTGAGCAATCTTTGTAATTCTATCAAATTTTTCTTCAGGAGGAGTATCTAATATGTTTAGAGAAGTTAACGCCTCAATACGTTGCTTCTCATCATCAGGATATTTTGCCTCCATATTATTACAACATACCTGATTCTATTTGAATAAGAGAGTGTAAGCTAGATTACATGCACAAATCAAATTTAACATGGTCAAAATAGACACTAAAACAAAACACTAATTCAAGTCAGGAAAATTTTTGCTAAAAATTTACGATATACCACGTGATAATTATCTAAGATGAATCTTTTCCATCCCAAACAACTCTTTGAGGGAATGGAATTTCTATTTCAGCATCATCTAAAGCATTCTTGATTACTTTGAGTAGATTAGGCATTACTTCAAGTAAATCATCACGTGGATACCAAACACGAATCAATATGTTCACACTATTATCAGCAAGTTCAGAAATTGAAAACTGGGGGGCAGGTTCCATTAACGAATAAACTACTTTATTTTCAATTGCATTTTTGATGACATCTATTGCTTTGTCGATATTTTCATTATATCCAATTCCAACGGTTACCTCACTTCGACGTACTTCAGATAAATTAAACGTACGAAGATTGGATGTGAACATTTTTTCATTAGGTATACGTACTACAGTTCCATCAAATTGTTGAATTTTCGATGAGAATGTATTGATGTCAATTAGTTTTCCAGTTACGTTAGCATCAACTACATCAACTGTGTCTCCTTGTTTAACGGGCTTTTCAATCAACATGAAAACACCGGATATCATGTTAGACACAACAGATTGGGCTGCAAATCCAATTACAATTCCAAGGAATCCGGCGCCTACTACAAGCCCTCCAATATCAAATCCTTGACTTGCAGTGGCTGCAAAAAGGAAAATTATGATTATGCCATAATAGATTAGTTTGTTCATAGTCTTTGCCGTATGAACTGGCATGTTTGGTGCAAATTTTTTCTTAAAAACCATACGAGCAATTCTTGCAACAATAACTCCTACAGAAACAAGAATTCCAATTATGAGTAATCCCCAAATGGTCAATCCATCCATTAGTTGAGTATCAAGAATTTCTAGAGCCATCTAATCAAACCCCTTATCCATTACAAATGACGCATCATCTTTATTTGAATATGAAACAATCTTCCAGTCCTTGTCTTTGTTGGAGAATTCCTGTTTCTTTATTTCAATTACTTCTTTGTTGGTATCTTCTTTAATTATACATGTGATATCATCAATATGAGCCTCAGATGAGTTTTCTAAATAGTAAATTGTATGATTTGTAATTGGGAATACTAGTTTTCCAACAAAGACACCATGCTCTAGTTCATTGGTGATCTTAATTCTCATTTTTGTGAAGATATAGGGAGTAGCGCCATCCTTGTCTACAATCTTAACCTTGGAATACATACAAAGAAGTCCCACTTCAGGGGTTCCGTAAAGAGCAAATCTAGAATGCATTGGCTCACAAGTAAAACAATCAAAGAGTTGTTTTGAGCCATCAGTTGAATTCATTTTAAAAATTCCAATCTCCATTGGAAACTGAACTAAAACGTTTACTGTTGATTTTTTATCTACAAAGATTGATTCATCCAGACGAAGAAAAATGTGGTCGTTAGTTTTTTCTGCTGGTAAATGAAGTGGCAAAACTGGACATAGTTCTATTTTAGATTCATTGGT
>JAHELP010000060.1 GCA_024644105.1 Candidatus Nitrosopumilus sp. | reverse complement strand
CTTGCACACAATAACTGTAAAATATCTGATAAAGAGCTTGGAAAGATGGTAAGTTTGTTAGGATTGAGTAATGAAATTGGTTCACGGGAGGTATTAGGTTGAGTTTAGGTTTTGTAATTGGTGAATCAAAACCCACATTTGTTACAGCAATAACTTCAAGAGCACTTTCTGTAGGAGAATATATTAAAATCACTTCAGATGAAGGGGAAATTTTAGGATTGGTAGAAAGTTCCGCAGTTTCAAGTGCTGCATTTACAGATGTTAAAAATTTTGATGAAGCATCTGAAAGTACAGAAATTGCAGAACTTAACAAAAGAGACAAAACGTTTACTGCTCATATTGGGATTTTAGGATTTTTAAAAAATCTAAGAAAGGGACAGTCAATAATACCTGCAATCCCCCCGATTCCAGGCACAGAAATCACTTTACCAAGCAAAGAAGACCTAGAAGAAATTTTCAGTCCTACTAAAGAAGGATGGGTTAGTATTGGGAATCTTTTACGAAATAAATCAATTGATGCTAAAGTAAATTTAGACAAAATTGTTTCGAGACATTTAGGGATTTTAGCTATGACAGGAATGGGTAAAAGTAATTTAGTTTCACTAGTAACAAAACAAATTTCAAAATTAAAAGGAACCGTAATAATTTTTGATTATCATAATGATTACACTAGTCTAAACATTCCACGAATTAATGTAATTGATGCAAAAATTAATCCAAGATTATTAGATGCAGATCAACTATCAGAAGTGCTTGAAATTAGAGATGGGGCAAATGTTCAGCAACGAGTTTTAAGAATGGCATTTACCAAGCATGTAAAAGAATCAAAAGAATTTTGGAGTAAATTAGAAAACGAAGTAGACTTTATTGTGAATTCAGAGGATAAGAAATTAAAAGAAATTAGAACTTCAGCATATAGAGTTCAAGATATTATTGATGAAGCACAAAGAAGATTTGAAGATATTTTAGATCCTGATATGGGAGATCCAATTAGTTTCATCAAAGAAGGGCGAACCAATATTCTAAATATTTCAGAGTTATCAGAAAAACAAGCAAATGTTGCTGTTGCATTTTATTTACAGCAATTACTCAAAGATAGAAAAGATGCTAGTATTGCAAGACATGGTAAAACAAAACGAGAAAGAATTTTTAGATTTAATTCACCAATATTTGTAATCATCGAAGAAGCTCATGTGTTTATTCCAAAAGATCACGATACTAGTGCAAAATACTGGGCAGCAAAAATTGCAAGAGAGGGAAGGAAATTCGGTCTCGGTTTAGGTATTGTGTCACAAAGACCAAGAAGTGTTGATCTAAATGTACTCAGTCAAATGGGGTCATTTGCAATAATGAAGATCATACAAGAAGACGATCAACGACAAATAGCCTCAGCAACAGAGTCAACTAGTCGTGAATTAATTGCTCAATTGACATCACTAAACGTAGGTGATGCGGTACTTGTTGGACAGTGGACAAATCTTCCATCTTTAGTTCACGTTGAAGAAGTCAAAGAAAAGATTATGGGAGCAGACCAGAGCGCAGTTAACGCATGGTCAAAGGCAGATAAAATGAAAGAAATTGCAATAGAATCAACACAGGGATTAGTACAGAAAGATTTGTTATTAGACTAATGTTATTTTCACATATTTCAGATACGCATTTGGGATTAGTACAATATGGTTCAGAAGAAAGAGAACAAGATGTTTATGATGTATTTAATCAATCAATAGATACATCAATTAAAGATCATGTAGATTTTGTGATTTTTGCAGGAGACATTTTTCATGTTCCAAATCCAAATGGAACAGCTATTATTCAAATGGCTAATGGACTAAAGAGGTTAAAACAAAATAACATTGATTCATTCTTTGTTTTAGGAGAGCATGACATCAGTAGAATTAGAACAACACCTATTCCATATGTATATCACAACTTAGAATTTTCAAAATATATAGGTCAAGGTAAACCTTTAGAATACAAAGGAATACTTTTAGCAGGTTTTGACAAAATTAGAAAAGCTGAAATTTCCCAATTTGAAGAAAAATTCTGCAACATAGACAACAATGTGAAAAATCATTCAGGTCATAAAATTTTAGTTTTACATCAAGGAATAACAGAATTTAATAAATTTGCAGGAGAATTGCAATCTACAGACCTTCCAACTAATTTTACATATTATGCAATGGGGCATCTTCATGATAAAGATATCAAAAATTTTAATCATCTTAGTGGACCTGTAGCATATCCTGGTTCTTTAGAATTAACAACAAGTGAAGGAATTAAAGAGACTAAAAAAGGATTCTTTGAAGTAGATATTTCGGGAAAAGAGGCAGAACCAAATTGGATTGAAGTAGACGCAAGACCTCAAATTTCATTCAAAACAGAATTTCAACATCTATCTAAAACCATAGATGAGATTTCTGAGAAAATTGTGACAGATGGAAAAAAACCAATAGTGGAAGTAAAAATTCAAGGAGAAAACATAGAAACAGACCATATTCAGGCACAAATTGCCAGGCTAAATTCACTTGTTCTAAGATGCTTTTGGAGAATTAGTACAAAACAGATTTCAGATTCCTCAGTATTTCTAGACAAACCAAATGCCATCGATGATGAAATGTATAGGTTGTCAGTAAATGCATTAGGATCTGAACAATCAGCAAAATTTGCCATTAAAGAATTGCTACCCATTTTAGCATCTGGAGAAATTAAAGAAGCATCTCAAATAGTTTATGAAAATTTTACTAAATTCAAAAAGGAGAGCAAAAAATGATTACATCAATTGAGTTAGGAGATTTCTTAGCTCATTCAAGCACTAAGTTAGAATTTGGAAATGGAGTAACAGTTTTTGTTGGTAACAATGGAGCTGGAAAATCAAGCATAATTGATGCAATTACATTTGCATTATTTGGGCAACATACAAGAAAATCAAATAAAGGTTTGATTAAACGTGGTTCAAATCAAGGATTTGCAAAAATTGGTTTTTCCATAAATGACAGGCAGTTTGAATCAGTTAGAAAAATTGATAGTAAAGGTACACTTGCTGCAACTTTTGCAGAAATAAAAAATAATGATCGTATAGAGATTGCAGCAGGTGAAAGAAAGCAATTTGGAGAATCGATGACACAAGAAGTTGAAAAAGTGATTGGTCTAGATTTTGAAAAATTAAAAATTGCATCAATTGTTCAGCAGGGTGAATTAAACACAATTATCAATGCAAAGCCAAAAGAATTTAAAGAATTGCTAAATGCAATTATCGGAATAGACAAGCTAGATATCGCATCTGAGTCAATGAAAACGGTAAACAAAGATTTCCGTGAAAAAATCAGAGAGACAATAGGATACGATGATACACATATTGAGATACTACTAAGAGATTTAGAAAGATGTGAAAAAGAAATTTCAGAGTCAAAACCTGAAAAAAATATACTAGAATTAAAACAAGAGGAGTTGAAAAAAGAAGTAGAAGAACTAAGAAAAAAAGTTGAAATTGAAGCACCAAAAATTGACAAAATTAATCAGCTAGAACTTCGGAAAAAGGAGCTTTTAGCATATGCAAAAGATGCGATTCATGAAATTCAGCAAGAAATTAGTGAAAATGAGCGTAAAATTCATGATTGTAAAGACTGCTTTGAGCAGGTGGAAATTAAAACGGATTTGGAATCTAAAATTAAAAAAGTAGAGGAAGCGCTTGAGGATACAACAACAAAAATTCAAACAATGACAAATCAAAAAATATCATTAAATGAAAAATTGTTACTAGCATCAAAGCTTCAATTAAAAGATGACAAATGTCCTGTATGTGATTCAAATGTAGACAAATTAAATCCATTATTTCAAGAAGAGCACTTACAACAAGAAATTATAATTTTAGAAAATCAAATAATCGATAAAGAAAAAGAAAATATCATATACAAAAATAAAAGAAAAGAATTTTCTACAAAATTACAAAATGCAAGGGATGCAGAAGCAACACTGCGTGCACATTCTATTAGAAATAAAGACCAATTGATAGAAATTCAAGAAGAAGTAAAAACAAAGAAACAAAAGATTCCTTTAACATCAAATGGTAGCTTACTTGAAATATCAACAATAGATTCTCATGCAAAAATGATATTTGAGAATATTTTGAAATTAGAAGACGAATCTAAAGGGTTTGATGAGCAAGAATTCAATAATCTAAAAAAAGTAGTTAATGAAAAACAAATGAGTTTATCTCAAGTTGATCAACAAATTGGTGCAATATTAGAAAAAATATCTAAAGCAGAAGATCAAGTAAAAGTGATTGAAAAAGCAGTTGCAGAATTAAAAATTGTAAAAGAGTATGCTACAAATCTTAACGAAATTCAATTAAATATTTTTAGCAGAGATGGACCAGTTGCAACAAGCCTAAGATCTTGGGCATTAAATGCAATATCTGCCAAGGCATCAGAGTATCTTACATTGTTAAATACAAAAATTCAGAGAATTTTGTTGTCAGAAAAAACAAGAGACATCTCAATTGCATGTTATTCTAAAAATGAAATTTTAGAATTGGAATCATTAAGTGGAGGAGAGAAGGTTAGTGTTGCACTAGCATTACGATTAGGTATGGCTAGTCTTCTTGGAGCATCAAATCTTAACCTTATGATTCTTGATGAGCCTACTACTCATCTTGATGCAGAAAGAAAAAAATCACTAGTAGGAGTATTATCTCAGTTATCAGACATATCTAATTCAGAAACTAGAATGCAATTCCTAATTATCACTCATGATGCTGAAATCTTTGAAGATTCTAACGTAGAACAAATTTACAAATTTGAATCATCTGAACAAGGAAGTATAGTTACAGCACTCTAGTTAACATTTACAATGCCAATCATCCAAGGATGAACCATACAATAGTAATCATATGTTCCTGC
>JAHELP010000059.1 GCA_024644105.1 Candidatus Nitrosopumilus sp. | reverse complement strand
ATGAATCCTTTCCTTCAGCATATCCTTCAGCTGTTGCAATAATTTCAAATGAAATATCTGGGCCTTTGAATGCAGTTAAACTAACAATTGCACTACCATCAGAACCAGTTCTAACAACGTTGGGAGTAATTAGCGCATCTTCAGAATTTGCACTAATTTTAATTGAAGCGCCAGGAACTGAATCTGCATTTTCATCATCTATGAATAATTTAAATTCTATTGGCTCATCAACAGGAATTTCAGCATCTAATCCACCTGTGAAAATTTTTAACTGAGATTGAGAAGAAGCAGTTCCAATATAGAAAGATGTTCCATTTACTCCCTTTGCACTTGCAGTAATTACAGCATTACCTACAGAACCAGTGGTTTCAATTTTAAATGGGGCATATGATGAACCTGCAGGAATTATTGCATCTTCAAGTATACGAACAACAGAGTCCTTGGAAGATACAATTTTTGATTTTACATCAAACTTTGGAATGATAGGATTTCCTTGGAAATCTACCAGTTGTATAATTCCTATATTTTCTTGATGATCAGCATTCATTTTTTCTACAGGCATTAAAATTTGTATTTGAGATGTCGGATTAGTGTTAAATGTGGCACTTCCTTCCAAATTCAAATTTGCATTTTCACCAATGGGTTCTACATTAAGAACAATTTTTGTTTCTGATTCAGATATATCAAAAGAATCACTTCTTAGTTGAGTAAAAGTAAAAGTATCATCTTTTTTAATTTCGACTAAACCATTTGTAGGAGTAATCAAATACTTTCCAGTTTCTTTCATAATTTTTGGACGCTCTTTAGCATCAAGGGCGATCAAAAACATATCAAAAAATCCATCACGATCAAAAATGATGTTATCGTATCCAGTAGGAGAAAATAATCTAACTTCTTTTTGTTCTAGAGTGTTAATGACATCAGTAGTAAATGAACCAGTACCTACACCATTAATTGATGCCGAAATTTTTACTGGCCCTGTTTTTTGACCTGTTGAAATTGCAGATGTGCCATAAGAATATGAGCTGGAAATTTTTCCTCCATCAATTATGATAGCTTTCTGAACATCACTTGATATTACATTAATTTTTTGAACAAAACCATCAGAATATTGATTTTCATTTGATTGAATGGGATACAATTCATTTTCTTCTAAACAATCTATACTATGCAAAATAATTTCTTCAGGAGACAATCCAGTATTATGGGTTATTTCTTCAGAATCTTCATCACCAGAATCATCAGATTCTTGTAAACAGTCAGGATGAATTCGGATCTCTTTACCATCAGATCTAAATCCATCATCATCTTCATCTTCTTCAATCATCGATAATTGATAAGTAAAAAATGCTGTTGCATTACTAGGGATTTTGTCTAATCCAAAAACAGATACAGTTGTATCATAATTTTTATCATCAAAATTATAATCACTAGGTCGATTTCTTTGATCCATTTCAATAGATTCCCCTATAGTACGAAACGTGTCAGTAGCAGTACCAAATCCATCTGAGCTAACTCCAATCAAAATATCATTTGCAAGTAAGTTCTGTAAACTGTATTTCTGTTGAAGTAAGTATCCGAATTGATCTTTTTTTATCATTGGTTTTTCTATCTGTTGACTAATTTTATCTAGATTTTCACCTATTGGATATTGTTCGCTAGAGAAAAAATCAAGAGGGATGTCATTTGGAGTTTTTGTCGGATTACCATCAGAATCAACAACGCTTACAAAAATATTCAAACTTCTATCAAATTCAGCAGGTATTAATTTTGGAAATATGGATAGTTGTAATGAAGTTGGGAGGGTAGATGAAATTTGGATACTTTTAGCTACATCAAGACCAGAATCTTCATGAATTGCTCTAATGAATGTATTTCCCACTCTATCATGTGCATCAATTGTTCCCCATGCATAATAATTTCCTGAATTAATTGTCAGTATTTGGGAATCAGTTGTTGCCAAAAGTCCATCATACTCTAATAAGATATCAATATCATTTGGTGCTCTTACTATAACACCATCAGAAGTTTTTAGAAAAACGGTAAAAGGCATTTTTGAATTTACATGCATATTATTTGTAGGAAGATTTAATTCTAAAATCAAATCATCGGGAAGATATGTTTTATCAGTACCAACATCAATTTTTTGGAATGTAATCTTACCATCAAGATTAGCGGTGATTGTAGTAGAACCAGATGTGTCACCAGTAGTTACAGGAAATGATGCAAATTCTTCATTTGCTTTTAAAATTATTTTGTCTGGAACAGATGCAATAGAAGGATCATCGGAACTAAGAAGGATAGGGACGTCATAAGAAGAAGTTATAGGCACTCCAAATTTGCTTAGAACAAAAATATAACCAACTGGATGTTCAGAAACTCCACTTTCCAGATGAGATGGAGATATTGCTAATTTAATTGAATAATCTGATAATGCTTCCAAATTTTGCGCTGAAACAGAAGTTATAGTTCCAGAAAACAATATGGTTGCAGCAAGTAAGAAGAGGGTTAGTTTTTTTGTGTTCATTTTTTTTCTCCATTTTTCATTTTTTACTCCGTTTTTTTTTCATAAAAAGGAAAAAAGGGTGGAGTTATCCACTTTGTTGACCTGCAATTACTGTTCCTACAAAGACAGCACCGTTTGCAGTTGTTAGTTTCAACTGAGTATCTCTACCTTCCTTGATGTTTTCATCAAGTGTCATGATGATTGATACTTGTTGTCCTGGTTGAACTTCTGCGGCAGATGCAGTCAATATAGTACCAGGTCCTCTAGTAAGAACTTGGAAGTCTCCATTAGCAGGTGCAGCACTAGTATAGTTGTATACTGTACCACCTAATCTTACTTCACTGAGTGTGAGTTTACCTACACTGTTGCTTTGAACATATACAGATACTACCTCACCTGCTATGAGTCCATTTCCTGCAGTGTTTCCAGCTGCAAAGACAGTACCATCATGGTTTAATAGAGTAGTACCATCAGAGGCATCATAGCCAGTGAATTTTAGAGATTCGATGTTTGGTGAACCACTAATTTGAGCGGAACTGAAAAAGCCTTGTGAGAACACAAAGACAATACTTCCACCAACCACTGCGATTGCTACCAAAAGAAGTGTTGCAATAACTGGAGCAACTGCTCTTCTTGATGTCAACTTGTTTTGTTTTGACTGTAGTTTTGTCATTTCTGAATTTCTTAGAATTAAAAAAGATGTTAAAGAGATCTTTGTTCAAAATGGACTACAATCTAACAGAATGTGCGTATGTGTAATGAAATGAACAGTTTGTTAACCATCAACTTGAAGTACTACTTCAGCTAAAGGACCAATTGAAAAAGCAGAGTCAGTTTCCCCTTGAGCTAAAATATACATAATATCTAGCTGATCTTCTGAAACGTTTGGAGCACGAGCAGTGAAAGTGATACTATCAACATTATTACTTCCATCACCTAACTCAGATGAAGTCACTCCAACTATCTGGTGTGAGCCATCACCAAATGTTGTGATAGGTGGAACCCCATTAAATCCATCATCAGATGTAACAGTTACTTCAGTCCAATCTTTTGGAACATTAATTATTAATCTTGCACCAGAATTTATTGTTGTATCAGAATCAGCATCCATATCTGCAAAGACAACATTGAAAGTTTGAACACTGTTTGGGACAATTGCCAATCTCGTTGATTCAATATTACTACTAGATCTAGGTGAACCAAGGTTATCTGTCAAATATACATTAACAAGTGATGAAGTGGTTCCAGACATAGTAGATTGATATCCAGATTTACCAAATGAACCTAAAGTAGTGAAAACAGAGCCTTGAACAACAATAGATTCCAAAGATGCAGACCCTGATGGCTTTCCAGGTTCAACTTTTGTCAGAAATGCCTGAGTAGAATTTGCAGGTATGATTACAGGAGTAGAACTTTTCCACATTAACGCATTTTCTGATGGACAAGACCAATTAGGATCTGCACCAGTAATTGGATAAATTGGATTAAAATTGCATGATCCTCCACCCCTATCAAATAACTTGTCATTGTTATTGGCGCCGGGAGCAAATGCAGTAATTATCAATTTACTAACTTCCATGTTAGCATTAATTGGATTTACAACATTTATTCCCCATACTGATTCAGTAGAAGTAGATTTCCCATGAGATGAAGGAATTATGAAGAATAGTTGAGGTCTTGCAAGTAAGTCATCGTTTACAATATCAGGATCAGGGCTACCACCACCTTCACCTGCCAATCGTAAGAGACTAGTATCAGAAGCAGTATTACTATTTGCCACACTATCCCCAATAGCATAAGATGAGAAAGATAACACATCACCACTATTTCCAGTAACTTGAGAATCCCAAGTGAACATTACAGATGCACCACCAGTCAACGTACTAACTCCAGATGGATTAGGGGAGGAAGTTGTAATAGTTCCACTTCCAGATGTAGAAGTACTGAGTGGATTAGGATATACATTGTAAATTGGTAAATCTCCTGTATTGGTGACAATCATTGCGGTTGTGACATTTTTTCCAATTACTGGATCAGGAGGATCAGCTAATATTTCAGCACGTAAGCCATTAGAACCCCCTCCATTTGTATCAAGTTCAACTTTTTTAATTGTTCCATATGAGGAAATAACTTTGACATCATATTTGTCTGGAGTAATTTCTAGTGTTTGTGTAGAAACAACATTTGATACAAAACCAGTGGGTACAAAAGCATCATCAAAATTAATTTCATATCTTTTTACAGGCTGATCTGGCAAGGTTTTGTTTGTAATCCAAACACTTGTAATTTCAACTGGGTTTTGTCCTTGATTATGAATACTTACATCAAGCAAATCATTTGCATCAGTAGATACTGAAACCCCAAATTCTTCTTGTTGTTTTTTTATTTCAATATCAGAGACCATTCTTTGAGTGGTAACAATATCTGTTTGTGCATCTAAAGCTAAACTTAGAACAGAAAAACC
>JAHELP010000019.1 GCA_024644105.1 Candidatus Nitrosopumilus sp. | reverse complement strand
GCCTTGGAATTTTAGTGGCATTTGTGCTAGCTATGGTTGGCCTTGCTAGCTATATGTTTACGCGTGAAGTGAACAAACCATTTTAAGATAAAGTTGACAATTTTTACAATATTAGCTAACCCCGGTTATGTTTCTCTAACTTTGTCATGAATGATTGTTGAAATTACTTTACACCATAATGACTATCTCTGTACTACTTTTAGCTAATGTCTTTGCCCAGTCATCTTTTGGGTCTGGGGAATCTGATTTTATCCATAAATGGGGAAAACATGGGCCTACAGAACCTGCTAATTTTGTACACCCTCAATTTGTAGCAGTTGGTGAAGATGGCACTATCTATGTAACTGATTTTGGAAACAAGCGTATCCAAAAATTCTCTAGTAATGGAGAATATCTAACCCACTGGGGAAATAGTGGAAAACAATTAGGAGACTTTTACAATCCTTCTGGAATTGCAGTTAGTGATGATTCTGTTTTTGTTGTAGATCGTGATTTAAATCGTGTTCAAAAATTTTCTTTGGATGGGGAATTCATCCAAACATGGGGTAAAAAAGGAACAGCTGACGGGCAATTTTTCTATCCAAATGGAATTACTGTAAGTAATAATCTTGTATATGTTGTAGATACAGGAAATCAAAGAATTCAAATATTTTCTACTAGTGGAGAATTTGTTTCATCATTTGGTTCCAGTGGTTTAGGTCCTGGGCAATTTCTAAATGTTATTGGAATTGATTCAGATTCGGATGGAAATATTTTTGTAACCGATAAGGGTAATGGAAAAATTGAAAAATTTGACTCTAATGGTGAGTTGTTAGAATCATTTTCATTTTATCATCCAAACTATGTATTTGCACCTGAAGCAATTACCGTTTCTCCTTTAGGTGACATGTTTGTTGTAAATTCTAACACTGGTAGAATATTACATCTTTCTGAAAATTCTAATTTGCTTCTTAATCTAGCTGCACAAAATGGCCCATACCCAGATTCATTTGAAAATATTACTGGATTGGCAATTGGAATTAATGGTGAATTACTAGTGGTAGATTCTCATAGTCATTCAATTCAGTCCTATGAAACTGAATTTTTTGTCCAACCTACAGAATCATACTATATTGCCCCCAAAGAGACTAGACCTCCATCCAAAGATCAAATAAAGCCTGAAATTTTTGCACCTGCTCCCATTGTTGTAGAAGCTGAAGATTATCTTACTACAATATTTTTGGGAGCCGCAAATGCAACTGATGCTAGTGGAATTAAAATCGTCATTAATAATGCTCCAGAAGCATTCAAACCTGGTATCACAAATATTATTTGGATAGCTTTTGATAATGCCGGACACAGTTCAACTGATTACCAAAGAGTCACTGTAAATGCTTGTGGCCAAAATCATTCTGAATACAATCTGATTGAAGGAACTTCTGGGGATGATGTGATTTCTGGAACTGATGGAAATGATTTGATATTTGGTATGGCTGGAAATGATCTAATTTATGGTGGTCTTGGAGATGATTGTATTTTTGGTGGAAATGGAGATGATATTATTTCTGGGGATGAGGGAAATGATACCATTAAAGGAAATTCAGGAAATGATATTCTAAAGGGTGAATCAGGAAGTGATTTGCTTTATGCAAATTCAGGTTCTGATGTACTTGATGGTGGTATGGATTTTGATCGATGCCTTCTTGATTCAAGCAAAGATCTTTTGATTAATTGCGAAGGGTAAAAGTTCACTATATAGAGTAACTATCACTATCTACAAGTATGTTTTACAAATAGAAAACCATGATACAGCTTATACTGTGAAGATTCATTTTTGAAATTAATGACTTGTAAAAATACAAAAAACATTGCAATTTTCAGTGTTGTTGCACTATTGGCTTTGACTTCATTTGGTATTTCACATGTATATGCTGAAGAAAGTAGAACGTACAAAATGGTGGGTGAAATTACACCTGTTCTAACATTTACATTCAGAGATGGAGTTGAAACATATGAATTCCCTGTTTTTGAAATGGGAGAAAATCTTGCAGGTAATTCTGGAACATCATTTTCTGTAGAGGGAACCGTAACACATTCTCCATTATTACACAAAGCAATGGATGAATCCTACAAGTATAGATTTTCTAATGCAGCATATGATTATCAACTCAAGTACTTTGATGTTGATGTAAATTTTGTAAAAGAGGGTGAATCAATACTTACTCTTGATTATAACAATTGTAGAATAGATAATTATCAGGTAGAGACACTTGATTCAAATGACTATGAAAGTTATTTCAAAGAAGTAGGATTTGCTATTGTAGATAAAATAGATTTTGTATGTAGTGGAGTTAATTTCCCAAACACATCAATAGAAATGAGTAGAGATAAAACTAATACTGATTTTGGAGAATCGGAATTTAACTTTGCCAATAATATGAGGTCTGCATTGACTTTTACATATGAAAATGGAATAGAAAAAATTCAATTCCCTGTTTTTAACATAATTTCTGGCTATGCAGAATCTTCTGATAATGTTGTTGCAGAATTTCAAGTTGAGGGAGTTTTAGAATACTATCCGTTACTGTATAATGCAATTGAACAATCTCGAAAAGTATCTGGACTTTCAACTGCATCAAACATCAAATTTGACATCTTGGCAGAATTTACAAACGGTGAATCAACACTAAGAGGTATTGATTATTCTAGTTGTAGAATATCTGATGCTCAAATAACTACTAAATCTGATAAAGAAGAGGGTTTCATTGGAAAGAGTGGGTTTGCTCTAGTTCATCAATTGACGTTTGCTTGTTCAGGTATGAAAGGAGTAAACATGAACTATGATGCACTTCGAGGCGATGCTCCAAGTTGGAGTTATACTCAACTGTACAATGAATATGTAGAACCTATTCAAAACACCGACAAAGATTTGAGTGCTTTTGCAACTTTTACTTTCAACGGCGGTATTGAAAAAATAGAATTCTCTATGTTTAAACAGAATAGTGTGTTAACTGCAACTGAAGACACTGGAGACGAAACAATTCTAGATAAAGCCACTTACCCAACAATAGAGTTGCGAGGTATTGTAGGTGATTACCCAATGCTTTACAAATATGTGGATCAACTACGCACTGTTCAAGGTGTAGGTGGAACTCAATCCAAAGAATTGATTGATATTGATATTGATTTGGTTTCAGGTGTTGATACTATTCGTGGCTTTAATTATGCAAATTGTAGAGTGATTGATTACAAAGTATCTACAGAGACAAACAAAGAAGAAAGCTATGTCAAAAATAAATTTGCACTAGAAAATGTTTTTGACTTTGAATGTCAAGGATATCATCCAAACAACCCTGTTTATGATGCAATGTTCAAAGTAGACAAAGCAAATACTCCAAGCTCAAAAGATCTTAGAGACACACAAGACTGGCGCTCTGGATTTACTAAACAGTAAACTAACGCTTCTTAATTTTCTTTATTTTTAAAATCATTTTTTACTGCGATCAAAATTAAATATGTAATTTGATCACGTTACTATATAGAACAATATACATTATGTTGACTAGTCTTATGTTACAAAATATTCCCATTGAATCATGGGACAATGGCTATCATGGATAAAATCCAACGAAAAAGAACTATTAAAAATTCTAGATGATTTAGCAAAAAAAGCAGTTGAAACCTCCGAAGCCGTAGTGGTTTTATTTGAAGATCTATCTAATGAAGAGCAAGTAAAAAAAATTCATGAACTTGAAACTCAAGCAGATGTATTAACACGTGATATTTTTTCAGAACTAAACAAGACATTCATCACTCCTCTAGATCGTGAGGATATGCAGAGAATTGCATCTAAAATCGATGATGTAATTGACTTTATGGATGGAATTGCCGCACGAGTTTACAGCTATAAAATTACCGCACCTCCAGCATATACTGTTGAGATGGCTCATGAACTGGTCAAAGCCACAAAAGAAGTAGAGTATATGATTTCAAAATTGCAACGAATCAAAAACCCCAAAGATATGATTGAACATTGTAGAAATACAAGTGATATTGAACATGTTGTTGATGATTTGTACAGAGAGGCAATCAAAGAACTCTTTGAAAGTAATGATGCAATCAAAATCATTAAACTAAAAGATATCTATGAAACAATGGAAACTGCATCAGACAGATGTGTCGATGTTGCAGATGTCATTGAAGATATTGTTCTAAAATATACATGAGATGATTAAATGTTAGAGATAGCAATAGGCGCAATTATTGTTGCATTAATCTTTGATTTTGTTAATGGATTTAATGATTCTGCAAATTCTGTTGCTACAGTAATTGGAACTCGTGTTCTAAAGCCCATTCATGCTGTAGGTTTGTCTGCTGCAATGAATTTCATTGGACCCTTTGTTTTTGGTGTTGCAGTTGCAACTACAATTGCCAAAGGAATAGTCAGTCCTGATGACATTACTGTTTACATGATTGTAGGAGGATTGGCAGGTGCAATTGGATGGAGTACTCTGTGTACTTATTTCGGATTACCTATTTCAAACAGCCATTCTTTAGTTGGTGGAATAATGGGTGCAGGTATTGCAGGATTAGGATTTGAAAAATTAGTTTATGGCGGATTAACCAAAGTATTTGCAGGAATTGTCATCGCTCCAGTTGGTGGTATAATCTTTGGTTTACTGCTAACCACTGTGATAATTACAGTATTTGCAAGTTGGAAACCAGGACCTGTAAACAAAACGTTTGGTAAATTACAAATAATTTCTTCCGCTTGGTTTGCTTTAACCCATGGAGCAAATGATGGACAAAAAACTATGGGTATTATTGTATTAATTCTATTTTCCGCAGGTATGGTTCCTGATCTTGAAATGCCATTATGGGTAATTTTTGCTGCTGCAGCTGCTATGGGTTTGGGTACTTTCTTTGGAGGATACAAAGTGATCAAAACGCTTGGCATTAAAATTACCAAACTTCGACCCTACCAAGGGTTTGCAGCAGAAACTGGTGGTGGACTAATGCTTGCAATATTTGCAGTATTTGGAATTCCTGCCAGCACAACACATGCTATTACTGGAACAATTATGGGCTCAGGTGCTGCAAGAAGAAAACGTGCTGTTAGGTGGAAAGTTAGCAGGCAAATAGTATTCTCTTGGATTATCACAATTCCGGGTGCTGCACTAATGGGAATTGGATTCACTTATCTGATTCATCTATTTGTTTGATTTTGATAATACCTTGATTTTTATTTCAGCAAAAATTTTTTGAAACATTAAATGGACATATTAC
Source organism: Candidatus Nitrosopumilus sp. (assembly GCA_024644105.1). Classification (GTDB taxonomy): domain Archaea; phylum Thermoproteota; class Nitrososphaeria; order Nitrososphaerales; family Nitrosopumilaceae; genus Nitrosopumilus. Next base: position 15,007 of record JAHELP010000019.1, on the reverse strand, counting down.
AATTAATTCAGGCAAACCTGCTTACTCCGATAATTCTATTCTTTCTGTTTGGTATAATTGCGGCTAGAATAAAATCTGATTTAAAAATCCCTCAAGCAATTTCTGAATTCTTACCAATCTATCTTCTTGCCGCAATTGGGTTGCATGGTGGAATAGAGATGAGAAATACTGGATTTGAAAATATGTTAATCCCAATGTTGGTTGCAATTGGTTTATCACTATTGTTTACATTAAATCATTATCAAATTTTACGCAGACTCGGAAAATTCAATCTTTTCGATTCATATGCTTTAGCATCTACATATGGTGCAGTTGGTGCTGTACATTTCTCTGTTGGTTTGTCATTTTTGAAAAATCAAGGAGTTACTTCAGAAGGATATATTGCAGCAATACTTGCTGTATTAGAGCCACTTGCTTTCATTTTAGCAATATTTATGACAAATATGGCAGTATCAAAACAAATCCGTCAGAAAAAACAATCTTTCTCAAATGATGGCTCTTCAGATATTGATGTTGGATTAAACCAAACAAAGACAAAACTCTCCAAAGTATTACATGAATCAATTACAGGAAAAGCAATTGTAATTCTGCTCGGCAGTATTGTAATTGGTTACATAATTGGTGAGGATGGTTTTCAACCAATCAAGATTGTATTTGATGATATGTTTACTGGGGCGATTGTAATTTTCATGATTGAAATGGGAATAATTGCTGGTCAACGACTAGATGATATTAGAAAAGTAGGTATTTTTCTTACATCTTTTGCCATACTCATACCTCTATTCAATGGAATAGTTGGCGTTCTAGTTTCAACTTTGCTGGGATTAAGTATAGGGGGTGCTGTCATGTTTGGATTGCTAATGGCTAGTGCTTCATTTATTGCTGCACCTGCCGTTTTACGCCATGCAATTCCTGAAGCAAAACCCAGTCTATACATAACATCTGCCTTGGGGATAACATTCCCATTCAATATCATTGTCACGCTACCTATCCTGTTTACAATATCCACACTTGTTCATACTGGAGAAGGAACGATAGACTTATTCAATTACATTACTGAGGGATTCTTGTGAAACTCTACAACGTTAAACTACTAACAATTACTTGTGAAATTCTTGCTCAAAAAAATATCATTGAAATTTTAGGCAAACATGATATCACTGGATATACAACTTATGAGGTTGATGGAAATGGCGCTCGTGGAATTCGTGGACAAGGATTAAAAACTGAAAAAAATGTTAAAGTTGAAGTAATTATGCGTGAGGAAAAACTTTCCGATGTTGTAGAGGAAATCTCAAGAACATTGTTTGCAAACTTTGCTATCGTTCTTTATGTTAGTGATGTGGGCGTAGTAAGAACTGAAAAATTTTAGCAGCATTTATCATCTGAACACAAAATTGGAATCTTTTTACTTGCTTTTGTGACATTAGAAATTAATTCTGATAATTGATTATTTGAAATTGCATACATTGCTCTTTTTCCTTCGTCTCTTGATTTGACAATTCCACATTTTTTTAGTGTCTTTAGATGATGTGAGACTAGAGGTTGATCCTTTTCTAATTTTTCTACAAAATCATTCACACAAAGTTCTTTGTTTTTTTGTAACATCTCCAAAATTTCAAAACGTGTTTCATTACAAATACATTTTAAAAGACTGACTCCATTCATATCAATTAATATTTATATAAATTAGTATTTATATGATTTTATAGAAATGCCTGAAAATATCCTATTTGTATGCGTAGAAAATGCAGGCAGGAGTCAAATGGCAGAAGCATTTTTTAGAAAATTTGCTCCAAAACAATTCAGTGTTTCTAGTGCAGGTACCACTCCTTCATCTGAACTAAACCCAATTGTAATACAAGTGATGAAGGAAGTTGGAATTGACATGATGAATCAACAACCAAAATTGTTGTCTAATTCCATGATTAAAAATTCTTCCATCAAAGTCAACATGGGATGTATGGACAAAGAATCTTGCCCCTCTTTGTTTGTAAAAGATGTCCTTGATTGGAATATCTCTGATCCAAAAGAAAAATCAATTGATGAAATTAGAGTAATTCGAGACAACATAAAGTCTGAAGTAAAAAAGCTTATCAAAACTTTAGAGGAGTAAGTAAATGGTATATTCTAATTTACAAATTTTTACTGTTGAACTAGTTGGGACATTTATTCTTGTAGTTTTTGCAACAGGTTCAATTGTATATGATGCAGAAGTCTTTGATGGAAATCTAGGAATTCCTTTTGCAGCACTTGCACCATTTATTGCATTACTAATCGGTGTGTACTCTTTTGGAAAAATATCCCTGGCACATTTTAATCCTGCAGTAACAATTGGATACTATATCACAGGCCATATATCAAAAATCCAAATTGTTTACTATTTTTCAGCAGAAATAATTGGTGCAATACTGGGTTCAATTTTTGTTTTAACATTCATTGGTGATAAAGCAAATCTAGGCGCCAATGCTCCTAACTTTGATTTTTCAATTTTTATTATTTTTCCAGTCGAAGTTTTGGCTTCAGCAATGCTAATGGCAGTAATATTTTATGTTGTATATACAAAAGGCTTGAGAGGATTCAGCGGTGTCGCAATCGGTGGTATAGTGGGATTGGATATCTTGTTTTTGGCATTCATTTCTGGCGCATCAATGAATCCTGCTAGAGCACTAGCCCCTGCATTACTCTCTGGAACTTTTGAGAATCTGTGGCTTTATTGGACTGCCCCTTTTGTTGGAACCTCGATATCGGCATTTCTGTTTAGAAAGAAATTCCAAGCACAAAGAGCAGCAAATTACGAATAATAATGACCCAAAATACCATTGAATGATGTCTGAATCTAAGAAATTATTCAATATTGCAAAAAAAGTAATCCCTTCAGGCGTTAATAGCCCAGTTCGGTATTTTGAGCCATATCCTTTCTTTACAAAAAAAGCAAATGGTGCATACATTTGGGATGTTGATGATAAGCGTTACATTGATTTCTGCAATGGTTATGGTGCACTGCTCTTAGGACATAGAAGAAAAGAAATCATAAAGTCTGTTTCAACTCAGCTTACAAAAGGAACGTTATACTGTACTCCTACTGAATCTGAAACTGAACTCTCAAAATTAATTATTAAAAATTTTCCATCAGTTGACAAAGTAAGATTGATGAACACTGGCGGTGAGGCCACAATGACTGCAATTAGATTGGCACGGGGTTTTACAAAAAAGAAAAAAATAATTAAATTTGAAGGATGTTATCATGGTGCACATGATTCTGTTTTGGTAAAAGCAGGTTCTGGTTCTGCACATAATGGAATTTCTGTTTCTGATGGTGGATTAGATGAGGTTTCAAAAAATACCTTGGTTGTAGAGTATAACAATATTGAAGATTTGCAAAAAACAATTAGAAAAAATAAAGACATTGCCGGAGTTATCGTAGAGCCAATCTTGGCTAACATGGGTTTAATTCTACCTGAGAAGAACTTTCTTTCTGATTTAAGAAAAATTACGAAAGAAAATAACATTCCGTTAATTTTTGATGAAGTAGTTACAGGATTTAGAGTTGCACCCGGTGGTGCACAAGAGCATTTTGGAATAAAGCCTGACATTACTACAATGGCCAAAGCTCTTAGCAATGGATTTACAATATCTGCAGTCGGTGGCAAAAAAGAAATTATGGATTTGCTTTCTCCAGGAGGTAAAGTTTACCAGGCAAGTACATTTGCAGGTAATCCAATTTCAGTAAGTGCAGCTATTGCTTCAATCAAAACAATTGACAAAATCAAAAACAAACTATATTCAAAACTTGAAAGATTCAACCTTTTGTTCTCTACTGCCTTGGATGATATGGCAACAGACATGAAAATCCCACATCAAATCAATTTTACAGCCTCAATGTTCCAGATTTTCTTTACAAATACACCTGTAGTTGATTACAAGACCTCAAAAAAGGCAAATGCAAAGAAATTCCAAAAACTGTTTCGGGCTCTGTTGAAAAAGGGAGTTTTCATAGCTCCTTCTCAGTTTGAAGTTGTTTTCCTATCTGATGCTCACACTCAAACTGATCTTAACAAAACACTGGATGCATATCACTATGCATTAAAGTCGGTGAAAAATTGAAGTACACAGTAGGAGCTAGAGGAAGTCAGTTATCTGTTGCACAGACTAACTGGGTGATATCTGAATTAAAAAAAGTAAATCCTGATTGTGATTATCAAATCAAACCAATTACTACAAAGGGCGATACTGATACAAGACCTCTATTTACCATAGATCAAAAAGGTATTTTTGAAAAAGAAGTTGATCGTGCAGTTGCACTAAAAGAAGTAGATTTTGCAGTACATAGTTTAAAGGATGTTCCATCTGAACTAGATGAAAATTTAGTAATTGCATCTATCCCAAAACGTGAAGCAGTAAACGATGTATTCATTTCATCAGATGGTTCCACACTAGATACTATCAAAGCAGGATCTGTAATTGGTACAAGCTCATTACGACGTGCAGTTCAAGTTTCAAGAAAACGTCCTGATGTTAAGGTAAAACCAATCCGTGGCAATATTGAAACTAGAATTAAAAAAGTTTCTGGAGGAGACTATGATGCGATAGTTCTTGCACGAGCTGGAATCTCTAGATTAAGAGTTGATGTTAAACATACTGTATTATCAATTGATGACTTTGCTCCATCTCCAGGTCAAGGTGCTATTGCAATAGTAGCAAGAGCTGATGATACTCAAACCATTTTGATGCTAAAAAAAATCGAAAATCCTGATTCACGTCTAGAAATTGAGGCAGAGCGGTCACTATCTGATTATGTTGATTCAGGATGTAGATTCCCATTGGGTGCATATGCCAAATCTATGGGAACCGACATGACTTTGACTGTCTCTGCGTTTTCTGTAGATGGCAAAAAATCTATTCAGGTAAACAAAACTGGAACAAAAAATGATCCTGCATCTTTGGGGAAAATTGTGGGAGAAGAACTACGGTCAAAAGGAGTAAATGATCTTGCATTAAATTGGAGAGAAAAAGTGGAGGAATGGAATAAGTCATGACTGGAAAAGTGTATCTTGTTGGTGCAGGGCCCGGAGATAGTAAATTAATTACATTACGTGCAGTTGAATTACTTGAAAAAGCAGATGTTGTTTTGTATGATAGATTAGTAAGTAAAAAAATAATTTCCATGATTCCAAAAAAAGCTGAAAAAATCTATGTAGGTCGTGCAGTAGGTGATGATACAACACACCAGAACACAACAAATGACTTGATGGTACAATATGCAAAATCCAAAAAAAATGTTGTTAGACTAAAGGGTGGAGATCCAATTATCTTTGGACGTGGTGGTGAAGAAGCAGAATTTCTTAAAGAAAACAAAGTAAAATATGAAATTGTTCCAGGAATTACTTCTGGAATTGGTTCAGCAACATATGCTGGCATTCCACTAACTCATAGAAAACATGCCTCATCTGTAGTTTTTGTTACAGGTCATGAAGATCCAGAAAAGAAAAAAGAGATTGTCAAATGGAAGAATCTTGCAAAATCAGTTGATACTATTGTAATCATGATGGGGCTTTCTAGAATAGATGTTATTTGTAAACAATTAATCGCTGGAGGAATGGATAAAAAAACTCCAGTAGCTGTAATTCAAAATGGTACTACTCCAAAACAAAAAATGATTAAGGGTACCGTTACAAATATTGCAAAAAAAGTCAAAGACAACAAAATCACTCCTCCAACAAATATCATTATTGGCAAAGTGGTAGATTTGTCTGAAACTATTGGGTGGAAATAATGATTAATGGAAAAACTATAGCAATTACTCGCTCAAAAGATGATGCAGTTGGATTTACTAGACTTGTTAAACAGAATGGAGCAACAGCAATTCCATTACCTACTATAGAACTAGTAAGCAAGGGAGAAAAAATTGTTGATGAATTCTTAGAGTCTGTAAGTAAATACAATCCGGATTATTCTGTTTTTATGAGCTCAAAGGCAGTCAAATTACTATTTGATACTGCAAAACAAGTTGGAAAGATAGAGTCATTACAATTAGCAGTTGCAAATACTATTGTAATGTCTGTAGGTCCAAAGACTACTGAAGCTCTTGAAGCAGAGGGAATCAAAGTAAATCATCAACCTACAACTTTTTCATCAGTTGGTATAGGTGAGGAATTCACAAAAATTCATGCTGTTGGCAAAAAAGTAATTGTTCCACGTAGTGGTGCATCTACTCCATTTCTAAAGGAACTCTTAAACAAAATTGGAATTGATGTATTGGAAATTCATTTGTATGATGTTTGCGCATTTAGGGATACTACACAATGGAATGGATTTAGAGAATTATTTTCTCAAAATAAAGTTGATGGGATAGTGTTTACTAGCGCATCCTCTGTTCGAGGTTTCTTTGATATAATGTCAAAGGATTATGATAAAGAAACCTTGCTTGATAACCTTGGAAAATTATCTGTAGTATCTATTGGCCCTTTCACATCAGATGAATTGAAAAAATTTGGTGTAAAAAATACTGTTGCAGAAGTTCATACTGTTGCCGGTGCATTTGATGCAATGAAAAACACTTTGACTGCCTAGTTTGGGATTTAGCTGAAGCTATTTAGCTGTGCCTATTTTTCCTCATGTATTTATAATATAACGGGGTTATGATGGACATGACTGCTGAAAATCTAGATATGGATTATTCAAAATATGATTTTAAAGACTCTACAGAACTGTATGTTCACCTTAGCAAGAAAGGCCTGTCTAAGGAAACTGTGATTAGTATCAGTAAAATGAAAAATGAGCCACAATGGATGCTTGATTTCAGATTACGTTCTTATGAAATTTTCATGCAAAAACCAATGCCAACTTGGGGTGGAGATCTTAGTGTAATTGATTTTCAAAATATTTACTATTATGCAAAAGCATCTGACAAAGTAGAAAAGAACTGGGATGATGTTCCAGAAAATGTCAAAAACACATTTGACAAACTAGGAATTCCAGAAGCTGAAAAGAAATTCTTAGCAGGTGTAGGTGCACAATACGAATCTGAAGTTGTATATCACAGTCTTAGAGAAGACTTGGCAAAACAAGGTGTTCTCTTTTTGGATACTGATGCAGCACTTCATGAACATCCAGAGATTTTCAAAAAATACTTTGGTAAAATTATTCCTCCAGAGGATAACAAATTTGCAGCATTAAACAGTGCAGTATGGAGTGGTGGTTCTTTCATCTATGTCCCACCAGGTGTCAAAGTTGACATGCCATTACAAGCATACTTTAGAATTAACGCAGAAAACATAGGTCAATTTGAAAGAACTTTGATCATTGTAGATGAAGGTGCAGAAGTACACTACATTGAAGGTTGTACTGCTCCTGTCTATTCTTCAGAATCACTACACTCTGCAGTTGTAGAACTAGTTGCACTAAAAGATGCAAAACTCAGATACACTACAATTCAAAATTGGAGTGCAGATGTTTACAATCTTGTAACAAAACGTGCTTATGCACATGAAGGAGCAACTGTTGAATGGATTGATGGAAACATTGGTAGTAAACTAACTATGAAGTACCCTGGAGTATATCTACTGGGCGAGAGAGCTTATGGTGAAACACTATCTATTGCATTTGCAGGTAAAGGACAACATCAAGATACTGGAGCCAAAATGGTTCACCTTGCACCAAACACTACTTCCAAAGTTACATCAAAATCTGTAAGTAGACTCGATGGTCGTTCAACTTACAGAGGAATGTTACATGTAGCAAAAGGCGCCACTGGCGTAAAATCTACTGTAAGATGTGATGCATTGCTATTGGATGACACCTCAAAAACTGATACTTATCCATACATGGAAATCAACCAAGAAGATGCAACAATTACTCACGAGGCTACTGTTGGAAAAATTGGTGATGAACAAATTTTCTACTTGATGAGTAGAGGATTTAGTGAAGAAGAAGCATTATCTCTAATTGTTAATGGTTTCATGGAACCATTTACAAAAGAATTGCCAATGGAATACGCTGTTGAATTAAACAGACTCATCAAACTAGAGATGGATGACTCTGTGGGATAAACTCCCAATACCTAATTTTGATTAACAATGTCTCAAGAACTTTTATCAAAAATAAATACAAACATCATTGATGAGATCTCCTCATCACGAAATGAACCCGATTGGCTAAAAGAATACCGCAAAAGTTCTCTTTCTATCTATGATAGCTTGCCAATTGAATTATCTCCACTATACAACAAATACACTGATGCAAAAAAGATGGATCCTGACAAAGTATCTCTTTCAACATCCACTACACAAACAATTCCTAGTTTCCTCACAAAACGATTAGGTGAACTAGAAAACGAAATTTCCATAATTCAAATTGGAACAAACATTCACAAAATCAATCTACCTGATGATTTAAAATCTAAAGGATTGGTGATTTGCTCAATTGCTGATGCAATAACAAATCATTCTGAATTGGTAAAAAAAGCACTAGATGCATCAAAATCTAAAGATGATAAATTTACTGCATTAAACAATGCTGCCTTTAATTCAGGTATATTCATACACATTCCACGAAACTTGATTGTAGAAAAACCAATCCATTTCATGATTTGTTTATCTGATGATGGTCATTCTACCATTTCAAGAAATATCATATTTGCAGATGAAAGTAGTAAAGCTACAATTGTTCAAGAATTATACTCTCCAGGAATTCAAACTCAACAAGCATATCTTGAATTAATGAACACAAATCTTGGTGCAAATGCACAACTAGACATTACAACTTTACAAATGATTGATCAGCATGCAGTAGCATTTTCAACTAGACGAACTGATTTGGCTCAAGATGCCAAAGTAAACTGGTACTCTGGTCTGTTTGGTTCAATGCTATCTAGATACAAAATCGAATACTTTCTAAACGGTACTGGTGCATCATGCAATGATTCAGAAGTAATTTTTGGAAACAACGAACAATCTTTTGATATTCAAACTAATGTAAACCATGAAAGTCCTGCAACTGAAGGCAGAGTTGTTGAAAAATCCATTTTAAGAAATAAATCAAAATCTCTTTTCAAAGGAATGATTCGAATTAAAGAAAATGCTGCCAAATCAAATTCATTTTTGTCTGGTCGTTCAATTCTCCTAGACAAAGAAGCAAAATCTGATGCTATTCCAGGATTGGAGATTTTTACAAATGATGTCAAAGCTACTCACTCTGCATCTGTTGCACAAATAGATGAAGAACAAATATTCTACTTGAAGACACGCTGTCTTAGTCATGAAGAAGCTGAGAGAACTATTGTTGAGGGTTTCCTTGAACCACTTTCCAGAAAGATGTCTTTCCAAGTACGAGCATGGATTGCATATCTTATTGAATCAAAATGGGAAAATAAAGAACTTACAATTAACACTGATGAAGAATTAGCCAAATTTGTTGAAATTGAAGAGACTCGATACAACGAAGACTCTGAAATGGAACAGCATTACAAATATCGGTGATATTTTGTCCGAATGGGTTAAAGCTTGTAGTTTAGAGCAGGTAAAGGAAGGACAACTTTTTGGGTTTGTTCACGAAGATAAAAAACTCCTAATTGCTAATTTGAAAGGAAAAATCCATGCAACTGATTTGATTTGCACTCATGCTGATGCAGACCTTTCAACTGGATTCCTAAGTGATGAAGGTGTAAGATGTCCATTACATCTTTCTGTTTTTAATTTAGTAAATGGGGAGCCGCAAAATCTTCCTGCAGAAACTCCTCTTAAAATATACAATGTTAAAATAGATGACAAGGAAATTTACGTGGAGATTTAAGATATGCAAAGTTCAGAAACACTATTTGAAAATATCCGAAAGGATTTTCCAATTCTTACAAGAACAGTTAGGGACAACAAACCTCTGGTCTATTTGGATAATGCATCAACAACACAAAAACCAAACCAAGTAATTGATTCTATTACTGATTACTATCAAAACCACAATGCAAATATTCACCGCGCAGTTTATGCACTAGCTGAAGAAGCTACAGAAGCATATGAAGCAACACGAGATAAAATTGCAAACTTTGTCAATATCAAAGATCGTCAGGAAATAATCTTTGTTAGGGGTACAACTGAAGCAATTAACTTAGTTGCATATGCATGGGGTAGACCACATATCAATGAAGGCGACATTATTGTTACAACAGAATACGAACATCACAGTAACATTGTACCTTGGCAACTTCTTACTCAAGAGAAAAAAGCTAAACTGGAATACATTGGAATGGATGACAATGGGGAATTAATTTTAGATGATCTTGATAAGCAACTTGCAACAGGCAAAGTAAAACTTGTCACTTTTAGTTTAATGTCAAATGTTCTTGGAACTATTACAAATGCTGAAAAAATCATTGAAAAATGTAAGGCAGCAGGTGTTCCTACACTAATTGATGGTGCCCAAGCAGTTCCTCACATGAAAGTGGATCTTGAAAAATTGGGATGTGACTTTTTTGCATTTTCTGGACATAAGATGCTTGGTCCTACTGGGATTGGTGTCTTGTGGGTGAAAAAATCTGTCTTGCAAACTATGGTTCCTTTCCATGGGGGCGGAGACATGATTAGAGAAGTTCACAAATATGAAACTACATGGAATGATTTACCTTACAAATTTGAAGCAGGTACTCCAAACATTGCAGATGTTGTAGGGCTAGGTGCAGCAATTGACTATCTTACTAAAATTGGCATGGATAACATTCGAGAGCATGAAGTTGAATTAACAAAATATGCTATAGAAAAATTATCTGCTGTTAAAGGACTTCACATCTATGGAACAAAAGATATTTCAAAACGTGGTGGTGTTATATCATTTAATTTTGCAGATGTTCATCCTCATGATGTTGCCCAAATTATTGATGAAGAAGGAATCGCAGTTAGATCTGGTCATCATTGTGCACAAGTACTGATGGAAAGACTAAACGTTGCTGCAACATCAAGAGCCAGCTTTTACATTTACAATACTAAACAAGACATTGATATTCTGGTAAATTCATTAAATATTGTGGCAAAGGTGTTCAAATTATGAGTAGTAATGCAGACATTTACCATGAGATGATCGTTGATTACTCAAGAAATCCCATCAACTATGGTGAAATTGAAAACCATGATGTAACTTTCCATGATTCAAATCCATTATGTGGAGATAGTATTGACATTGATATGAAAATTGATGAAAACAAAGTTACTGATATTAAATTTCATGGAAAAGGATGTGCAATCTGCATGGCATGCTCTTCAGTGCTAACTGAAATTACTAAAGGCAAGACACTTGAAGAAGCAAGGGCAATTGAGAAGAATGATGTTTTAAGTGAATTAGGCCTTGAGCATCTACAGGCAGTCAGAATAAAATGTGCACTGCTTTCACTGAAGGTACTAAAATCTGCTCTTTATACCTACATTGGCAAGAATCTAAAAGAATCTGATGATGTGGATAAACTAAAAGAAGAGGCAGCAAATCTGTACTAGCATGAGTGATTTTACTCCTAAAGTTCCAATTGCACTTCAAATTAGAAAAATCATCTTTGAAAAATACAATGACATTGACACTAATTTTACAAATGATGATATTTTTGAAATCCTAAAAACTAATGGCGATATTGATTCTTCTTGGATAATTGATGATACTGAATCCTTTTTTAATGAAATATGTGATTCTGGACTAGCAAGAAATATTGCACAGAACTTTACCACGATATATCTAAAATTATTTGATCCAATAGAGAAACTTCATTGTAATGCATGTGGCAATGATGTCTATATGGGACCTTCAGAAGAAAGAAAATGTCCAAACCCTTCTTGTAATTCTTCTATTTAGATTTGTATTTTATTGCAGCCTCTTCTAATGCTTTAATCATAGGTAGTTTTTCCCCTGTAAGATAAAGCACAAGTGCTCCTCCAGCAGTACTGATATGCTTAATTTTATCAGCTAACCCTTGCTGCTTTAGTGCAGTAGTGAGATGTCCTCCACTTACAATAGTTGTTGCCATTGAATTTGCAACTGAATTTAACAATGCCTTTGTTCCATAACTGAAATTTTCTTTTTCAAAAAATCCTGCAGGTCCACTGATAAATACAGTTCCCGCACCTGAAATTAATTTTGAATAATACTCTACTGTCTTTGGACCTAAATCAAATATTTTATCTCCTTTACCCATCTCTCTTACATCCATCTCTACTCTTTCACCATCTTTGTCAATTGCAATGTCTACAGGAGTCGCAAAGACATCTGGATATTCTCCTATCAATGAATGTGCCTTCGCTACGACTTCTTCTTCACGTTTAATCCCTAATGGAGATTTGATTCTAGCTTGTGCCCTCATGAACACATTTCCAATTAATCCTGTCAATAAAACGTGGTCGGCACGACCATTTTGAATCAATAATTTTATCGCCTCTAGTCTATCTGGAATTTTTGAACCTCCTAGAACAATTACGTGCGGTGCTTTGGCTACTGTCATTATTTCATCCAGATTTCTAACCTCTCTTTCTACAATTCTACCAGCACAAGCTGGAAGAACTTGTGGGAATCCAACTATTGATGGGTGTGATCTATGAGCACTGGGAAATGAATCTAATACAACAAGATCAAATAATTTTGATAAACGAGAAACCATAATTGTTTTTGCTGCGTTCTCTGGAGTAAATTCATAATTTTCTTCTGCACACAATCTAAGATTATCTAAAAGTAAAATATCTCCTTCTTCTAAATTTTTGATTGCATTTTGTGCTGCTTCGCCAATTGTATCTTCAACATATTTTATTTTTCTATTCATTAATTTTTCAAGAACTATGGCATGCTTATCCATTCCAGTATACTCGTTATTTCCAACTCTTCCTTGATGTGATCCAATTACCACTTTGGCTTCTTTTAATGAATCTAGAGTTTCAATTGCCTCTTCAATTCTTCTGGTTCCTGATATTTCATGTGTTTCTGGATCTATTGGACAATTCATGTCCACTCTCAAAAAAACAGTTTTGCCCTTTAGGTCAAAATCATCTAGTGTGAGCACCTTCACGATTTGTCTATTGCCCACTTGGTTAAATTCTTTGAGTCGATCAGATTTATTTTCTTAATCTTCATTTCAAAACTTATCTATTGACAAAAATTAAAAGACACGTGTTTGAGGTTTCAATAATTGCAAAATTGGCTTTTTGATATTAGGTCTCGTTCATTTGTTCTGCTTACAATTTTATTTCTAATTATTACGGCAATTGTCTATTTTGGAATTTCTGAAAGTTTTGATCAAAGTGTTATCTTATTTTTTTCTGAAAATGTTGGAAATCCTACACTGGATCTTATCATGCAATCCATTACAGAAAGTGGTGAAGCATTGTGGATGTTAGGTTTTGCAATTTTAGTTTTGATAATTCCAAAAACACGAAGAGTGGGAGTTACCCTGATGATTTTGATTGTAATTTCCACCCTTCTTACTGGCTATGTCAAATGTGGTGTTGATAGAGATAGGCCTGATTTTGATTATGAATCTGCTGCCTTCCCAGTGCCTGTCAGTAAGGATACCTTTGCATTATTCTGTGAAGGTGGATACGATGCATCATTTCCTTCTGGGCATGCAGCAAGATCAATGATTTTTGCAATCATTCTTGGTTTTGCTCTATCTGAGAGATTCCCTCGTGGGGCATATCTGATGTTTCTTTATCCGATTCTAATTTCATTAAGCAGACTCTATGTTTTGGAGCATTATCCGATGGATGTGATTGGTGGTTCTATAATCGGTGTGATGTTAGCTGGTGTGCTGGCAAATAGAACCAAACTTTACAAAATTTTTGACAAATCAAAAACCTAACTCTGTTAAACTGTCTCTGTGAATTAAGACCAATGCATAGTGTTTCTCATCATGATGATATGTCCAATATTTTATATCTCGATCTTCATTTTTTTGTCTTAGTCCAGTTGTAATTCCTGTTGTTACAGAATAACCGATTCTTTTTGCAACTTTTGATTCTTTTGGCATCAGTACCCTGAATCCTTCTCTTCTTCCTTTAAATCCTAAATTTACCATGTCCTCAACTGCTGACATTGCTTCTTTTTCATCTTTTAGATCATAAGTTTTTGATATTGGCAAATCCTTTGGATGGAATTCCATGATAATGATAATTTCTCTTAACTAATATTTTTTAAAAAATCATTTTTAGCGATCAAATTAAGTTAATTTTCTTAACATGAAAGTCAAATCATCATCATGTCCAACACTTAAGCGACTAATTTGTTTTGATTCAATCATTGGCATCATTAGAAAAACTAGTAACTCAATTACGACAAAAGAAGCAAGAAGCAACAAAATTACGTAAAAAAGCTGAAGAACAAGTCAAAGAATTCCGTTCTGCTGAAAAACGTTCTTCTTCTGGTTTAGAATCACTTGACAAAAAAATAGAATCTGAAAAAGAAGAATCTACTGATGTTTCTACTGTTCTTACCCGAAAAAACTCTCAATTGGAAAGTATTGGGAGATTGGTAGCAACTGCAGAAGATAGACTTGCCAAAGAAAAAGAAGCAATCGAACAGGCTGAACAGGAGATTGAATTTGCTGAAAATCCACTAGAAAAAGAAAATGCTGAGGCTAGATTACGCTCATTAAATGATCATGTATCTGAATTAACCGAAGAAATCAAAAATAGACAAAAAACTGCTAAAAAAATATCTGACGAAGTTTCGGATATTTCTAATATTAAATCAAAAATTGTCTCCAAGATTCAAAAGCAAACTCAATCAAAACCTTCTTTGCGTGAGACCAAATCAGAAAGTCGTAAAGCAGCACAAAAATTCCTCAAAGAACTAGAAAGAAGAACCAAAACTGAAGCATCTGTTCAAAATGCTTTGGATAAAGCAACTATAAAACTAAAAGAATTATTGGCAAAGAAAAAGACTGCAGCTAAAAAGAGACCAGCAAAGAAAAAGACTGCAGCTAAAAAGAGACCAGCAAAGAAAAAGACTGCAGCTAAAAAGAGACCAGCAAAGAAAAAGACTGCAGCTA
>JAHELP010000058.1 GCA_024644105.1 Candidatus Nitrosopumilus sp. | reverse complement strand
AAAGGAAAGATTGCAGCTCAAGTAGGGCATGCATGTGTGCTAGGTGCAGAACATGTCAGAAAATCTCACCCTGAATGGTATCAGCAATGGTGGGCAGGACAAGAAAAAGTAGTCGTTAAAGTTTCAGGAATTAAGGAATTACAAGAGGTAAAACGCCATGCAATTGATTTGAATCTGCCTTGGTCTGAAGTATCTGATGCTGGACATACTCAGTTGGCCCCTGGCACCACAACATGCATCTCAATTGGTCCTGCTCCTGAAAACTTGATTGATAAAATAACTGGGGATCTTAAATTATTGTAATTATTACTTGGAATAAGATATAACAAGGCTCAATATTTTTTCTAATATGAGGAAAAAAGGAGTTATAGTCACTGCGTTTTTTGGATTCATTTTACTTTCATCAACTATTATGATTGCATTTTCAGGGTTTAATCCTGAAAATGAATCTACAGAAGTTACTGTTACAGGAACACCTGCCGATAATTTCCCTGATGAGCAGCGCTCACAATTTTGTGGAACAGGTAATGCAAAGTCTACAAATTATGTTAAAGAATATTCAATTCCTACTCCATGTACAAATCCATTAGCAATTGTATCTGACTATGATGGAAATGTTTGGTTTACAGAAACTAATACTGGCAAAGTAGCAAAATTTGATCCAAAGACTGAAACATTTTATGAATATGATAATCCAATGTGGCCACCTGGTGGTCGTTCTATGATGTGGGGTATTGATTATGCACCTGATGGCTCTGTCTGGTTTACAGATGAATCATATGATTCAGTATGGAAATTTTCAACAATTGATGAGACATATGATAGATTGTCTTATCCTTCAGAAGGAGATTCGTTACCACAAAAGCTGCGTATAGATGGCTCTCAAATTATAATTAATGATTTTACAGGAAACAAACTAACATTTCTAGATCCTAATCAATCAGGGGAAGATGTCAACTATCTTAGTATTCCATCACCAGTAGATGATTCAGTAACTGCTGATTTTGCAGTAGATGCAAATGACAATGTATGGTTTACAAATTGGTTGTTTCAACAAGGTGGAGTTTTAGTAAAGTTTGATCAAAATGGATATAGAGACTCTGTTGCAAATTCAAACCAACAATTCCTTCCATTATTTGATTTCATTGAACTTTATCCACTTCCAGTACAACTACTTACTCCTAATGGTGCTGTAGTTGGAAGTGATGGAACAATCTGGTTGGCAGATACGACTTCATCATCATTTTTTAATTTCAATCCCGTTACTAGTGAATTTGTTCAATATGTTACATCTGAACCAATGCAAAGCACATATGGTAATCAAACTGGAATAGTAAAAACTCCTATTTCTCGACCTTACTGGGTAGAATCTGATGATCAAGGACGTATAATATTCAATGAGCAAACTGCAAACAATATCTCAGTAATGGATCCAAAATTACAAACCCTTGTAGAGTATCATGTACCTTCAAAGAATCCATACTGGGCTGATTGTGATCCTGGAACAGGTAATATGATATCTGATTGTGGGATTGCACAAATCTTTGATTTCACAGTTGATGGTGAAAAAATTTGGTTTACTGAATGGGTAGAAAACAATATTGGCGTTGTTGACACTACAGTTCCACTCCCAGTTGAGATACAATTAGATTCTCAATCTTTGATGATTACACCTGGAGATTCACAAGAATTTGACTTTGTAGTTTCATCATTATCTCAAAAAGATTTGATGGGAGTATCACTGATTTTATCATCAACTCATGATTTCCTTAATGTTTCATTAATTGATAACACTCCTGAATCATTCCAATTAGATTCTGATGCACCACGACCAATTTCTATTTCTATTAATGTCTCAGAAGATGCAATACCTGGCACCTACAAAATTTTACTTGGTGCACAATTATCTGATGTTGCAATTAGCAAATATGTTACAGTGACAATAGTGTGATATCTAATTTAGATTCTCAGATTGGAATTTCTGTTTACAGTACAAAATTTTCTGGAATTGGAGGAAAAATTAGAGTAGAACCTGAGGATTTTCAAGTAACTGAATTAATTTCTGAGAAAGTTAAAAATTCTATAAAAGAAGAAAATGGCTATGCAGTTTATTTATTAAAAAAGAAAAAAATTGACACCAATCATGCCTTGTCTGGAATTTTTAGAAAAAAAGGACTTCGTCTAAAATCTCTTGGACTAAAAGATGCTTCAGCTATTACAGAACAATTTGTTTGTGCTGGCAATAAAGGAGGCGCAATAGAGAATTTTTCAACTGACAAATACTCTCTAGAAAAACTAGGGTTTGTAAAAAAACCATTATCCAAAAAAGATATGATTGGAAATCATTTTAAAATCAAGATTTCACAATCTCAAAATAATCTAGAGTCATTTACAGAATACGATAAAATTCTCAATTTCTATGGCTATCAAAGATTTGGCTCTAAAAGACCAGTCACACACCTAATTGGTCGTGCTATTTTACAGAGAGATTTTGATAAAGCAGTTGATTTGATATTGTCATTTACTTCAACTTTGGATTCTAAAGAAAATAATGAAATTCGAGAAAAACTCTCTGACAAGGCAAATTATTCAAAATATCTTGACAAAGTCCCACCACAAATGGATATTGAAAGAATTGTATTGCAAGAAATGATAGATCATGGTGAATCTATTAGGGCCATTCGTGCAATTCCTGTGTCTTTGAGAAGATTTTATGTTCAAGCATACCAGTCTTTCATTTTTAATCAATCACTTAGTTCTGCATTTTCAGATGGTGAGGAATTGTTTGAATCTCAATCTGGTGATGTTTGTTTTGATGATAAAGGAATAATTGGAAAATACATCAAAGGAATGGATCAAAAATTAGCATTACCTTTTGTTGGTTACTCTTACTATAAAAAAACAAGATTTGATTACCAAATCTCCAAAATATTACAACAAGAAGAAATCTCTCCTAAAGATTTCTTTATCAAAGAAATGCAAGAGGTTAGTAGTGAGGGTGGATTTAGACAAGCTGCGATTCACTGTTGGGACTATTCTGCACATCAAGACACAGTAGAGTTTTCATTATCGCGTGGATCTTTTGCAACCATTTTGTTGCGGGAAATAATGCGACCCGAAGATCCTATAGTGGCTGGTTTTTGAGATCAGTTTTTCATGTATGATTTCTTAGATGTCTTTAAGTTGATGTGATTTTAAGAAAAAATGATTTAATTGGAAAAAGCATACATGCTAATTAGTTGTGAAATCGGAGAAGAGCAATCACTTTATTCCCAATTAAAAAAAATACCTGAAATCAAAAGTTGTCTGATTACTTTTGGCAGTTATGATGTTGTAGCAGAATTTGTAACTGATTCGCCTTCACAAATAAATGAAATTATCACATCTAAAATAAGAAAATTGCAAAAAATCAGAAGTACTATCACTCTACGTGTGACACACTAGTTTCTTTTCAAAATAATAATCCCTGCAATACAAAAAACAGCTCCTAGAGCAATTATTTGTATACCGTATGTAATCCAGTCTGGATTTGAATACATAAATGATGATTCAGGCCCTACAATTGATTGTCCTTGGAGATGAAAAATAAATCCAAAGAATCCAACAATTACTCCGATAATTATCAGAGTTTTTCCGCCTTTCATGACTTTTCTCTCTGATTCTACTAAAAAAGGGTAAACAGAATTGATAATTTGAGCAAATGATTTTTGGATTTGCTCTTTAATCATTTTCTTTTGAGACTAGAAAATGTCAAATTGGAATGATTTTGAAGAATCTAGCGTTCGCAGTCACATGGGCCTAATCTTATTTGGAACAGCAGCAACTTTTGCAATTTTACTATTTCTGATATTTCATCCTCAAATTGAGGCCATTAACAAAGAATCTCCAATTCTTATCAACTTGATGTTTGCTCCTGCAATGGCTGTAGGATTTCTTTATGGTGTGAGAATTACTGAGCGAGCTGTAAAGCCATCAGAAATTAGAAGTCCATTTAAAAGATCAATTGTAAAAATATTTTTGTTCTTTTTTGTTATCGGTGGAATGTTCAGCTCTGTAAATTTTGCAATTAATGGTGGTAGTATAATGCCAGATATGACAATTCTAGATGATGGACTAATTCCATGGATGAATAATTTCGTCACTGCCAATGGCGGTGCAACTTTTCTAATTATTACAAGCATTGGCTTGATGGCTGGTGCAACTAAACGCATTGTTGGCATGAATACTGGATTTTTAAATAGAGTGATTACTTTTGTTGGAACATTTGTATTTTTTACAATGCTTGTCTTGAGTTTCACAAAGTCTGATCCTACATCATCAGGTGTTTTATTGTATACTTTTTATCAGGCAGGAATTGTTGGAGGCGCATTTTTTGCAATGAACCGCTTGACTAAAAATCAAAACATGCTAGAAGACTTTACTAACGGATACTAGGTTATTTTTCAAAATCTACATAAATTCCAGAGGCTTCATTATTGATTCTATCCCGATATTTTTCACAATCATCTGTTTTGAAATCATTTAGTTTGCATTCGTTAAAATGAGCTGTTTTATCCCTTGAGATATTATCTGACAACAACACATCATCTGCAGTAAATAATGCTATGAGGCCTATTGCAGCTAAACTACCTGCTACTAAAATCATGGAATATCCTACTTGTGCATAATTGCGAGGCTCTTTCAATTTACTGAAAATCAATAACTCTTGAATTTAATCTTTTCAAGTTGAAAGTTTGCGATCAAATCGATGGCACTAGTGAATTTTTTGAGAAAAGATGAATAGAAAGTACTCAAAAATACCTACATTGAGCATTCAAATCCTTCAATACGAGTTTCTAGGGCCTATTCCTCTAGATGAATGGGGACCACCAATGGAGAAACTGGTTTACTTGATTTTATCTAGAGACAAGGACAACTTCAATATTCTCTATGTCGGTGACTGCCAAAAGACTGAAGAAAAATCATTTTTTGTACAGCATTCACGCTTCAAATGTTGGGCAGATAACTCTAGAGGAGAAAAATCCTTGTATTTGGCGATATTGCCCATGTTTGAATCAAGTAATGAAAAAAGACAAAACATCCTCAATAAAATAATGGCTCA
>JAHELP010000002.1:60257-63434 GCA_024644105.1 Candidatus Nitrosopumilus sp. | reverse complement strand
TTGCCTCAAATGCAACTCTCTGTACATCTCTATATGCCACAAATCTTGGAATTCCTTTTTTGATTAGTGCTTCTAACACAAATTCTGCAAAGATTTGTCCTTTTGTGATGTATAGATTATCTACAATTCTTTTCTCATTTACCATCAAGTTTGAAACTATTCTAGTCATAGTTTCAAGCATTTCATCGACTAAAATGGATACAGTGGGCAGTACAAATCTCTCATTGGCCGAATTTGATAAATCTCGTTCATGCCATAATGGAATGTTCTCAAAGGATAATGCAACTTGACTTCTTACTAATTTAGATAATGATGAAACTCGTTCACTCTTTATTGGATTTCTTTTTACAGGAACTGCACTACTTCCCATTTGTCCTTTTTTGAATTGCTCTGCAACTTCTCCTATCTCTGTTCTCTGCAAATTTCTAATCTCTATTGCAATTTTTTCTAACGTTGCACCAATTAATGCCAATTCAAATACATATTCAGCATATCTTTCTCTAGGTACAACTTGAGTTGTAACTTCTGCTGGGAATAATTTTAATCGCTTTGCAGTTCTTTTTTGTACTTCAAGTGATTTTGCCCCCATTAGAGAACCAGTACCTACAACACCTAATGTTTTACAAATCAAAATTCTTTTCTTAATTTCTTCTATTCTTTCTACATGTTTTGCCATCTCTGCAGCCCAATTTGCAAATTTTAGTCCAAATGATATGATACTAGCATGTTGTCCATGTGTTCTACCTACTGCTGGAAGCTTTGAATATTTTACAGATTTTTTTGCAAGAATGGATGCCATCTTTGCAACTTTTGGTTCAATTATTTTTAATGCGTCCCTCATTTGCATTGAATTACTTGTATCTACTAAATCATTACTTGTAAGACCATAGTGAATCCAAGGTCTTGCATTTTTAGAACATTTCTCACTGAGTGATTCAACTAAAGCAGCTGTATCGTGATCACTTTTTGCTTCTAACTGCTTGATTCTCTTTGCAGTAATTTTTCCTGAATTTGCAGCTCTAAAAATTTCTTTACCTACACTTTTTGAGATCATCCCTATTTCACTTTGGGAAATTGCAGCAGCTCCTTCAATTTCTAATTGATAGTCTACTTTCTTTTGTTCACTAAAAATTCCCATCATTTCTTTGGTCCCATAGCGACCATTATCAATAGGTAAAATTGCCAATGTTACTATTCTTTATACATGGAAAATAAATCTACTCATGAAATCTGAACTTAATTTATTCTATCTCTTAATTGATGACAATCACACAAGCAACCCTTTTGACATTTCATTCTCTTACAGTCTGAACATACATTTTTTCTCCAATATGGTGCTGTGTTCATATTAATACCGCTGTTTTACCTTGAAAGTACCTTTCTTTACTTGAAGAAGAATTTTGATCAAATATAACGTCCAAATCCCCATTAAGATATAATATAAAATACTCATATCTGGTTCCTCTGGAATTTCTTTTGACTCTTCCTTGACAGGCAAATCAAATGGTGGCATGTATACAATTCCAAGAAAAATTGGAATTACTATTAGAACAATGATGGGTGTTACCATGACTTCTAATTATATGGACTATAATTTTTATAAATTCTTGCTACCGAATGAAAATACATATCCCTCATATCTTCTTCTACGGATACTGCTAATAGATTAACAATGTCTGTTGCAGTAATTATTCCAACAACCTTTTCATCATCAATAACTGGTAATTTTCTTATTTCTCTATCGTGCATTAAATCTGCAGCAATTCTTACTGACTCATCTGAATTAATAGAAAATAACGGCGATGACATGATTTTTTTTACTGGATCTGTAATTTGATACGCATGAGCTACAACTTTAACTGAAAAATCCCTATCTGTGACTATTCCTACAGGTAAATTATTTTCCGTCACAATTACTGCTCCTACTTTTGCATCTTCCATCATTTTAGCTGCATCATTAATTGATATTTTGGCATCTACTGAAATTACCGATTTAGTCATTACATCTGCAATAGTAGTTGTCTTTCCGTTTGTCATTTTACATTTTAGGTGTGACTGATTACATATTTTATGATCTTCTAGAATATCAAAGCTGAAAATCATGCTAGATAATTGCAATCTACTTTAAATTTAAAAATTATTTAATTCTGTAATGGGACTTCAAATAAAGAAAATCCTTGTTCCTTTAGATGGTTCATCTAATTCTTTTCGAGGTCTTGATATTGCAATTCATATGGCAAAAGAATCCCATGCAACAATTACAGGTTTGTATGTTGCTGGAATTGTTAAACCACAAACTAATGAACCAAAATCTCCCTTAGAGAAAATATTACTAGGACATGCTCAAAAAATCATGAAAAAAGCCAAGTTAATGACTGCCAAAAAAGGAATTTCATTTTTTGATAGAGTATCATTTGGTGATAATGGAAAAAGGATTGTTGAAGTTGCTGATAGGCAAAATTTTGATTTAATTGTAATTGGTTCTAGAGGAATGGGCGCAGCAAAAGAAATTTTCTTAGGAAGTACATCTAACTATGTTCTTCACAAATCCAAGAAGCCCGTGCTTATAGTAAAATAATATCCATGAAAAATATAATTCATATTATTTTCAAGAACAATTAATTAAACATAATTTTATTTTGCAGTGTTCAGTTTAACTTCTTGTTCTCTTTTTTACGGCTGCAACTTTCTTTGATGATCTAACTTCTTTTGTTTTTGCAGTCGCTTTACTAACTTTTCCTTCAGTCTTCATGCTTTTTCCACTTCTTCTAGCTGCACGAGAAGCTTTGGCACGTATTTTTTGTTCTTCTTTCTGTTTCTCTATTTCTTTTTCAGTTAGTTTTTTTCTTACCATGAATATTGAATTTATTTTGTCATAGATAAATTAGATCATTAAACCACTTTTTGGTATTAATCATCAAAATTATTGTTCTATAATACCAGTATCTTGGAAAACCCACTCCAAATCTTTGAAATATCCTTGTTTGAAATTTTCTCATCAATTACCAATCTGGATTTGATCTTAGTTCTACAACTAATTGATTTGTTTTTTCTGAGATAATTGCTTCATCTAACATACTTTAGACTTTTACTTGATTAATTTAAAATTGTATTACAAATCTTCTGATGATTTAAATTGGATTGATAGGAATTTTCACCCATACTCATGTCATCTAC
>JAHELP010000002.1:57388-60157 GCA_024644105.1 Candidatus Nitrosopumilus sp. | reverse complement strand
GATAATTGCTTCATCTAACATACTTTAGACTTTTACTTGATTAATTTAAAATTGTATTACAAATCTTCTGATGATTTAAATTGGATTGATAGGAATTTTCACCCATACTCATGTCATCTACTAATCCAAGAAAAATTGGAGAAAATCAATACCAAATTGATGCTGATTCGAATCTTGGTATGAAAGTTCCAGTTCGAATTTATGCAGATGAACCATTAATGCAGAAAATGCTCTCAGATAGAACAATTATGCAGGCACGAAATGTTGCTTCTATTCCTGGAATAGTTGGACATAGTGTTGTATTACCTGATGGACATGAGGGGTATGGTTTTCCTGTTGGTGGAGTTGCTGCAATGGATGCAGAAGAAGGAATGATCAGTCCTGGAGGTGTTGGTTATGATATTAATTGTGGAGTTAGATTGCTTCGTTCAAATTTAACAGAAGATATTGTTCGCTCAAAACTAAAGGAACTTGTTACAGATCTTTTTAGTTCTATTCCTTCAGGTGTAGGTTCTAAAGGTGCAGTAAAACTCACCCATTCAGAACTTGACGAAGTTTTAGTGAGAGGAGTTAACTGGGCAATTGATCATGGTTATGGAACATCTGATGATTCAGATGTTTGTGAAGAAAATGGACAAATACAAAATGCTGATCCAAACAAAGTTTCTGATAAAGCCCGAAAGAGAGGAGCTCCACAATTAGGAAGTTTAGGTTCTGGAAATCATTTTCTTGAGGTACAAAAAGTTGCAGAAATACATGATGAAGAAGCAGCAAAGAGAATGGGAATTGAAGAAGGAACAATTACAACTTTGATTCATTGTGGCTCAAGAGGATTTGGTCATCAAGTATGCAGTGATTATCTTAGAGTGTCTGAACAGGCAATGCAAAAATATGATATCAATCTACCGGATAGAGAACTTGCATGTGTTCCAAATAATTCTGAAGAAGGAGAATCTTATAGAAAAGCAATGTTTTCAGCTTTAAATTTTGCATGGAGTAATAGACAAATGTTAACTCACTGGACAAGGAATTCTTTTCAACGTGTTTTCAATCAATCCGAATCTGATTTAGATATGAAATTAGTTTATGATGTTGCTCATAATATTGCTAAAGTTGAAAAACACAAAGTAGATGGACAAGATCGTAATTTGGTTGTTCATAGAAAGGGAGCAACTAGGGCCTTCCCTGCAAACCGAAATGAAATACCCTCAAAATATAGAGATTTAGGACAACCTGTTTTAGTTCCTGGCTCTATGGGGACTTCGAGTTGGATTTTACTTGGTCAACCAAATTCCATGAATTTGAGTTTTGGTTCTACTGCTCACGGAGCTGGAAGAACTATGTCTAGATCTAAGGCTAGGAGAAACTATTCTGAAGATGATGTCAAAAAATCCCTTAATGAGAAGGGCATATTTATCAAAGCATTAACCAGAGATGGGGTTGTGGAAGAAACCCCTCAAGCCTACAAAGATGTTGATTCTGTAGTTAACGTTTCTCATAATTTGGGAATAGCCACAAAAGTTGCAAAATTGGTGCCTATTGGTGTGATAAAAGGTTGAGCGAAGAAGATTCTGAATTAGAGCGATTAAAGGCAAAAAGACTTGCTGAGATGCAGAAAAATATTTCTACAAAAAAAGATATTGAATCTACACCCAAGTCTGCACCTGAAACTACAAAAGAAACTATTTCAGAAAATCCCAGAGATTCACTTGTAAAAATACTTGGGTTTAGAGGATTAGAAGTTTTAGAAAATGCAGAATCCCAATTCCCTACAGAAACCAAAATGATAATAGAGAAATTATATGAATTAATTAAAACTGGTGAAATCAATGAAACAATTGATGGGGGAAAATTATTGACATTATTTAGATCAGTAGGATTGAATGTTAGAATGGCTACTAAAATTAATGTAGAACAAGACGGAAAATTTGTTTCTCTAAGTGATAAACTTAGTAATCAATCTTCTGGTGATGAAGAATGAATATTGTTTTAGAAATTGGAACAAAAAATTATGAAGATGATTTACTATCAATTAAAAAAGCATTATCTCATCTGGAAAGCCTAGTAAATGGCTACAATGGTTATGCTCTAAGTGAACCTACATCCAAATTTGGATGGACATTTTTTAAGCTTGCATTTAAACCAGATTTACAAAATGGAATTCAAGAAAAGTTTGCAGATATGATTATAAAATATCAGGCAAATTATCCTGCAGAAAAGTTTGCAAAATTCATGACAGATTATTTTACTTCTAGAGGTTGTAAAGTTAAAATAAAAATATCTGACTAGACTCTTCTTCCTCTTTTTCCACCTTTCTTTCTAGTGGTATCATGAGGAATAGGTGTAACATCATCGATTCTTCCAATTTTAAATCCGCCTCTAGCTAATGCTCTAATTGCAGCTTGTGCACCTGGACCAGGAACTCTAGAACCAACACCGCCAACAGCACGAACTCTAATATGAAATCCTGTAAATCCTTTGGTTCTTGCAGATTCAACTACTGCATTAGCAGCTTTCATTGCAGCAAATGGTGATGATTCATATCTATCTGCATTAACGTGAATTCCACCAGAACTGATTGCTACTGTTTCTCCTCCAGTAAGGTCAGTCATGTGAATAATTGTATTATTATAACTACTGTAAATGTGAGCAATTCCCCATTTTTCAGGACCTTCTTTTTTGGTCTCTGGTTGAGATTTTGATTCTACTGCCTCTTCTTTTGCCTCAGTTTCCTCAACTGCAGATTCAGTTTCCTCAACTGCAGATTCA
>JAHELP010000002.1:0-57288 GCA_024644105.1 Candidatus Nitrosopumilus sp. | reverse complement strand
TCAGTTTCCTCAACTGCAGATTCAGTTTCCTCAACTGCAGATTCAACTACTTCAGCTTCTACTTCTGACAATGTCTAATCAGGTCTTAAAGGGTTTAAAATACATTGATTTTCTAAATTTGCCTTATTTTGGGCACTTGAATAAAAAACAATGACTATTCATATACTATCTTCATCTGCTTGGATCAAATGGCATCTATTTTATTCCTGGCGATTGGTATAGCCGTTGCCACTGCTTTAATGGCCTCAGTTGCAATTCATTTCTTAACTCCTTCTGATTCTGGTTTATCTCTCATAGAACAAAACTGCCAACAAATTGCAAATGAAGGATATAGAATTCATGCAACTTATCCTGATTCACATCCAGATGATCTTCCGGCTGATGATTTTAAGCGTTTAATGTATCTAGATGAATTATGGATTACTGAATGTGTTAATGTATTGCCAACTGAATCCATTTTTAGTATTGTAAATAATGTTGAAAGAAATTTTTCACATGGTGAATAATTATTTAAAATGATTCCAGCCCAAATCTTTTATCAGTACCATTTTGTCTTTTTTCTTCATAAATACTCCTTTTCCTGGAGTTACATATCCTATTTCTACAATGGGAATTTTTAATTTTTTTGCATTTTTTTCTATGATTTTTTTATTATTTGGAGATGTTGTGAATACAAATTCATATTCTTCCCCTCCATTAAAAACAAGATTATCAAGATTAAGATTATAATATTTTGCAAAATCTTCAATATCTTTTAAAGCTGGAATTTTGTTTATGATGAATTTCTTTTTACTTTGTTTAGACATTTCATTTAATGTAGTTGATAGTCCATCACTAGAATCCATTGATGCTGAAAAATATTTTTTATTCTTTAATCCAAAACTCAATCTAGGTTTTGGACTAATTACGGAATTAATTGCTTTTTTAACAAAACTTCCTTTACCCCTCTTCTTTCCCAGCAACATATTCAATCCTGCAGATGTATAGCCAAAAGGACCAGTCACAAATATCAAATCTCCTTTTTTCGAATCTTTTCTCGTGATTATCTTATCTGTAATACCAAATAGGCATACATTGAATACAATTTCTTTACCTTCATTTGTATCTCCACCAAGAATTGAAATATCAAACTCATTACATGCTTTTTTAAATCCCGATACAATTTCCTTAACTTTTGAATGTGAAATCGTTTTTGGAAGATTAATTGAGATAATCCCATATTTGGGCTTGACCCCTTTTGATGAAAAATCACTCACACATGCGACAACACTTTTCCTTGCTGCATCAGATAATTTCATTTTAGATGGAATATCTGTACTTTCTACTAGGGTGTCCGTTTTTGCTATAATCTTTAATTTACCAAAATTTAAAATTTCTACATCTTCAGATTCAAATTTTTTATTTGATAGACCTTTTTGAAAAATTTTAATTATTGCAGTTTCATCTAATTTTTTCATAACTTTGATTCACCATTTCAATTACATCCTTAACAATTCTCTTACATTTTTCTTCGTCATTTGATTCTGCTGATACCCTAATGATATCTTCAGTGTTTGATTTTCTAATCAAAACCCAACTATCCTCATCAATAATTCCTTTAATTCCATCTAAAGAAATTGTTTCAGAATATTCTTTAGAAAATTTTAATTTAATTTCATCAATTACTTTGTCATGAAACTCTGAATCGATTTTTGTTTTATCTCTAATTTGATAATAACTTTCCATAAATTTCAAAATTTCATTAAATTCTGTTGTCCCTAACATCGATGCAATTAAACCACTAGTTAGAATTCCTTCTCTGCAATAGTTGAATTCTGGTAAAATAAATCCACCACTGCTTCCTTCTCCGCCAGCTTGTGCTTTGTTTTTTAACATAAGATCTATCACATTTGCTTCACCTACTTTTGATCGCTTAACGTTTCCTCCCTTTTCATTAATGAATTTTTCAACTGACACACTAGTATCTATACTTAGAACAAAATTCTTGTATCCTAATTCTAATGATTTTGCAACCCCTAACCCAAGTGTAATATCAGGTGATTGTTTCTTGCCTTTTCTTACTACTACTAATCGATCTCCATCTAAATCAAAAGCAAACCCAATATCTTTTTTGGAAGTTGCTTGAACTAATTCTGATAAATTATCTGATGTTGGATCTGGTCCTCTGCTACATTTTGAAAGATTTTCATTTAATATTTGCACATTACAACCAACTTCCATTAATAATTCAGGAGCAAATCCTTTAGCAGCTCCTCCACCTATATCTACTATAATTTCTGGTTTATTTTCAATATTCCCAATGATTTTTTTTGCATCTTCTATGTACGATGATACAAGATCGGTTTCAGTTCCAATTTTTGTTTTCAAAATTTCTTGATGGTTAATTATTTGAGGTAGTTCTTGTTCATTGATTCCTCGTCCTTCAATGATGAACTTCATCCCATTCCATTCTAATGGATTATGAGATGAAGAAATTACCAATCCTGCACCATATTTTCTTGCCTCTCTAAAAACCACTGGCGTTGGTACTGTACCTAAATTGAAAACATCTATTCCATTTTTCATTAATGCAGCACTAGCAGTATCTTTTACCATTTGACCTGATGGCCTAGTGTCTTTTCCGATTACACATTTTTTTGATTTAATTAATGATGAAAAATTATTACTAAATTCTAGTATGTCTTTTAGGTTAAGATCTTCTCCAAATATTCCTCTAATTCCTGAAATTGTTTTTTTCAATTAGTCAATTTCGGAAAGGCTTTTTATTAACTCTGATGGATTTACCGAAAAGTGCCTTGGTAGCTCAGCCTGGTAGAGCGAACGCCTCGTAAGCGTTAGGTCGCGAGCTCGTATCTCGCTCAAGGCTTGTTAAATTTTCAAAATATATTATATGATAATTAAGTTGATTCTTCGAAGGTTTCAATATCTGTTTCTAACTCTTTTCCGAGACCTTCCCACCATTGTTTTGTTTGTTCTTCCAAATACTCCCCTCATAAATCAATTCGAATTGTCCTTTATAGATCTGTCGGTTGATTGATAATTGATCAATGACAAACAAACTCTAAAAAATTTCTAACTTTCCTTTTCATCACGTTTGTTTTTCATCTTTCTATAGATAATTATCATAAGTGTACCACCCGCACATATCCAAAATAATTCTGATGTGCCATTTTTTATGCCATATGGCTGAAATACTCCCACAAATCCTAATGTCATTATTGCAACAAGAGCTATTCCTATCATTTCTAGCATTTTAGCCATTTCTATGCTCACTTTGTAAAATCAAAAAGATATATGGTTTTGTAAAACAACTATTTTGTGGATAAATATCTTGTAGTCATATTGATCTTTATGGTAGTGACTATTCCTATAGCATTTGTTGAACCATCTTCAGGAGAATTTCGAGATCCACCTCTTATACCATTATTTTATGCAGCAATTGCAGGAATTATAATTATTTTAGTTTACAGCTCTTACAAAGAAAGAAAAGAACGACAACAAGCTAATGCTAAACGAAGATCTAGAAAATAGATTTTAAAGTTCTAATCCAAATGATTCAGCAATACTAGAGAAATTTACATAAGAATCCAAGTATTGTCTACCTTTTGAAGTAATTACAAAAGTGTTCTTGCCATCAAATTCTATTTTATTGATAAGGCCTGCACCTGTTAAATTCTCCAAGAATTTTGATAATCTTGAATGGGAAAGATTTGCTTTTGTCAGAAGTGATGTTGTTTTAATTCCCTCTTGACCAGACTGTTGTGTAGCATTAAGTAAATCTGCAACAATTTGCATACTGGTTCTATAGGAAGCCATATGTCTCATATTCTAAAACTATGATATAAGGGTATTACCATTAATTCAGATCAGATAAATAAGCACTAACCTGATTTTCCTGCAATGTCTTCTCAATCCTCCATTCCTTGGTTTGATGACTTTGTGGGTGTTGCGTACCGATATTATGACCTAAGAATGAATGTTGTTCCGTTATTTACTGACAGAAAAGAAGCTGCTTCACTTTGGCATGATACTATTCATTCATGGGTAGATCCCTCAATAAAGATCCGATTTTTAGAGATTGGTGATCAATATTGGTTTATCATGGGTTCGGATTCTCAAAAACCTGATACGAATCTTTCATTTTTTAAAGAATTACCCAAGTCCGAAAATTATGAACGATTCAAAAAAGGTCATGGTGGTGAAGCATATCTTAGATTAGGAGTATATGCAAAAAAATCCCTTGATGACGTAAAGAAAGATGCAGTATGTGATTGTAGCCATGAAGCCCGAGATCATGATGAAGGTGATGGAGATGTTTGTCTATTCAACAAATGTAATTGTAAAAAATTTTCTAGTTTTCAGGTTAATCTCCTAAAAAAGAAAAAAATTATCACTGATATTAAATTTTTACAAGAAAAGGATGTAAAAAGTGATCCACTTGTTTGGAATTGTATTAATGCAAATAAATTATCAAAATTAGATTGAAATTAATCTAAATGTTTGTTTACTCTAACATGTTCTCCAGGATAATGTTCATCAACTTTTTTGGAATAACATTTACCGCATAATGTGCCATCTATTTTCCATTCATCCATTGCCTTAAAACGAAATCCTACTATTTCATTGCAGATAACGCATTTTTCTTTTTTACCCAAAGTGCTTTTGCTCTTTTTAATCAATATAAAAAACATTCTGGAGTCACCATGCTTAGAAAAATTATGTTAAATAATACTGGTTTATACTGAATTTAGGTAGGCAGTCTGGCCAATGTAAACCTCCTGCAAGATTTTTACTTGGTTGGACTACTACCTTTGAAATTAAAATAAATTATTTGTTAGTTTTTTTAGTGCCAAAATTTCGTCTTCTTCTTGCCTAATTTTTTTATCTATCACTCTAAGCATTGAATCATTCCATACATGTTGAGAGAAGAAATTATGCTTTGTATTTGCCAATTCAATTTCATCATCTACTACTGTATCTTCAAGAAATTTAGTCACCACTACATCTGTAATCTTTAAAATTCTAGAATTAAGTTTGAAACTACGAAAAATTGGTTCCAATCTCCTTACATCTCCCTTAAAATCTCCCTTTGAATCAAGAATTTTTTTATGAAGTATTCTAAAATATACTGCTACAAAAAATAATGTGGCATATCTTTTCGTTTTATGCCCTCCTTGTTTTCCATATTTCAATGACTTTTTTGCAAACTCTTTGACAAGATATGGATAAAGTAAAATTCGGTAATCATCTTTAAGATTATCATTAAACACATCATCATATTTGCTTCCTCTCGGAAGGAATTGTGCTGGTGAACTGTATGCCTCTGTTGGTCTTTGTTCAATACCTGCTACCAATGCTTGTATTGCATCTTTGGCAACAATGACTTTTTTGTGATTATCTGGAAGATAATTATTGTATATTGTGTCTCCATCATATTCACATTGTTTGGATTTTGATTTAGTATCAAAAGAACCAGCTTGAATTTCATAAAAATAACCAGAGTTCTTCAATTGGGATTTCACTGACTTGTGAAAATCCATTAATGAAACAAGATCTTTTCCTCTAACTGAATTTTGAGAATTTCTATATTTTGTAATATTATTTTGCTCCTGCTCATCATCAGCTTTGATAATTGTTACTGTCATGGAACCTTCCATGTTTTTTGTTCTCTTAGAATGATCAAGAATTGAGTTTGATGTTTGTGCCCCATTAACAATTTGTGGAGCTTTAAGCTCAATCATATTTTCACCCAATTCTGAAAAATCACTTACTACAATAGTTATTCCATTATTGTAAAAGAAGAATTTACCTGGATTAGATTGTAATGTTTCTCTTAATCCTTTGTTAACTGTTGTTTTAAATTGCATCCATTGTCTTATGTTTGACTCAAATACATAATCTCGATTCTTGCTTACAAATTCTGTTAGTTCTCTTAACTTCAAAATTCCTAAAATTGTATTTTCATGTCTAAGCATTCTTTCCAGTTTTATGGATGATTTTTTTCCAGCTGCTGGTTTTTTAATTCGATCCCATAATTTTTGAATTATTACTTTTTGATCAATAATTTCTACTACTTCATCATGATAGTCAACATCTTGGTCAGTAACATAACAACATTTTATCTTGAGATTTTTTTCTTTTATTTTAGTGACAAGCTGTGCCATTTCTGGTCTCATTTTCACAACATCTTTTGCGAGTAATCGCTTTGCATCTTCTTTAAATTTTGCAATTGCTTCAAGTGAATGAGATGTACCATATTTTGATTGAAATAATCTAATTGTGTTATCTGAGAAATCTACTGGTAGATATGCATCAATACCTAGATCGTTTGCTCCATCAACAATCGCGTCCGCTGCATCATCTTCTGTAGCCTCAAAAACTCTTGTTAATATCCACTGAAGAAAGTTATTCCCTTTCTCAACTTCACTTTTTGAGTTTTCGGCATATTCATGGATGCTTTCTTGAATATTTTCTGCAAAACCTTCTAGAGGAGGACTAGAATTTTTCTGCACTAGTAATGTATGTGAACCAGGAATGTATTCCAACAATCCATTTCCATTTTGAGCCAATTGTGTCTTCTGATATGTTATATATTTAGAGAATTTGGTAATTATGTAATAACTCTCAAAAGGAAATGATGTAATTTGATGAAAAAAATAATAATTATTCTACCTATAATCATAATCATTCTTGTAGTAATTGCTTTAACATTATCGTTTTCTTCAACTGAAAAAAATTCTATAGAATCAGAAATAATTATTGAAGCAGATGTTATTATGCCTACCAAAGTTTCTCGTCCTGGTTGTGATGAGATTGATAGATGTTACATTCCATCTGTTATTGTAATTAATTCAGGCCAGAATGTTACATGGCTTAATGAGGATTCTGCATTTCACAGTGTTACTTCAGGTTTTTACGGTAATCCTACTGACTTGTTTGACAGTGGGCATTTAGATCCTTTTGAATCGTATTCACTTGATTTTAATGAAATAGGTACATTTGATTATTTTTGTACTCTTCATCCTTGGATGAAAGGCCAAGTAATAGTAGAATAAGGTACCCGAGGGAGTCGAACCCCCTTGTATAAGCTTTGCAGGCTCACGCATAACCGTTCTGCCAGAGTACCGTTTTAAAAAACACAAAGTGAATAATTAAACTCTTTAGATTAGAATTTGTTAAATGGTTTTGAAGCCAACTTTACATCTTCACCTTTTACTGTCTTTCTACTAGCATGAGAAGCCATATCTACTGCACTTTTAGCAATACTATCTGCAATCTCCTCTATTGTTCTTCTTAATTCATCAGCTGATTCATCACTTACTCTTTCTGCCCCTGCCTTTTTTAGAATTCTATACATTGCTGATAATCCTAACTCTGATGATTTCATGAATTTTGTTTTAGTTTTTTCCGAAAAAAGATAATGAGTGAAAAAATATCACTAAGGAATCGATTTATACAGACTATTTTAAGAATTGATAAAGAAATGACTTGGTATTTTGATTCTCATATACATTTGTCTGATCCTGCATATGATACTGATATAGATTTCCTACTAAAACAAATGGAGTACTTACAAATCAAAGCTTGTTGTGTATCAATGGATTACAATAATTCATTGAAAACTTTAGAACTTGCAGAAAAGAGTAAACTTGTTTTACCTTTCATTGGAATTCACCCCGAATGTGCAAATGAAGAAATTGAAAATATATCTCAATTAATTGAAAGTAATCATGATAATATTTCAGGAATTGGTGAAATTGGATTAGATCCAACATATGTAAGTGAAAATAATAATACTGAAAAACAAAATCATGTATTTGAAAAACTATTATCTTATGCAGAAAAATATGATAAACCTGTTTCAATTCATTCTAGAAAAAGCCTTGATGATATTTTTGAAATCATGACTTCTTATAATACAAAACATTCCTTACTACATTGGTTTGATGGAAGTAAAAAACAACTTCAAAAAGCAATGGATATGGGATTTTTTGTTTCATATGGACCCGTTCTAATTTATGCAAATGATAAACAAACTTTATTATCAAAAACTGATGAATCTCAAATCCTTGTTGAAACTGATGGACCTGTAAGATTTTCTAGATGCTTCGAAATGAAATCTGGACAGATAAGCTTTATTCCAAGTGTGATTTTCTGTGCTTCAAAAATTCTTGGTAAATCGTTTGATGAGATGGCATCCCTTTTGGAAAAAAATTCTAAATCCTTTCTTGGAATATAGGTATAAAATACCCTCTTCCTTTACACGCTTAGTGGATAGAATAAAACGACTTTCATATGAAGTTCTAGATGGACATAAATCCAAATTTGGTGAAGATTTTGCTGACAATAAAAAAGCATTAGATCAAATTTCTATAGTTCGTTCTAAAGGTTTGAAAAATGAAATTGCAGGATATATTACAAAATTTATCAAAAAAGAGATTCGTGAAGAAAAAGCCAAACAGGCACGTATTGAAGCTTCAAAATCTGTAGAACAAGATGAAGAACAATCTGAAATTGAACTTACTGAGGATAACATCACTGACGAGGCAACTGAAACTGTAGTTGAGACCACATCTACAGAAGAATCTTCTGAGACTAGTGAAGAAAAAACTGAATAATAAATTAAATATTATTTCTAGATTTTAAGTTAGATAGATATGTTTTCTGTAAAGTTCGTAGGTGGTGCAAAAAAATCTTTCCCAGTAGAAAATTTAAAAATTGATAAATCCAATATTTCTATTCAGGAATTAATTAATTTATTATTAGAACTAAAATCGGCTGATACACCCAAACTTGATACTGAAAATATCTTAATCGCAATCAATGGAGCCGATTCATCTGCAATGGATGGAAAATCTACAATAATAAAAGATAATGATCTTGTAAGCATAATTCCCATAATTCACGGTGGTGCATCAAAAAGATTAACTTTTGAATATTCAAAAAAACAGATCCTTATCATGGAAATCAAGGGACAAAAATCAATCAATGTAAAATTCATTGATGAACTTCGAAAAACATATCCAAAAATTATACTTCAGGCTATATCAAGTGATTTTATTCTAAATCCTTACCATTTAAGAAAAATTATATCATTATCAATAGAATCTAAAAAAAATAATATTTTACTTTCAAATAAACTTGAAACTGATATTTTAATGCGATTTGCTTTAACTTCTCAAATTTCTGATGCAATAAAAAAAGCTGGAATTAAACCTAATACAAATTTTATTTTAGTTGCTATAGGAAATAAAAAAACTCTAAATATTTTGTATGATGACTTAAAGTCAGTTTCAGTAAATCTCTTTTTAAAAAATCATGAGGGATATATCAAAAAACATTTCAAAATTTCAAAAAAACATATTGACTCAATTCATTCAAACAATTCTTTGGCTGATATTTTAGTTGAAAAAGCAGCTGTTTTACTCTGACATACTTCTTTTTGTTTTTTCAGTACTAAGAATATCTGATTTTTTTAGGATAGAAATTCCTGCTTTGTTGCCTAAAATTTCTATTAAGATAATCTTATCAGAGAATTCCAAAGAAACTTTATTTTTTATTTTATCTGCTATTTTTGTAATTATTTCTTTACTGGATAAATCTGAATTTCTCTTTTCAATAGATATTCTATATGTCTCTTCATCCAAAATATTATTAGATAGCTCCGAAACACATTGCTCTATTTCCTCAATTTTTGATTCTATTACTTTCTGTATTGGTATTATTCTCTTACAATATCTAACACTCCATGGCTCATCAAGTAGCATTTCTTTTATTTTTCTAACAACATCAATGGGATCAAGATTTGTTTCTGCTGTCAAAATTCCTGACATGCTTGTTATTGATATTTTAGGCTCTGAATCTCCAAATTCTTCCAAAATACTCCTTAATTCATCTTCAGTTTCTGGCTCAAGGTGCCTAGGGCAAGTAACTATCAAATTCATAGTTTCAAAATTTCCTCTTTAGTTATAGAACCTTCTCTGAGAATTTTGATCTTTTCATTTTCTATTTCTATAATTGTTGATTCTCCATCACTTGTAATTGTTCCACCATCAACAAAAATATCATAATCATGTAAATTTTTTAAACATTCTTCTGGATTTGTAAATGATGTATTTCCAGAAATATTTGCACTAGTTCCTACAAGAAACTCACATTTTTCCAATAATTCTAATGTGCATTTGTGGTTAGGAACTCTTATTGCAATTTTATCATCTAAATTTAATGATTTTTTGATTTCCTCATCAATTACTTTCAAAACTACTGTTAATTGACCAGGCCAAAATTTTTCAACAATTCTTTTAGTGAATTCATCAAAATGAACAATCTTTTCTGCAGTTTTAATTGAATATGCTAACACTGGAACCGATTTAGAAATATTTCTAGATTTTATTTTATATATTTTTTCTACCGAATTTTTATTGTATGGATTGCATCCTATTCCATAAACCGTATCTGTTGGAAATACTACTATTCCTCCATCTTTGATAATTTTAGCAGCTTTTTCAATTCCTGCCTGATTACAAATAACTTTCAATACTTCTTCTTCATTTTTTTCTTTAATTACCATTTACTTTTGATAAGTTTTTAGACTAAGTTTCTTTATTGAAGGATATGTCTACCACTGATTATGAAGATAATGATTTCGAAGATGATTTTGATGATAATTTAGATGAAAACGATGATAATAGTGATTAAATACTCAATCCAAAATTATCTGCAAAATTTGTAAATTTGTTATATGCTTGTAAAAATTCTCTTCCTGGCTGACTAATTTTATATTTATTTGAACCTTGATTATCTACTTTTTCTAAAAGTCCTTGTGATACCAATGTTTTCAAAATCGCTGAAATTCTAGAATGTGAAATGTTTGCTTTTCTAATTAGATAAGTAACTGATGCTCCATCCCCGTCTTGTAAATCATCTCTGGTTGTTTCTAGAATATCACCAATAATCTTCATATGAGTTCTATATTCAGCCATATCTTCAACAATAATTGTTCTAATTTCTATGAGAGCACACTGATATTTTCCAATATACTAAAAAGATAAAAGAATTTGACAAATTTTTGAAATTATGATTTTTTGAGCCTAGTAAAAAATTATTCAAAATCTTCATCAAATTTTATTTTTGTTAGAGGAACCTTGCTGACTGGAATAAACAATGCTACCAATCCTCCAATTTTGATTATCATTGATGCTGGATATAGAATCGAATCTGGGAATACAAACGAGTACCATCCTAAAAATTCCCCTAATGCCAATAATCCTAATCCCACAGAAACAGAAATTGCTCCTTTATTCCTATTTTCCAAGTATGATAGCATTGTTTCAATTGCTCCATATACCAAGAGGATAAATGAAACAGATCTGAAAATATGTTCTAGCTGAACAGAAGAAACTAGGAATAATGGAATGATTCCAACTGATCTAAAGTAACTAGATTTTGGAAAGAATGATTTTATGCTATGAGAAAATGCAATAAAGAAATACCCTACTGTTTGAATTGCTATTCCTAAAGTTTGAATCCATCTTTCGATAGTTCCTGACTTCGTAACAAAATCTTCTACCATATATCCAGTCCAAATGACAAAGAAACCTATACTAATTGAAAAAAATGCAATTGTTAATCTAAATAATGTTGGACTTCCCGTATTCCTAAATCCTACATATGACATTATTCCAATTGCAAGTCCTACTAAAAATCCTACTAAATTAAGAATATTTTCTAATAAAAATTCCAATGATGATTAGAATTATGTTTTACTAATTATTTTAATCTGATGAATGATTACACTATTTTGTTAATCCCATTCATCTAATGATCCTGCAGTATGGCCTTCAGTACTACTAGCATAATCTCCTAAAATATCTGAATATTTAGATTCATTATGGGCTACAAATTTTACATATTCTCCATAACTCATATCTAAATCACATGATCCACATTTCACAACTGAATAATCCATGGCCAACTCTGCGTCTTCTTTACATTTAGGGCATTTTATCTTCATGTTCACATGGGTCTCTGATAATTATTATTGTTTTACATTCAAAAAAAGATAAAAGGAGTTTATTATTCCTATTTTTCATGGGTCGAACATGTACAAAATGTAAAAATTCTATTCCTGATAGTGAAGAACTTGGGATTGTTGCAGCAAAATACCCTACATGTAACAAATGTTGGGCTGAATGGAAAGAATACCAAATCATGGTAATGAATGAAATGAAATTAGACATGTCTATGCTTGATCATAGGAAATTATTGAAAAAACATGAGAAAATCTTCGTAGGTGTTTTATCACCTGAAGGTGAGGTAATAGATTACACAAATGAAGATAATAGAAAACCCGATGAGCCTACTGGTGTCTAAAAATTCAAATGTTTTTTAGCATTTTCTGGAATAACTAATAAAATACGTCTTTTTGAATCCTCATCAAGGTCGTTAATAATTTTTTTAATTGTAGTAGCAAGAATTTCTCTTTCATTTAGTTCTAATGTTAAAAATATTTCTAAAATCCCATCTACGTTAAAAGTAATTAGTTTCTGTGGCGAACGTGCAATCTCTAAAATATATGCAGAAAATAATCCATTTCTCTGTTCTTCAGATAATGTAGCTAAAATTTTAAGCCATGTTTTGAAAAGTTTTGAAAAATTTGGAAATGGAATTGTAGGGCCAGCTTCCAATGCATTGTTAATCACTTCAATTCTTTCATCTTCTGATAATGAAAAAAATTCCACCATTCTTTTTTTCAATATAGGATTTCTAAGAAAATCAGGCAAATTTGCTAAATTAATAATAATATTTCCAGCAAAATTTTCTCCAACCATCGATCTAAATGATTTAATGCCGAATATAAAATCATGTGAAAACACTTTAGCTTAAATAAACGAAATTGTGGTTTGAGAATATGACATCAACTGTAGTTGTTGGAGGATTTTTTGGAGATGAAGGTAAGGGAAAGATCATCTCTTATTTGGCAATTAAAGATAATCCCAAAATAATTGTACGTGGTGGTGCTGGTCCAAATGCTGGTCATACTATTCGTGATGGTGATAAAATATACAAAGTTAGAATGCTTCCTAGTGGATTTCTAAATAAAAATGCTAGAGTTATGATTGGACCAGGAGTTGTGATTAATCCAGATGTTTTAAACAAAGAAATTCAAGATTTTGAAGTTACTGGTCGCGCATTTATTGATAAACACTGTGGAATAATTGAAGAAACTCATCTCACAAGAGATTCTAAGGGTGAACTAAAAGAAAAAATTGGAAGTACTGGTTCTGGTACTGGTCCTGCAAATGCTGACCGGGCAATGAGAGTTTTAAAACTAGCAAAAGACTTTGATTCGTTATCTCCACTTATTGTGGATGTCCCTTTAGAAGTAAATTCAGCAATAGATGCAAATGAAAATGTCTTGGTTGAAGGTACACAGGGAACTTTTCTCTCTTTATGGCATGGAACCTATCCATTTGTTACATCAAAGGATGTAACTGCTTCAGGAATTTGTGCTGATATTGGTCTTGGACCTACCAAAGTTGATGAAGTAATTGTAGTTTTCAAATCATATGTTACTCGTGTAGGAACTGGCCCTTTAGACAAAGAACTATCTCTAGAGGATGCAGAAAAAAAAGGTTGGTCCGAATTTGGAACAGTAACAGGTCGTCAGAGAAGGGCCGCAGATTTTGATTTTGATTTAGCTAGGCGTGCAATCATGCTCAATAGTGCAACACAAATCTCGATAACAAAATTAGATGTACTCTTTACCGATTGTGCTGGAAAAACTTCTTATGATGAGCTCTCTGATGATGCAAAATCTTTCATCACAAATATTGAAAAAGAATTAAACACGCCTGTAACAATTATTGGAACTGGTCCATCTGTCAATGATGTGATTGATAGAAGAAGCTAGGCTCCTTTGTTTTGGATAAGTTTAATTTGTTAACTAACAGGAAATCCCTGTGGACAAGTTACAAATTACTGATAAATTACCACGATACATTCAAGTTCAGTCAACATTAGAATTTACTAGGCTTGTTTGCGCATTAGAACGGGCACCAAGAGTTTCATTTCTACATGATTATGATGGTAAGAAAATTTTATCTGTCCAAATGGATGTTCTAAAAGAAAAACCAATTGTATACTACACTCATCTAGAAAATAATGGTCATTATCTCTGTTATGGATTAAAAGGAGGTAAAGAAGAAACTGAAATTGTTGACACTACTTCAGATGCAAGTAAACTTTATTCTCCAATTGTTAGAATAAAATCTCTCCCTAAAACATTACAACCCGGAAATGGAACTTTAGATAGATATCAACCAATTCAATTGGAAGATATGTCTAGTCTGGCAAAACTTACTTGGGGTATTGAAGATGTACCATTTCCATTATTCCTATTCCCTCACAATGATAAATGGCTAATTGGTGTTTTCATGAACTTTAATGATGAAGGAACATCTTATTTTTGTCATGTTGTATTGGATTCAGATCCTCAAAAACCCTTCTTGAAATTTTCTACAGTAAATAGTATTCAACCCACATTTGTTGAAAATCCATCTGAACATGGTTATTCATATATCAAAATAATAAAATTAAAAGACACTCATCCTTTAGTAGATTATGGCCACCTTCAAAACTAGACTTTCACAGATCTCAAAAACTAATGGTAAAGTTATTCTTGCCAATGATTATGATCTATCTGTAAAAAATTTAGAATCAAAAACTATTCAAAATATAAAACAACTACATCCATTCCTTTGTGGGATAAAACTAAATTTTCATTTACTTCTCCCTTTGAGTGGAAAAGAAATTCTAAAAATTAACAAAACTGCTCATAAATATGGACTGCAAACAATTGCAGATATCAAACTTAATGATATTGGAAATACAAATAGAGTCACTAGTGAGCATTTATGGAATTTAGGATTTGATGCAGTAATTGCAAATCCAATAATGGGTCTTGATAGCCTAAAAAATTTGGTAAATTCAGCCCACAAAAACGGAAAAGGAGTAATTACTTTATGCCACATGAGCGCTCCTGAGGCCAAACTGTCTTACGATATGGAAATCAAAATGGGTAAAAAACAACAATTGTACCAATTATTTTTGAACTGGGCACTTACAGCAAAAGTTGATGGGATTGTAGTGGGAGCAACATTTCCAAAAATTATTCAATACTGTTCTAAAAAAGCAGGAAACAATTTGAGTATCTTTTCTCCAGGTGTAGGCACTCAAGGTGGAAGTGCAAATGAAGTAATTTCATCTGGTACTAATTATCTAATTGTAGGTAGAACAATTTTGAATTCAAAAAATCCATTAGATGTTGCAAAAGAATTGCAACTACAAAGTTTTGGAAAGTAACATTTGTGCTTTAGTTAGTACTGTTTTTGCATTATCAAATGTAGTTTTTTCCATTGATGTATTATAATCCATCCATGTGTAATCTAAATGCTCATGTGAGATCTTAACATCTTTTGTTTTTGTTTCTGCCAAGAAAAATACTACTTTTTTATGAACTAGTTCTCC
The DNA here is from genome assembly GCA_024644105.1 of Candidatus Nitrosopumilus sp. Taxonomy (GTDB): domain Archaea; phylum Thermoproteota; class Nitrososphaeria; order Nitrososphaerales; family Nitrosopumilaceae; genus Nitrosopumilus. The sequence continues at coordinate 41,760 of JAHELP010000002.1, read as the reverse complement.
CTGATACTGAAAATTGTATTCAATCCATTCTTCAAAGTTTTCCATAAATTTAATATCTGTAATCCCAGTTTCCTCTTTTGTTTCTCTAATTGCTGTTTCTTTGATAGATTCACCTTTTTCCATTTTACCCTTTACAAAGTCCCAATGTCCTGATGGATAATGTAAAAGTAAAAATAAATTTTTTGTTTCTTCTTTTCTATATAAGACGATTCCAGCTGAAGTTTCTTCAATCATTTCCCTAATCTTCTCTTTCTCTCTTGATATGTTCTAATTGCCCTCATTAAATCTATTTTTCTAAACTCTGGCCAAAAAATATCCATAAAAACTAATTCACTATATGCACTTTGCCACATAAGAAATCCACTTAATCTTTTTTCACCTGATGTTCTTAGTATCATGTCTGGAGATGATTGAGGTAAATGTGATGTGTATAGATTTGACTCAATCACTTTTTTGTTAATCTCTTTTACATCCAAAGATCCCTCTTTGATCTTTTCTCCTATTTTTTTTACTGCATCGACTAATTCATTTTGTCCACCATATGCAAGTGCAATATTTAGAAAATGATTGTTATACTCTTTTGTAGCATCATCTAATCGCTTTAGAACATCTTTAATTGATTCTGGAAGAAGTTCAATTCTGCCAATTCCTTTAACTCTCATTTTATTTCGATGTATCCTTGGATCATCAAATAATTTCTCTAATCTAATACGAATTAGTTCATACAGATATTTTAATTCCTCATCGTTTCTATCTAAATTTTCTGCTGAAAGTGCATAAAGAGTTACTATTTTAATATCAAATTCCTCACACCAGTCAAGAAGGTTTTCTACTGCATCTGCCCCTTTCCAGTGACCCGTTTTTGGCATTGATAGATGTCTTTTTGCCCATCTTCGATTTCCATCTAAAATCAAAGCAACATGATTTGGAATATCTCCATTTTGGATTTCACTCTCCAATCTTTTACCATATATTTTATACAGACCCGATAACTGAAAAACTAAATCTTTGAATTTGCTTATTTCTTATCACCACTTAACGTTTGGTGTATAATTGAAGATATCAGTGTTGTTCAAAAAATAGGTTTATTGATTTACAATGATGAGAATTTAGTCTGAAATCATCTCTTGATCTTTATGTTTTCTATATTTTTTAAAGAGAATTGTAGCTGAGATTAGCGTGGCTGCCAATCCTCCTAGGAGAGGTGGAATCAGAGTAAATGAAGGCTCATCATTGATCATAATTTTGGTAAATTGTAAGACTGTTGGATAAAGTGCAGCTAAAACAATTATTCGTAATATATCACTAATTTGTCTTGGAATTCCTCCAATCCAATTACTTAGTAATGTTCCAGCAAATATTGAACCCATACCAATCCATAAAATTGGAAGTGCACCTGAAACAAACTGTCCAACTAATACTTTGTCTGTAATTTTTGAAATTAATTGTGTATCTGCTTCAATGATTTCTGTATCAACTGCACTAACCCCAGCTGGCACTGATGAAAGAATTAGTAGAACTCCTGCAACCATTGTAAACATTCTGATAAAACCCATCGGCGTTGGTTTTGACCAACTGGACCATATTCTATCAATATCAAATGCTCTAATCAAAAATGCACCACCCAATATACTTACAAGAACTGCAAATATCTCTGCAGTATAACCAAATACTGTTGCCACACCACCAATTAACAAAAGAATTCCTGGAACTCCCAAAAAGAATTTTGAATATTTTGAATCATATGCAAGCATTTTGAGATATTTTCCAAAAACAGCATAAGAATATTCTACACTTCTACTTACTTTCATTACAACTCTTTGTACTGATACCACTGGAAGCACATTTTGAATTACTGGGATTACACTTTCATCATCTTCACCATCTGAAACAATCACTGCACCATTTGCTGAAAATTTTTCTAATGTCTTTTTTGTTTCAAGCAGTATTTTTTCATCTGCCTGAACTCCTCTGTCTTTAACTCCTGCAACTGTTACAACTTCAACCTGATATCCTTTGCTTATCAAATCTTCATATGTTTTAATTGCTGCAAAAATAGAATTTGAATCTGCATCTTCAGGATCTTCTAAAGCTAACCTTTGAGCTGCCTCAATACATGCATCTCTTCCAACCACTGGTGTTATGATACCAGCTTTTTCACCTACATCATTATCTCTATCTATACAAATTACTAGTAATTTATTGGCTGTAGACGCATTAACATCTTTTTCAACTTTACCTGATTGTTGAGACATTCAAATTTTAATAACAAAATTGCTTTTTAACGATTTCCAACAAATATCAATAGCAAAATTAGGTTTTGAGGCTAATTTGGTCTTGACTGTTCAGAAATTTTTGCATATTCTTTAGATTCCATTTTTAATGAATCTATTTTTTCTAAAATTTCACTCATTTCATCTTCAGTGCTTCCATTTTCAATCATGTTTGCTAAAACCTTGGTTTCAATAATAAATGAATTAAAAGATTTCATAGATTCCATGTAATTTATGTAACTAGCTTGCCATTCTTCAGATGGTTTTGACGTGATAAATTCACTAATCTGAGTGGTTACTTGAGATGATGTCACTTCAGTTACTGCAATATACTCTTGTGGTGAAATTTCTCCATTTAGTAATTTTTCATATTCTAGATCTATTGATTCTTCTAATACTTCATGGATATTTTTTACACCATTCAAATAATTTCCGTAATCAGACACAACAAAAGTTGATTCAATATCTTGAGGTATTATCCACATCAAAAAACTTGCTCCAGTAATTGCAGCTAAAATTATTGCCGTTACTACAATTCCTTTTTTTGATGCCATTTTGTAATTTTATAACTATCTAGCTTATAATTGGTAATATTAGAAAAATCATTATTTCTTTAACAAATCCTAAGAAACGCATATTTTTTCATAATCCATTTACTATTTTTATAAAAATTCTTGAATTTACTTAAAAAATTTGAAAAATTGCTTTTTTAATGCCTAAAAAAATTTACCTACATCTAGTCTATAGTGAAATAATTTTCACAGCCTCTGCCTAAATACCACAAAGTTTGACAAATTTCATAATGGTTCAAGCATATTGCGTAAAATGCAGAGCAAAAAGGGATATCAAAGATCCCAAAGAAACGACACTCAAGAATGGACGTCCTGCTGTAAAAGGTACATGTCCAACATGTGGTACAAACGTCTTCCGAATAGGCAAGATGGAATAACCTCAAAAAAGGTCCACACGATTTCTCTTTTTCAAAACCCATATAGGGTCTACCATGCATAATTTTTCATTGACTAAAACTGATTATGAAAATCTACTCAAACGTATTCAGGATAAATTGGGTGACACTGATAAAGAATCTCAAACCCGATTTGAACTTCCTGTTGTCGATGTAATGTGGGAAGGCCAAAAGACCTTTTTACGAAATTTTTCAGAATTTCCAAAGATTTTACGAAGAGATCCTGATAAAGTTCTACAATATCTTTCAAAGGAATTTGCAGTTCCGGCAGAACGACTTGGAGATAAGGCAATGTTTGTAGGCAGACGAGCTCCAGATGATTTTACAAGATTATTTCAAATTTATGTGAAAGATTATCTTGAATGTCCAACTTGTAAAAGTCCTGATACAAAAATTCTTAAAGAAAATCGAATATCCTTTCTAATTTGTGAAGCTTGTGGTGCAAAATCTACTTTGAAAGGTAAATATGCGTGATGCAATTTTCAGTAAGAACTACTAATTACCAAAATCAAACAATGCTCAATATTTGCGATGCTGAGTTATTGGGAAAAAAAATTATTCAGGATGAACTAACTATGCATATTAGTGAAAATTATTATGGTGAAAGATTTGTTGAAAGGGATGAAGCGGAAACATTATTGAAAAATTCTTCAATAATCAATATGGCTGGTAAAGAAACTATTTCATTATCTTTAAAACTTGGTATTGGCTCTGAACTTGCTGTGAAAAAAGTTTCTGATGTTCCATTTTTAATCATCTTTAATATGTAAGGTTGTTAAATTTGATCTTTCCTTTAGACTATTTTTTAGATTATAAACGCAATCTCTTTTATCTAGTAGGAGTATCTTTCTTTAATGACTGACAGTTTAAGTAAAAAATTAGAATCAAAATTAGACAATAAACTAATTTCAAAACAAAAACGCACTCAATTAGAGGATGGTTTCAAAAAAGGAAAAGTGATCAATGAAGTTTTGGATAAACCTACTGTCATGACTCTTTACAAAATGATAACTGATCATATTATTGCATATGTCAATGGTTCTGTTAGCGCTGGAAAAGAATCTGTTCTATTTTGGGGTGTTGATGAAAATGAAGTAAATATAGCTTTGAAAATTTACTTGGTAAGCACTTCAAATTTTAAAAAACGTGAACCATACATACTAGGAGATCCTCGCTTTTCTCACCTCAAAAAAGGAACAAAAAATCTAGTTTATCTTTGGGCAAAGAAGGAATATCGTAATCTATCTCAATGCTATGAGGCTGGAATTCCAGTCCCAAGACCACTATATGTCACAAATAATGTTTTAGCTATGGAGTTCATTGGCAATGATGGAATTCCTGCAAAATCCTTACTCACTTCAGAAGTTGATGAAAATGACTATGTCCAAGCCCTTTCAATTCTTAGGGATCTATATCATAAAGCAAAACTAGTTCATGGAGATTTTTCAGAATATAATATTTTTAAAACAGAAAAAGGTTTAGTTGTATTTGATTTAGGATCAGGTGTTGATCTTAGACATCCAAATGCTTTAGAATTTCTTAAACGAGATATTAATAACATTGGAAGATTCTTCAATAAAAGAGGCATTCCTGTTGAAGATTCAGATAAAATATTTGAGGATATTGTAAAATGAGCTTTGAAAAATTACTTCGTATCCCAAATGACAGAATAGCTGTACTAATTGGAAAATCTGGAAATGTAAAATCAAAAATTGAAGAAGTTTGTCACGTTACTTTAGAAATTGATGGAGAAACTGGTGAAGTTTTTATAAAATCTCAAGGTGATGTTGAAAAAATTCAACCTTTCAAAGCTATGGAGATTGTTACTGCCATTGGAAGAGGCTTTTCACCTGACAATGCAATGACTTTACTGAAAGGTGAAAATGCATTACATGTAATAGATCTTAGAGAATTTGCAGGAAAATCTAATGCAAATGTTGAAAGGATAAAAGGGAGGATTATTGGAGAAGGTGGTAGAGCAAGACGAAATATGGAAAATCTTAGTGGCACTCATATCTCAGTTTATGGAAAAACTGTTTCAATAATTGGCGATTCAAGTAAATTACGATTAGCTGTTGATGCAATATCTTCAATATCAAGTGGAAGTATGCATGGTGCCGTTTACACAAAACTTGAAGCTGCAAACAGAAAAGCAAAAGAAGAACGAATGAAATTGTGGGAAGATCAAGATGTCTTCTATTAAAGAAAAATTTAATCAAATTTCTCCAAGTGAATTCTTTTACAGTAATCGTGATTTAGCCGGATTTAGTAATCCTACAAGATCCCTCTATACTGCTGTGCGAGAATTCGTTGAAAATGCACTAGATGCATGTGATCAAAAAGGGATTCTTCCAGATGTACATTTAACAATTAAGGCAGTTGAGCCTGAAAAACCCGATCCAAAGCCCTACATTTTGACTGTAAAGGATAATGGTCCTGGAATTGATGCCGAACATATTCCACTTGCTTTTGGAACTGTACTATATGGTTCAAAATTTGGACTTAAGCAAGCTAGAGGAATGTTTGGACTTGGAGCAACAATGGCAATTCTTTATGGACAAATTACAACCAATAAACCTGTTATAGTAAAAAGTTCTGTAGATGGAGAAATTCAAAACCAGTTTGAAATTCTATTAGATATTCAAAAAAATAAACCTGTCATTGTTAAACATACGACTAAAGAAATCTCAAAAAAAGGATTATCAGTAAGTATTTGTTTAGAAGGAGATTATTCAAAAGCAGGTAACAAAATTCGTGATTATGTTTATGAAACATCCTTGATTACTCCATATGCTTCAATCACTTTTGATGATCCTAAAGGACAAAAATTCACTCATACAAGATTTGTAAAAGATATTCCACCACCACCAACAATAATCAAACCACACCCTCATGGAATTGATGTAGAACGAATTAGAAGAATGATTGTTGAATCACAATTTGAAATTCCTACAATTGATGATGCAATGATTGAAAAAGTTAGAAAAGATTTAGGATTGTCTTTAAAAAATCTAAGTTTTACATCAATTATGGATAAAGCAAAGAAAAAATGGAAAACCCTTTCTCGTCAAGTTAGAGTAGTAATCGCATTAATGTCTTTTCTAAAAATGGATTTTGAAAAACTAAATAAAATAAAAATTGAAGATCTAGATATTGCAAACAAAAAATTATTCTATTGGGATTTTGGAGATTCCCAATCTAAATCAGTTGACATGGATCCTGAAAGTCAATATTACAAACAATTGACTAATACTGTTCAGGGAGAACCACTAACTACATTTTTGACTAAAAGGTTTCAACGCATTGGACCTACTACAGCAGTAAAATTTGCAGAATTTGCAAAGTTCAAACCTGAAAGAAGAATGGGTACCTTGTCAAATCAAGAATTAGTTCAACTTAGTGATTCCCTTCAAAAATTTGAAGATTTCATGGCTCCTGATTCAAGTTGTTTGGCTCCTCTTGGAGAAGAACCTCTAGAAAAAGGAATAAAGAAATTCTTTAATCCTGATTTTACTGCTGTTGTTCAACGTCCTGCATCTGCATATTCTGGATTTCCATTCATTATTGAGATGGGAATTGCATATGGCGGTGAAATAAAATCGGGTGGTCCCCATGTTTATCGCTATGCCAACAGAATTCCACTTCTTTATGATGAAGGTAGTGATGTGGTGCTAAAAGTTGTAAATGATACAGATTGGGGTAGATACAAAGTAAAAGGAGATCCACCATTCATTATTGTATCTCATATTTGCTCTACGAGAATCCCCTACAAAACAGCAGGGAAAGAAAATGTTGCTGACAGACAAGAAATAGAGCGCGAATTAAGATTAGGATTACAATTTTTATCAAGAAAGTTGGCAGCATACATGTCAAAAAGAGGCCAAGCTGATATGGCAAAGAAAAGAGCAAATCTTTATGCTAAATATATTCCACTAATTGCAGAATTTTGTACAGAGCTTGCTGGTAAGAAAAAAGAACCTAATTACAAGAAAATACTGGAAGAAAATGCAGTTGAATCTAAAAAATCAGTAGAGGAGGAAAAAGAAATTGAAAACAAGTAAAAAAGAACAAACAAGAATTAAAGAACGAAGTAAAAAAGCTGATGAAAAACAAAAGAATATCCTTGAGATGCTTAAAAGTCATGGTGCAACTATCTATGATGATTTAGATAATGGGCAATTCCCGAAATTTTCTATCCCAAGCAGATCTGTAAGTAATATTGTATATGATAAAAAACTTAGACAATACATTTTAGGAAATAATGCTGCTGTAAGAAGTTCGAGAAATTCTGCACAATTAAGATCTTTCACACAATTGATGTGGCTGGCATTTTTTGCAAATAGATTAACACATGAAAAAAAATCCTCCACTTTAAGAGATGTTTATTATTCTTCACAGGCTTTCGCAATTGAGTTTGAAGATCAATCTGAATCCGATAACATTATTGTGGATTTAGAGGCTGTAACTTCAAAACCTAGAGAAGACTTTCATATCTTTCCCGAAGAAAGAAGCTCAATCTTTGGGGATTTGAATATAGAATATACTATACCTGGATATGAAGGAAAAACTATGAATCTTTCAAATCATCCTGATGGTTACTCTATAGGTCCTAGTTTAACAACTGCTGAATTAGTTGATACTAGTGCAGAAATTGTTATTGCAATTGAAAAAGGTGGACTCTTTACAAGATTTGTTGAGGAACAAATTGACAAAAAATTCAAATCAATAATCATCAATACAGGAGGACAAGCTCCTCGTTCAACTAGAACTTTGTTAAAAAGATTACATGAAGAAATGAAACTACCTGTTATCGTTTTAACAGACGGTGATGTGTATGGAGAGCATATTGCCATGGTAATTAAATCTGGTTCAGCAAATGCTGCTCATCTAAGAGAATTAACAGTACCTGATGCAAAATGGGTTGGTGTATGGGCTACTGATATTGAAAAATACAAGTTACCAACAATTCCGATGACTGAATCTGATATCAAACGATGTTATGATTTGCAAAAAGATCCTAGATATCAAGATGGAATTTGGAAAAAAGAACTAGATGTCTTTTTAAGATTAAAGAGAAAAGCTGAATTGGAAGCATTTTCAAAATATGGATTAACAAATATTACTGACAAATATTTACCGCAAAAATTAGAATTAGCAAAAAGTCTCTAGTTATTTTATTCTTAATGTTAGAACGCCATTTCTATATTTGAAATCAAAAATTTGCATTTCAGCAACTCCTTCAATTGGAACTTCTTTTGAAAATCCAGATGTTCCACGAATGTATAAAATTCCATCAACTAATCTAACTGCAATTTTGTCTTCAGGACCTGGAACTTCTGCTACAAAAACTAATTCGTCTTCTCCTTTAATCAGATCATACACCCAATTCTTTGTTTCTTGTTCTCTTACCTGACTGTATGATGGTTTTTGATCCTTTGTCATTTTTTTAAGAACTCTTACCCAATAAAACATTGTAAGGGCTGCTGCACCAATTAGAATAAAGCTTACAAACCCTGTATCTGCTCTTTGTGTCATTATGTAGATGATTCCTAAAAATAAAATAATGATAATGGGAATTACAAAATTTAATGATTGATCATTTGAGTATGCTCCTTTATAACTTGCCAAACAGTAAAAATTACAGTCTACCAAATATAAAGTATCTTTGATTTTTATTACCATTTTTGAAATTTCAGCTATTGTCTAATGACAAACATTCTAAACTTTCAATTAGAGACATTGCACTAAAAGGAACGATAATTGCTGCAATAATTACAATTCCATCTCTAGTTTCATTTGTTATATCGTGGACTATTTTGGATAATTTGCTTTATGCTGTATTAATTGGAGGAATAATTCATTTTATTGCAATGGGTTTTTCTTTAAAAATTTCCAAAAAAATACTTGTTAAAAAATAGTCACATAGAACATGTTTTATGTTAATATAATTTATTTTAAAAATGATGTCTTATTCAGAAATTGAACATAACTTAGTATCTGAAATTCATTTAGAACCTATTCAAGCCAAAGTATACTTGTTAGTTACTTGTAACGGAAAAATGTCATCTGAAACGATATCTCAAAAATTAGAGATCTCAATTGATCAAGCTAAAAAAGTTTTAAACGATCTAATGAATTTAGGTGCTTTTATTGATATTTCTTCTACAGAATTTGAAGCAATGCATCCTAGATTTACGGCAGTTAATATGTATAGAAAGATGTGTGAACGAGAAAATATTGAATTTAAACGAAATAAAATAGTTGATAGTATTGGTGTAATTTTAGAAAAACCATACGATGATGCAAGAACTAAATAATACTAATGATTGGTGAACAACATTGGATATTGACACTGAAACTTGTAAACACCAGCCTGTCTATTTTGGTGTGGTAAATATCAACATAGATGAACGAACTATAGGTTCTGTCGATGTATGGCGTTGTGGTGTTTGTAAGAAAAAATTCTGTGAAGAAAAACAACTTGGTATTGAAGAACTTGCTGAGACAGTTGGAATGCCTAAGATTGATCCTGATGCAAAATGGGGTGTTACTATTTGTAAACTCCAGCAAGGAAAATACAAATGGAAATTGGTGAAATTAAAGGAAAATGGAGAAATAAAACACGAATGTTTAGATGAAAAAGTGATTCCACTAAAAGTAAATGATTTCAAAGTTGAAGATGATAAGCATTGGAGCTTTCTAATTGATGACAATGTTAACAAAGCTGTAGAAATTTAATCTCTGAAATGGATCTTAAAGTTCACATTAATAATATTCATGGAAGCCAAATGGCTGCAAAAATTACTGGTAATTTTACAATAGATGGGAATGAATTTCGTTTTACTGCTATTGCCTTTGGTAGAATTGGGGGACAAAATATTGGAGCAAAACTTTCGCAGATAACTGAGAAAGAATTAGAAAAATTAGGTTATAATGTTGAGGAAGTCATAGATTTGCTTCAGAGAAATCTATTACAGGGTGATTTGACTCTACCCGATGGACTCACAAAAGAATCATTCGTAGATGATTAGAATTCTGCTTCTTCTAATGCCTTTGCACATGAACAACTTCTTGTTTTAGGAATTTTATCAATTAATTCTGTTAGTACTTTTTTTGTTTTCTCTACATTTTTTGAAAGTGTTTCAATAACTTCTTTAGCTGTAACTGGTTTATCTGCCCAAACATCATAATCTGTAACTGTTGAAATCGAAGCATAACAAATCTGAGCCTCTCTTGCAAGTTGACATTCAGGAACAAGTGTCATTCCAATAATATCTGCACCTGTTGTTCTATAGAATTTTGATTCAGCTTTTGTTGAAAATCTTGGTCCCTCAATACAAACGTACGTACAATCTTTATGCATATTTAGATCTTGGTTATCTGTTACTTGCAGTATTGATGATTGTAATTCTGGACAAAAAGGATCAGCCACTGAAATATGAATGACTCTTCCATTATCTGAAAACGTACCCTCTCTTGATTTTGTAAAATCTATGAATTGTGTTGGTAGAACAAAATGTCCTGGTTCTAATTCTTCTTTTAAACTACCAACAGCTGATGGAGCTATAATTCTAGTAACCCCTAATTCTTTGAATGCCCAAATATTTGCTTTAAAATTTATTTTATGAGGTGGAATGGTATGTTTTTTTCCATGTCTTGGAAGGAAAGCAATTTTTCTACCTTTGAACATTCCAACCGTAATAGTGTCAGAAGGTTTACCATATGGTGTATCAATGTCAATTTCTTGTGCATTTTCAAGTAAACCTGAATCATAAATTCCTGTTCCTCCAAAAATTCCTATCTCTACATCTTTTTCCATTAATATTTCACCAGTGATTTACAATTGTATTTACTAATTCCTTTCATTCCGTTTAGATCAACTAATTCAATAATGAATGCAAATCCAATAATTTTTCCACCTACTTTTTCAATTAATTTTGCAGATGCTTTTGCGGTTCCACCCGTTGCAAGTAAATCATCACAAATGAGAATTCTTTCACCCTCTTTGATAATGTCCTTCTGAATTTCAATTGTGTCTTTTCCATATTCAATAGTATATGCCAATTTTGTCGTTTTTCCAGGCAATTTCCCTGCTTTTCTTATCATAACCATGCCTTTGTTGTATCTAGAGGCTAAGATGGTAGCTAGAATGAACCCTCTTGATTCAATTCCAGCAAATACATCAATATCTTTTGGATGGAAATACTTTGAAAATTCATCTGCAATATATGATAATGCTGAAGGATCTTTCAAAACTGGACTAAAGTCTCTAAATAAAATCCCTTTTTTTGGAAAATTTGGATAGTCTGCAATTTTTTCTTTAAGATTCATAATGTTTCGCTTTACTAGGTGAAATAAAATTGTTTGAAATTATTCTATTTGGAAAGTTGATTCGGCACTATTGAAGGCATCTGAAACTTTGATGGTATATGTTCCTGGTTCTGTATCTTTAGGAATAATCCATGGTTGTTTAATTTCTCCTTGTTTAGATGCTGGGAATGAAAGCTCGTCAATAATTTCACCATCTGCCGCAAAAATTTCAATAGTTACTGTTTGTTGTCCACCATTTACCTTGATGGTCTTAGATTTTCCAACTCCTGGAATCTCATCTCCATCTACTACTGATACAACCAAACCCTCTATAGAAGTTCCAAGGACTTCAATTTCTGTATTATCAAAGTTTGAACCACTTGTTGCTTTGATAATCCAAATTCCTGGTTTTGCATCTGAAGGAACTCTAAATGAACTCTCAGAAATCTTTCCATTCTTGTTTGAAAATGTCTCTTTAACCTTAATTTCTTTACCGTCTGGATCTAACATAGTAAGTGTAAGTAGAACATTAGAACCAGTATCGCCTAAAACTAGAATTGGATCTCCTGGATTATAGTCAAGTTTTGTGGTATTGATTTCAATGTCTCCAGAACCAACCACTAAACCGACAGTAAAGATTTCTGTACTTTGTGAAGTTCCTTTACTAGCTACTGCTGTATATACTCCTGATGCAAATCCTTTCAAATCTATCGAGTGTGAACCACGACCATCAGGTTGAAGCTGAATAGAAACAACATCTCCCTTTGTTTTATCTGAAGGATCTATTATCAGCAAACTGAGTATCTCAGAGGCTTTTCCTGAGATTGTTATAAATGCAGTTTCACTTGTTTTGTAATTGAGTTTATCAAATTCTAAGTTGACTGGAATTGTTGGCAATTGTCCTAAACCAGCATATGTGAATTCTTTTTCTTTATCTTGAGTAGCAATTAACGCATATGTCCCCTCTGTAGTTGTTTGTGTTGTTTGATATTCAAATTCTACTTCTCCTGATGCATCAATCGAAATTATATCTGAAAAGACTTCTTTTCCTAATGGATCCTCTAATACAATTTCAATAGGCTTATTGGGTATTGCTGTTCCATTAAATTTCATAATCTCTCCTGGTTCAAACTTTAAAGTGGTTGGAGTGATGATGATTTTTTTATCTGATTCTACTGTCCAACTAATTAATTTATTTTGTTTTCCATCTGTGATTGTTCCTGTATATTTCCCAAATGGTCTATCCAATGGAACAAGAAGTGGGTCTAATTTCCAGTTTCCTTTACTGTCGACTTCTGATGTTCTTGTTCTGATTACTTCCCCTTCTGGCGAATTAATTGTAATTGTAATTCCTTTACCTGGAGTACCTGTTCCAAATATTTCTAACAAGTCTCCTCTATTCACAATATTAGGAATTCCTTGAATTGTAAGTGGTATATTCTCTGACTCGGGAATTCTATTTTCTACTTCTCCTATTCTGAGACTAAGATTCTTTTCTTCACCTGCTTTGTCTTTTATTTTGAAATCTACTCTGTCAGCTTTTTGATCAGATGGAATTTTCATTGTGGTCATAAAATGACCATTACCATCAGTCACAAATGTACCAATTTTTTTAGAATCAATATAGAAATCAAATTCTTGTGATGCCCCAAAATTATCTCCAGTAACTCTAATTGTTGAACCCACGTTTGGTTTCTCTGGAACTATTCTAAATGATGATTCTGATGTCATACTTTGACTAGAATTTTCTGTATTTTGATTTGGTTTAGTATTTTTAACTACCACTGGTAATTCTTTTGCGATAGACAGCCCAGTTTCAATTTGAACATCTTTTTTATCTAAAACTTTCCAGTTGATTGCAGGGTTTGGTTTATCTGTTATCACACCAAACTTTACAGATTCTCCTGGCTTGATGGATTCTGTTGATGTGAAAATTATTACTCCCTGTGAGTTTTTCTCACCTACCCATCCCTTTTCAGTTTTAAATGATTTAAAATTAAAATCACTTCCAAGCCAAATTCTTAATGTATTAACTTCTTCATTTGAGTCGTTCTTTAATTCTAATAATGAGGTTTCTTCTAATGCAACACTTGTAACTGAAACATCGTCTGCATAAGCATATGACGGAAGTGAGATTATCATAATAGAAAATAGTAATGTAAATGAAAGGATAATTCCTCTCGTAGAGGATCTATTCATAAAATTCAAATCCATTTCTCTCACTTAAACCTTAAAGAATTTTCCCCAGTTGTCTATTTCTTCGTTTAGTGTTTTTCATGAGCAAACTTCTTAAATCTCAACGTTTGGCCTTTTGGAATTTATCCAAATCAGGCTTTGTTACAACATTTTGATATTGTCTGATTCGTTCAGCAATTAGTCTGTATAGAGACCTGAATTGATCTTTAGTTTTGTCTGATAGAAAACCAGCTTCTTCAAGAGTGATTTTTTCACAAATATATCTGGTAATCTCTTCATTATCAAATTCTTCCCAATCGTCTTCTCTATGTTCTTGCCAAATTTTTTTCAATTTTTCCAAAATTCCTTTACCTTCTTTAGATGTCACATCTTGAGGTGTAAGATTTGAAAATCCCTCTTGCCTGAGTTTAATTTCATATGTTTGATTTACTGGATACAGATAATCTTCAAGTGCAATATAATCTTCAATTGATTCTAGTTTCTTTCCCTCACGTTCAAAGAATATTGTCTGCACAGATGAGAATTCATTTGAGACTAGTTGAGATGATATTTGCTTAGATTCTTCGGAATTATCTAATAGTACAAATGTTCTATATCCATGATTTCTATAAAATATTGCTAATGGTAATACTGCATTTTTGTTATATGCTGCAACAACATTGAGTGGATTCATTGAAATATTTGGATCTTGTAGGAATTTATCAAATGCATTTAGGTACATTGCATCAGACATTGTTTCAACAATGATTATTGGTCTGGAATTTGTTCCTATTTCTCTATCTACAATGGATTCAACTTGACCTCTACATAATCCATACAATATTGGCGTTAATGTTTTATCATCTGCATTCCAATAATCGTAAAATATTCTACTAAGGTGCTTTCTCTTATCTAATTCAACTACAAGTAAGTTTCCTGGAGTATAATCAAATATCATAAATGGTGAGTGAGTTGCATATAGTACTTGATTTGATCCTGCTAAATTTTTTAACAAATCTGAAATACCCATTTGCTGAGTTGGATGAAGATTTCTTGCAGGTTCATCTAAAAGTAGTATTGCTTCTTTTAGTTCTGCTCTTTGTGTTTCAGCTGCAAAATTAACAATAAATGAAAACGTCCACTTGAAACCCTCTGCCCTTCTATTCAGTAAACCTGTATTGGTAATGGTTCCATCTTTATGCACATCTGAAATTACAACGCTCATAATATTTCCTGGATTATATCTCAAATCAACATGGATAGGGTCTCCTTTCCAAGCAGGATTTAATTTTTTAGTCAATCTATTACTTGCAGCATTTAGTAGTTTGATACATTTTGATGGACTTTCTTTTACTTCATCTAATTCTCTCATATCTAATTCTGCTAAATAGAATAGATTTCTTACAGTCTCTGCTTTATCAAATTCTTCAACAAATTCAATGGAATCTTGTCGTTCACCTTTTTCTTCTCTTAGATATTCATTGAGATTGATATTCCCATAGATTTTTTTATAATCTGAAAAATAAACAAATCTTGGATGTAAATCTGATGAAATAAAATTCATCAATGCTGTTTTTTCACTTTCACCACTGAGTAAATTTGAAAATTGATTTTCAGGACTTTCATAGATTTTTTCCCACTCTTCGATTACTTTGGGTTCTTGAATAGCAATTACATGAAATTGATTACTAAATTCTGCCATTCCACTATCAAAAGATTCTTGATTTTTTGGTACATCCTCTTCAAAAAACTTTGTATCAACTTGTATTCTTATATGATTTGGAATAGTATCTAAAAATCCAAAAATTTGTCTTGAAAAATTCTCCCAAGAGTTTAATCCCTTATTATCGTCTTCACTTAATTTAATATCTTCAAATTCATACTGAACCCTTGGATTTTGATTAGTTCTAAATAATTTAATTTTTTTAATGTCTGGTAACCCTGGAAACTTTTCTTTGATTAAACTAATTTCATGTTGGTTTAGTTCAAATTCTCCTTCAGCTAATCGCATTTCTTCTTTTAGTTCTTCATTCATTTCATCACAAAGATCTAATTCAGATAATTCCTCATCTTTATTCAAAAGAGTAAGTGCTTGAAGAATTGTAGTTTTTCCACTTTCGTTTCTTCCCACAAAGGCTGCTAAATCACCAACTGTTATTTCTCCAGAATCGTGAATGCAACGGTATGCTCTAGCTCTAAATTTTCTAAGTCGCATCTAGCGATATTTAGTTGGCTACGATTTAACTCATTCGTCAAATTGATCTTGATCTTTGAAATTTTGCTAAATAGATATAAGGGAATTACAGATCTTAAAACAAAATGGCTACTAACCGCGTTTTTGTTGTATTTGTTTTACCTGTAATTTTTTCAATAATTGTTGGTTCCCTAGTATTAACTGACATTCTTCAAAAACCTGATAGAGAGTTAAACATGTGGCCAATGTCTGATTCTGAGGGGATGCCATCTCATAATGCCCCCATTGAAATTATTGGATTATCTAAACAATACACTACAACAGAACCTGTTGAAATTCAAGTAAAAGTTGATGATTCTTCATTTAGTTGCGGAGATCTATACATTACCATTTATTCTTCTGCAAAGAACGATGTAATTACACAGGGTGGATATTTTGAGCAATGCTTTGAATCTGCAAGTCAAATCATTCCTGTAGAAGAAGAATTTTCAATAGTAATTGATACTCCTGGTTCATATGAAATAGTCACAGAAATGGTCTCAAAACAACTAAAGAACATCTCAACTAAAGGAACATTTACTGTTAAATAGGAATGAAATATTGATTGATAAATAAGAAATTGAATTTAAAAAATAAGGTGATTTAATGGCAAAGAAAAAAGATACTCTAATTGAAGAAGCAGAAAAGATTAAAGCTGATCTTGCTGCCTTAAAAAAGAAAAAGAAAGTACTAGATTCATCATCTCCAAAGAAAACAGCAAAGAAAGCAGCTGCCAAACCTGCAAAGAAAACAGCAAAGAAAGCAGCTGCCAAACCTGCAAAGAAAACAGCAAAGAAAGCAGCTGCCAAACCTGCAAAGAAAACAGCAAAGAAAGTTGTAGAAAAACCTGTTAAAGCAAAAAAATTAACTAAAAAAGAATTAGAAGAAATTAAAAGAATAGAAGAATTAACTCTTGAAGAAGAATTAGAAGAACAACTTTCAGATGCAGAAATTGAAAATTTCCAAATTGAGAAAGTTGACATGGAAAGATTGACAAACAAAGTTTGCGATATTTTAGCTGAAAAAGAATCTGATGGGATGCTACAAGGCGAATTATGGAAAAAACTTAAACTTACAAACCAAATTGGTTCTCGTTTAGCATTAAAACTTGAACGAATGGGTACCATTACAAGAGAAAAACTTTTAGAGAATAATCGTTGGACTTACAAACTAATTTTAAAGAAAACTCCAATTAGTACACAATCAATTGAAAATGCACCATGTTTAGTTTGTCCAGTGGAACAAAAATGCTCACTTGAAGGAGAGATTAGTCCTAGAAACTGTCAATTCATTGAGGATTGGGTAATTGCTGAATTAAAAAAACCAGTGAAGGCTAAATGAAACTAGCAGATGCACGTAAAGATCATTATCGTAGACTAGCTCATGAACAAGGTTTCAGAAGTAGAGCTGCATTCAAACTACAAGAGTTAAACCGCTCATATCGTATCATAGGACCTGGTTTTAATGTGCTAGATCTTGGATGTGCACCTGGTGGCTGGACTCAAATGGCACTGAAATTAGTTGGGAATCAAGGAAAAGTTATGGGAATTGATTTGTCTTATGTTGAAGAAATTCCTGGTGCTCATATTATACGAGAAAATATTGAAGATGAGCATGTTGTTGATGAAGTTTTGTCCTATTTTGGTCGTAAAGTAAACGCTGTAATTTGTGATCTTTCACCACAAGTGAGTGGAAATTGGTCTGTTGATCATGCTAAACAAATTTCATTAAATTATGATTGCTCAAAAATAATGGATAAAGTTTTAGCACATAAAGGCAATGCTGTCTTCAAAGTTTTTGATGGCGAATTCTCAATGGAATTTAGAGATTACATAAAGAAAAAATTTGCCAGAATAAATCTTACCAAACCTGATGCTAGTAGAAAACAAAGTAGTGAACTATATCTTGTTTGTTTGGGTTTTACGGGATAGTTTTAAAAATTTCAATTATTTCATTTATGTTGGCATTAGTTTTGAAACCTGTTGGATTAAATGCTGTAATACTAGATAAAAATCCATTTGCTCTTAAACTTGAAATTGCTTTTTCTAATTTTGGTGGAGATGATTTCATTATAGATGCAATTTCATCTACTGTAAAATAAGTCCCTGGCATGTCTGCTTCTTCTATACACTTTACAAGTATTTTTTCACAATTTTTGTCTGTTTCTAATGTAGAGTTTTCATCTAACATGTTTTGCACAAATTCTTTATCAAAAATTTTTCCAATCCATAATGGCCCTGCCATACTAATTTTTGATTTACACAGTTCACATTCTTGCTCTTGTTGTAATGCACATTTTCTATGACCGCAGTTTTTACAATGTAAAATATATCCTAGATTTTCTTGTTGATCTGGTCTATTGAGTACTTTGACATATGTTCTATAGTAATGCATTTCACTTTCAACAAAGATTGGGATTATAGTTACCCCAAGTCTTGCAGCTACTGTTCTTAGAGAACCTAGAATTAATCTAATGGCAATTTCATTTCCATATTCTGTTCTGACTGGAACTCCTCCATACTTTCTTTTACATGCTGATTGGAAAAGACCATTTAACACTTGAAGATCTGTAGCCGCTGTTGATAGTATGCCTCCATGCATGGTTGCCCTAATTCCACAGTCAAAATATGCTGCAGGTGATCCAAAAGGATCTATATCTACAATTGAGCCCCTTTCTCCTTTTTTTGAATAATTGCTAAAAAATCTACATACTTCTTTTTCAGAAAATTCAATATTTTTTATTTGATTTAGATTCGCTGAATATTCCGCCATTTTGAGTGCAGAAGGATTTAGATCATTAATTACAATCTTTTCAACTTCTAATTCATTTGCAACTCTTAACCCTCTAGCACCTATTCCTGAAAGACCTTCTAAGAAAATTTTTGGACCATGAAATTTATGAAGAAAAGCAGAATACACAATGATAGAAAAATCTCTGTTTAGTTTTGCTTTTGGATTAAAAAAAGCTGGACTCATTGGAGGAACTTTATCAGTCATTGATTTTTTTGGGACGAGCAGTTTTGTTTTACCTTCAATTATTTCTTGAAAAGTTTCATCTGGAAATTCCAATTATTTTTCAATTTTTCTAAACGTATAACGGTTTAATACTTGTGCTTTAAGACACAATTCGTGCAAATCTGTGGTATTGATGATGCTGGACGTGGTCCTATGTTGGGACCATTAGTAATTGCTGGAATATCTTTGGATAAAAAAAATATAAAAAAATTAACTGCTTTAGGGGTAAAAGATTCAAAGAAACTCTCACCCAAATTACGTGAACATCTATACAAAAAAATTCTTGAAATTGTTGATGATTACTATATTGCAAAAATTTCTCCAAGGTCTATTGATGCTAGTGTAAAAAAACACTGCTTAAACAGTCTAGAGGCAAAATACATGGCAAGAGTTGTTTCAAAATTAAATCCTGATATTTCATATGTTGATTCATGTGATGTAAATCCGACGAGATTTGGAAGAGAAATTTCAAAACTATCTGATAATCATAAAATTAAATCATATCATCGTGCAGATAGTAGATTTGCTGTCGTATCTGCAGCATCCATCCTTGCCAAAGTCACTAGAGACCGGGCCATCTTAAAATTAAGAAAAATTCATAATTTAGGTAGCGGATATCCATCTGATTCTGTAACTGTAAAATTTGTAACAAAATATTATAAAAAAAATCATGAGATGCCTAAATTTGTGCGTAAAAGCTGGAAGCCTGTTCAGAAAATAATTGAAAATAACTAATTTTTGAACTGTGAAATTACCATTGCGTGATCTTTATCATAAGGATGTAAATCAATAATTTGTAAAACATCAAATCTTGGTTTTAATTTCTCTATTTCTTCATCAACAATTCTTTTTGGTGCCTTTGTTACATCAATACTTCTGGTTTTAATTACTAAAAAGAAATATCCTCCTTTTTTCAAATACATTTCACAATTATCAATTGCAATTTGTGTTTGATCTGGTTGTGCAATATCTACATACACTACATCCACTTTTCCAAAAACTGAAAAATACTCTTTTGGTTTTCTTGCATCTTGTAATATTGGAATAATATTTTTTCTATGTGCTGCAACCCTATCTAAGAAATCCCTTGCCACTCTACTTGCATGCTCTACTCCATAAACTATTCCACTTGGTCCTACAATATCTGAAATGTGACTAACTGTAGTTCCTGTTGATGCTCCCAAATATAGAACTGAGTTTTTATTTTCAAAAGGAAAATAATCTAAATCATTCATTATCGCTGCAGCTAATTTACTTCTAAATGGATCCCACAATCTATATTCAATATTTTTTTTAATAATCAACTTCTCTTTGTAAACCTGATTTCCGGGAACCATGTTCTCAGTTGCTAACTTATTTTGGCCTTCTGATTTTATCCAAAAAAATGATTGGTTATCTTCGTCCAAACTTTTTTCTCTTTTTATTTGAATTTTGATCCTCTCGTCTTGGATTATCTCTATAGCTTCCTTCTCTTCTATCTCCACCTTCTCGTCTTGGATTATCTCTATAGCTTCCTTCTCTTCTATCTCCACCTTCTCGTCTTGGATTATCTCTAAAGCCACCTTCTCTACGGTCACCTCTTCTTCTATCTCCACCTTCTCTACGGTCACCTCTTCTTCTATCTCCACCTTCTCTACGGTCACCTCTTCTTCTATCTCCACCTTCTCTACGGTCACCTCTTCTTCTATCTCCACCTTCTCGTCTTGGATTATCTCTAAAACCACCCTCTCTTCTAAATGTTGGAGGTGGTCTGGTGTCTTTTTCAGTTGGATTTTCATATTTCTTACCTATTTCATCAACTCTGATGTTGAGTTTTTCAAGTAATGTTTGGTTTAATCCTTCACCGTAGACATCAACTCTTGCAGCAATGACTGCTTTTGCAGCTACTGCACGAGCAATTTTTCCTCTTTGCCATCTTGGGGCTGCATGAACCATAGCATGTTGGAATAGTAAACCATGTTTTGGTGGTTGAGAACCGGTCTTCAATGATCTGAATAATGCTTTTTCAGCTCCAAGAACTTGAATTGTACTGGCAGGAAGTGATGCCATTTTTTTAAGACTACCAGCCCTTCCTAAAATCCTTGCACCTACTGCTGTTCCAAGAATTGCTGAAAGATTTGGAGCAATTTCTTGCATTTCTGATTCAACATGCTCTTCAAGTTTTTTCCGCAATTCATGAAAGTCTAAAACTTGTTTTGCAATTGATTGTACAATAGATAAATTGATATCTGAAATATCTCCACCTCTACTTTTTGATGAAATTAATGATAGCATTTCTACTTTTGATTCTGGAAAACCTGCTTCTTCAAAAACTTGTTTAGTTAAGGATTCTCGTTTTCCGGCCATTACAATTTGTGCATATCCGTTTATGCTATCAATAATATTATCTAATTCAGGAAAGTGTAATCCATACCATTCTCTTAGTCTTGAACTCAATCCGTTTGCTATCTTATCAATTTCATCCAGGGAATTAATTGCCTGAATAATGTGAAGATCTGGGCTTTCTGAGACTTCGGTAACTTTTGATGACGATAATCCTAAAGCAAACTCTCTTAGTTTTCCAAGTGTATCTTGTAAATTAGAGGCAAAACCTGAATCAACAATAATCTGTGGTTTGTTTGCTTGAACTTCATCCAATTCTGCAGATTCCATGAGATGACAATCAATAGAATATTTTTTTAGAATTGAAAGCAATGATTCATCACTTACAGAAAAACCTCTTTGGGTTGATGCTAGATAATTTACAAGCTCATTTAATTTCGATTCCTTATTTTTTACTAGAAGATACTCTTTTACAGGATTTGAGAAGGCAAACGCTTTATCGAGTTTTCCATCATTGAAAACTGAGATTCCCAATTCTGTTAAAATTACAGAATACATGACTAGTTGATTCTAAATCACCTTTAAAAAAGGTACCAGAATCAAGAATCAACTGTTATATTCGAAACTAAGCTCATTAATCAAAGTGGAACCCAGTATTGCAACTTCCATAGGTAAAATTCAATTAGATAAACCTGTGATGTTGGCATCTGGAATTTTAGGCATATCTCTAGATGTGTTTAATCGACTTTATGCATCTGGTGCTGGTGCAGTAGTAACCAAGTCTCTTAGTACTGCTCCTTGGGAAGGATATCCAAACCCTACTATCTTTAGTGTAAAAGGAGGCGGATGGATAAATGCTGTTGGCCTTTCAAATCCAGGAGCATCAAATTTTGCTAAAATGATTGAACCAAACCAAGACGTTCCAATTATAGTAAGTTTAGTTGGTTCAATCCCTGAAGACTTTGAATCCATGATAAAAGAATTTGAAAATTGCAAAGTCAAAGCATATGAACTCAATCTATCTTGTCCTCATGTTGCTAAAGTTGGTTTGGAAGTTGGAGATGATCCAGGTCTAGTTAAAGAAATAGTATCTACAGTAAAAAATAGTACCAATGTACCTGTAATTGCCAAAGTGGGTTTAGGCACCAGTAACTATCTCAATACCGTTAGTACTGCAATTGATTCTGGAATTGATGCCATTACTGCAATTAACACTGTTCGAGCCATGGCTATTGATGTAGAGACTAAGAGACCAATTCTAAGTAATAAATTTGGAGGACTATCTGGAACTCCGATTAAACCAATTGCATTAAGATGCGTTTATGAAATATCTTCACAATATGATATTCCAATAATTGGATGTGGGGGAATTTCTACTTGGGAAGATGCAGTTGAATTTTTCTTGGCAGGAGCTTCGGGTGTTCAACTTGGAAGTGCAATAGGTGATAATTGGGTTGGAGTTTTTGATGAAATTAACAATGGAATATTAAATTACATGAAGCGACAAAATTATTCTACAATAAAGGAGATGATAGGTCTTGCAAAGAAATCTTAACCACCCAACAATAGTAACAATTGAAAAAGTAATTGATGAAACACCAACAGTTAGAACTTTAGTTTTCTCAGATGATGTGATGCCCAATGTCCTTCCAGGACAATTTGCTATGGTTTGGATTCCCGGTGTTAATGAATTACCCATGAGTGTAATGATTTCAAAAGAAACTGGTAAAGCTGCATTTACAGTAAGAAAACACGGTCCATCTTCAACAGGACTATTCAATGTACCAGCAGGAGGTCAAATTGGAATTAGAGGTCCTTATGGAAATTCATTTGATATTAGAGAAGGAAAACTTTTGCTTGTGGGTGGTGGAACAGGTCTTGTTCCTATGATGAGACTACTTACTTTTGTAAAACCTACTGATGATGTAACTGTACTAATGGGTGCAAAATCAAAAGATGAAGTATTCTTTGAATCTTTATCAAATGAATTACTAAAAAATAATTCACATAGAGTAATTGTTTCAACTGATGATGGAAGTTACGGTGAAAAAGGATTTGTAACTGATTTAGTTGAAAAATTAGTTAATGAAACACATTATGATGCAGTGTATGTTTGCGGTCCTGAAATAATGATGTACAAAACTGTTCAATCTGCTAATTCTAAACAAATCTTTGTTCAAGCTAGTCTTGAGAGAATGATGAAATGTGGAGTTGGAATTTGTGGTAGTTGCTGTATGGGTGAGGATCTTGTTTGTCGCGATGGAACTGTATTTGATGGAAAACATTTGTCTACAAATAAGGAATTTGGCTATTTACATAGGAATAAGGCTGGAATTTTAGAAAATTATTAAGTCTGACTAGCAAGGTTTAAAATAAATCAGAAAATTATTTTGGTGAAGGGAATGGGTAATCCAAAAATAGTATTAACCGCTGATAGAACTTTAATGTCTCCTTATAGGGGACTGTCTCTTGCAACATTTTTTGGATGTGCTCCAGCACTTGACCCTAATCGAGACAAAAAGAGTTTTTGGTATAAAATTCTTGGAAATCAAGTAACTCCAAAGATTCTATTTGATTTCATTTGTAATTATATTCCTCATACCAACGGTGTAGCAAATTATGCTCCATACGGATTGAGAAAATTAGAAGCAGGTTTGCTTCGCGATGGATTTAGTAGACAAGATGTTGTCGTTGCTCATCCTGATCACATTGAACAATTTATTGGACCTGATACTGAGGTTATTGGAACTTATGAAATGGATCCACTTG
Organism: Candidatus Nitrosopumilus sp.; assembly: GCA_024644105.1. Lineage (GTDB taxonomy): Archaea > Thermoproteota > Nitrososphaeria > Nitrososphaerales > Nitrosopumilaceae > Nitrosopumilus. The sequence goes on along the minus strand of JAHELP010000002.1, from coordinate 17,696 downwards.
GAATGGGTCCGGTAACTATGACATTTACTTATGGAAGAAAACAGACTTCGTATGATGAATTTTACAATGCTGAATTACATCACAGAATAAAAGCTGCAAAAGCAAAAACCGGAAGTAAAGCCAAAGTAATTTCTGGTGCATCTGGAACCTGGCAATATAATTACGATCCTGCAAAAATTGAAGAATTTGGAATCTATGCAATTCTTGAAGGAGAACTTGGTGGTATCGCACCTGAAATTGATGGACATGCAGGACGATTCTTTAACTATTTGATTAATGGTGATTTTGAAAACATGGATCCTTTCAGAAAGAGAAGTGACTTTAAAGTTAACATTAAAGAATTTGAAAGAGAAGGAAAAAAAATTCACGGAAGATTTGTAAATTTCTGGGATAGACCAGAACTAGAAGAAATTCCTGACATTGTAGAACCAAGTATGCATGGAATGGTTGAAGTAATGCGAGGTTGTGGAAGGGGATGTAAATTCTGTGATGTAACATTAAGATCTTTAAGATATTATTCACCAGAAAAAGTCAAAAAAGAAATTGAAGTTAACATTAAGAAAGGTGGTTCTAAATCTGCATGGATTCACAGTGATGATATCTTTGTCTATGGCATGGATCCAAGAACTGCAAAAGGAATGGAACCAAATAGAGAAGCATTAGAGGAATTGTTTACTGCTATCATGTCTACAGGTGTTGAGCATACAAATCCAACTCACGGTACACTGGCAGGTGCAATTGCAGATGAAAAATTAATTCCTAATCTATCTAGAATTATGAAAGCAAGTCCAGATAACATGATAGGTATTCAAGCTGGATTTGAAACTGGAAGTCTTAGATTAATCGGTAAATATGCTGATAGAAAACTTGCTCCTTATGATCCATCTGAATGGCACTGGGTTGTAAAAGAAGGTGTTAAAACTTTGAACCAGGATTATTGGATTCCTGCATTCACACTAATTATGGGTCTTGATAACGATGAAACCCCTGAAGATTCTTGGGAAACTATTCAATTACTAAGTGAATTAGAACGAGAGCAACCTGATTCAATGTTTACTGCTACAGCACTAACATTTGTTCCAATAGGATTGCTAGAAAAATCAGATTTCTTCCATATTGGAAATGAAATGACTCCTGCACAGCTTGGTGTTCTTTACAAGACATGGCAACACAATTTCAAATATGGTATTCAAAAATTCATGACTAAGACTGGTTCAAAAGGCCCACAAAGATACTTCTTTAATGCAATTGCACGATCTCTTGGCGGTGTACCTCTTGGTGCTATGGAGAAATATGCACGTAGAAAGAGTAGGGAACACGAAAAAGTTATCGAGACTGTTAAAGCAAAGTACTGGTAGTCATCCAAATACATAAATTCACTAATCCCTATTTCTTATCATGGCAACACACGGTTCACTTACCAAAGCAGGTAAAGTTAGAGGACAAACACCAAAGGTTGAAGGTAGAAAAATCGTAGGTACTAGTTCTAGTGTTGGAAACAAAAGTAACTTTAAGAAAAGATTTGTTTTAGGCAGATTCCCTGGTCAAAATAAACCTGGACAAAGACGAAAGAGACGTTAGTCTATTTTCAGTAAAAATTAATCATTTTACGATCATTTTCTCAAACAATAACCTTATAAAGTACTGGTACCGTACTATACGGTATGGTAGAAGATTTAAGATTAGATAGTTTAGAGGGCGTAGGTCCTGTAACTACAAGAAAATTATCCGATGCAGGTGTCCACAACGTCATGGATCTCATCGTTAGAGGTCCTGTAGAAATTGCAGAAATTACTGGAATGGAAAAGGATACTGCAGAGAAAATTGTCAATAAAGCCCGACAACATCTTGTTGAAGGTGGATTAATTGCCAAAGATTTTGTCAGTGCAAGTGAAATTTACAAGTATAGACAAAGTATTGGTAAAATTACCACTGGTACTAATTGTCTTGACACTCTGTTTGATGGTGGTATTGAAACTCAAGCCCTAACAGAAGTTTATGGAGAGTTTGGTTGTGGTAAAACACAATTTGCACATACAATGTCTGTGATGGTTCAAAAAAGTAAAGAAGAAGGCGGTCTTGAAGGTTCTGTCTTATACATTGACACTGAAAACACTTTCAGACCTGAAAGAATTGTATCTATTGCACAAGCACATGATATGGATCCTGAAAAAGTTTTAGATAATATCATAGTAGCTCGTGCATATAACAGTGCACACCAAGTATTAATTTTAGAAGAAGCCGGTCCTGTAATTGAAGAAAACAATGTTAAACTAATTGTTGCTGATTCTGCAGTTGGATTGTTCCGTGCTGAATATCTTGGAAGAGGAACACTGTCTGTAAGACAACAAAAACTAAATCACTTTGTTCATTTGTTGTCAAGAATTGCAGAAACATACAATTGTGCTGCAATTGCAACAAACCAAGTTATGGCATCTCCTGATGTCTTCTTTGGTGATCCAACTCGTCCAATCGGTGGAAATGTAGTTGCACATACAAGTACCTATAGAATCTACTTTAAAAAATCAGGTAAGAAACGAATTGCTAGAATGGTGGACAGTCCTCATCATCCTGAAGAGGAAGTAATCTTTGCTCTTGGAGATGCAGGTGTCATAGATCCTGAAGAAGCTGAGAAAAAGACGAAAAAGACTACAAAAAAAGCAACTGCCAAAAAGGCAAAGGAGCCTAAGGTAGAGGCTACTGTAGAGACACCTGAGGTAGAGGCTACTGTAGAGACACCTGAGGTAGAGGCTACTGTAGAGACACCTGAGGTAGAGGCTACTGTAGAGACACCTGAGGTAGAGGCTACTGTAGAAACTGAATCAGATGATTCAAAACCTGTAGAAGAGTAATCTCCTTCTTTTCTCCTAATTTTTACTCTTTTTGGTTTTCTTTCATTAAATCACTAAATTATAAAATATGCCATTTGTGAATCTGTAATACATCATGACAGATCTTTATAGATTACTTCCAGAAGAGATGGAAGAACTTGTAATTGATATGGGTTATCCGAGATATCGGGCAGATCAAATTTTACTTCCATTATATTATAAATTCCCAAAAGATCTTAATGACATCCCACAACTTCCTAAAAAATTAAGAGAAGAATTGATTGCAGCAGGATATACAATTGGTTCAGCAAAAGAAACTCATCGTGTTGTCAGCGAAGATGGAGATACTACAAAACTTTTACTCAATCTAAGTGATAACAACTCTGTAGAAACTGTTCTAATGCAATATGATCCTTCTAAAATTGGCGGTCATCCACGTTCTACTATTTGTGTTTCAACTCAAATTGGTTGTGCAATGGGATGTGTATTTTGTGCAACTGGACAAATGGGTTTTGAAACAAACTTGAAAGCTGAACAGATTGTATCCCAAGTTATTCACTTTGCAGAAATATTACAGCAAAGGGGTGAGCATGTAACAAATTTAGTTTTTATGGGTATGGGTGAACCTATGGCAAATTATGATGAAATGATTAGAGCTGTTAAAATTTTAACTCATGATAGAGGATTTGGTTTGGGTCAAAGACATATCACAATTTCTACAATTGGTATTAGATCAGGAATTGAGAAACTTGCTGAAGAAAATCTCCAGATAGGTTTGGCAATTTCTTTACATGCTCCAAACAATGGATTAAGAAAAAAATTGGTTCCTACTGCCACTCCTAATTCAGTAGAAGAAATTATTGAAATGGGTAGAAATTATTTTAAAAAAACAGGTCGTCGTGTAACTTTTGAGTACGCATTAATGGCTGGAATAAACGACTCTCCTGAAATTGCAAACGAATTGGCTATTCTTTTGAAAGGTAATGGCTCCCATGTGAATTTGATTCCAATCAATCCAACTGCAGGTGATTTTAAACGTCCATCAGAAGAAAATGTACTAGAATTTGAACGGATTCTAACTAAGGCAGGGATTAACTGTACAATTAGAATTGAAAAAGGAACTGAAATATCTGCTGCATGTGGACAGCTAAGAACCGATCTTATTGGATAAATTCCAAGGATTCTTGTTCTAAGTCTTAAAATAGGGCTTTTCAAGGTTTTACACTCATGGCAACTAAGAAGTCAAGTGGTCGTTCACACGGATTTAAGCATAAATCTAGATCTGTAATGAAGAAAAAGGCACCTAGAGGAGTCTCATTTTTGTTACGTGAATACCAAGAAGGACAACAAGCACTTGTCATTATTGATCCAAGACAGCATAAAGGATTACCACATAGAAGATACCACGGCAAAGTAGGTGTCATTACAAATGTTGGTAGAAGAGCAATCACACTAGATGTAAAATTAGGTGAAAAATCGAAAACCTTAATCACTAGATTGGATCACATTAAACCATTCGGTGTATAATATGGAAGAAGTAAAAAAGAAACAAGCTATTTCTCTTTCAGAAGTTAAAGAAATTTTAGGTAAAGTTGATGTTGAACAAATGGATCAAATTCAACGTTGGACCTATGATTATGTTTCAAAATTTGTAACAACTGAATCAAAAGATGCAAAAGAAATGAAAAAACAACTCATCAAAGAATGTGAATTAACAGAAGATGAAGCTGTAGAAATAGTAAACATTAGACCTACAAGTTTGGCTGAGTTACGTTCTTTCACCTTTGGTTGGAAAAAATTAATTCTTGCTGAAACCCTAGAAAAAATGCTCAAGATAATCAAGGAGCATTCGTAAGTTTTTAGGAGTAATCAATTTTGTATAGGGCACAACCCCCACCTCGAAAGTATGAGGAGCATGCATATGTTTTAGATTTCAATGCTAGAGGAAAATCATCTACTGTTAGAGGTAGAGATGGAATTATTATTACAGCTATTGGCGAAGATAGACTTACTTTGTTAGAAGTACTAGGAATTCCCAATTCTACATTTGAGATTGGAGAAAAAATCTATATCGGAAAAGAAGGGAGAACTAAAGTTTTATCTGTTTTAGGAAAAATGGAATATGATAAAATTTCATCATCTGCTCAAAGTGAATTGGATTCAGTGATAGAAACAATTGTCACTGAAAATGAATCAAAATTTGTTGCATACCTAAACAATGCACAACCACTAACACCTAGAATTCATGCACTTGAATTAATTCCTGGAATTGGAAAAACCTACATGAAGACTATGCTTGAAGAAAGAGAAAAGAAAAAATTTGAAAGCTATCAAGATTTACAAGATCGTGTTGGATTTAAGGAACCAATTAAACACATTTCTGAACGAATTATGGATGAAATTTCAGGCGAAAGTAGAATGAATCTCTTTGTTAAGAGATGATAAAAAGAAAAAAACTTGGGCAACACTTTCTGAACTCTAATTCTATAGCAAAATCCATTGTTTCAGAGGCAAAAATTACAAAAAATGATGTTGTATTTGAGATTGGAATTGGTCAGGGAATTTTAACCCCTCTTTTGTGCCAAAAAGCCAAGAAAGTTATCTCAATTGATTTAGATGAAATGTTAGTTAAAGATGCAAAATCCAAATTCTCTGGCATTGATAATTTAGTCTTAAAATCTGGTGATGGCTTTAAAACAAAAGATGTTTTTACTATTTTTGTATCAAATCTCCCGTATTCTAGAAGCAAAGATGCAATTGAGTGGCTGGCTCAAACCTCTTTTTCTCATGGTGTAATCATGGTTCAAAAAGAATTTGGTGATAAACTACTTGCAGAATCATCCAAACAGCGAAAAGCTATTAGCATTATTGCAACTAATGCGTTTGAAATTACTCTTATATCAAAAGTAGGAAAAAACAATTTTACTCCTCCACCAAAAATTGATTCTATAATTCTAAAAATCGTTAAAAAAAATAATCTAAAAAAAGATCAAATTCAAACAATCAACAAAATTTTTTCATATAGGAGAAAAACGGTTAAAAATATTTTAAAACAATTCAATAAAGAGTCAATTATTGATAAACGTGTAGATGATCTTTCAGGAGATGAAATAATTAATCTTGCAAACAAAATACTTGAAAAATGATGAGTATCCTCCTTCTGAGGATACTTTCTTTATAGTTGAAAATATTGAGAATGAGAAAGGTAATTTTGCTTTAGATGTTGGAAGTGGTTCTGGATATCTGACAAAACTTTTGTCTGAAAACTTTTCATTTGTTGTTGGTACTGATATTAATTTTGATGTTTTAAAAAAACAAACTTACAAAACTGAAAATTTGATTTGCTGCAATGGCTCTGATGCCATTAAAATAAAATTTGATTTTATTGTATGTAATTTACCTTATCTTGCAACTGATGAAATTATAGATATTGCAACCGACGGAGGTGAGGAAGGATTTGAAATTCCTAAAAAAATATTTGATTCTATTATTGAAAACATGGATGAAAATGGAAAATTTGTTTTTGTTACCTCATCGTTATCAAATTATCAAAAACTAATCAATTATGCTCAAAAATTAGGCTTGAAAACCCGAATTATCGCAAAGAAGAAACTTTTCTTTGAAGAGTTGATTCTTGTAGAATCTATATTTTAATTATTTTCTTAGATTTTCTTTTGCATATGTGATAATTGCATCGGTCATCTGAGTGGTTGTTGCATTTCCACCAATATCCCATGTTACTGCTTTTCCTTCATTGATTACTTTTTCAGTTGCTGCAAAGATTGCATCTCTGACTTGTCTTTCTCCCATATAGTCTGCCATCCAAGCACCTGATAGGACAGTAGCAGTTGGATTAACTTTGTTTTGTCCTGCAAATTGAGGTGCACTACCATGTGCTGCTTCAAACATTGCATAATTGTCTCCAATATTTGCAGAATAGATTAATCCAATTGAACCCACGAGAGCTGATGCAAGTTCAGAAATAATATCCATAAATAAATTGGTACTTACCAATACCGCACCATCAAACTGCTCAGTTGCAATTACCATCTGCTGTGCCATGTTGTCTATGTAAATTTCAGATAATTCAATTCCAGTTCCCTCAACTGCTTTTTGGGTTTCATCCCAGAAAATACCATCAGTCTGTTTTAGAATATTTCTTTTTGTAATTGCAACCATTTTTTTCATGTTGAATTTGTTTGCCCAATCTACTGCTGAATTAACTAATCTTCTACTTCCTTGTCGTGTAATTTTTCTAATTGCAATTGCTGCATCATCTGTAATTTTTGCCTCTACACCAGTATAGAGCCCCTCAGTTGCTTCTCTGAAACATACACAATCGAGTTTTCTATTTGGTGTTAATCTATCATAAGTTTTAGTTGGTCTGATATTTGCATAAAGATCAAATTTTTGTCTTAATGTGACTGCTACACTTCTTGGTGCCCCAGGTACTGGTATTGTTGTAGTTGGCCCCTTGAAACAGCAATCTGATTCTTCTAATATTTTCATGGTTGAATCAGGAATGTATGATGCATCTTTTCTACCATTTTTCTCCCATTGCTCTGATCCTGCCTCACATTGAATAATTTCTGATTGAAAATTACATTCCTTTAGCACTTTTAGCATTGAATCAACAACTTCTGGTCCGATACCATCCCCCTTCATGACTGCTGCTTTTTTACTCAAAACTGCAAGAATTTGCTATGTTTATTATTTAATCCTACCTTGAATTTGAAATTACATCTACATAATTTCTATAGAGATGATTTAATACCTTATTTGAGAAATATAATTAAAATGCAGATAGTTCAAATCTCTGATCTACATGTTGGTTCTCAATTTTTACAAGAGAAATTTGATCTTATGGTTGATGAAGTAAATGAACTAAATCCTGATGTCATTATAATTACTGGCGATTTAACTAATGAGGGGTTGATGAAAGAATATGAAAAATGTAAATCTCTTTTAGCCAAATTTAAAACAAAAAAAATTATTACTATTAGTGGAAATCATGATTATAGGAATACTGGCTATTTATTATTCAAAAAATTCTTTCCATTTGAAACTGTAAATGAATTAGATGATGATGTAGTTTTAGTAACCGTAGGAACTGCTAGACCCGATAGAAATGAGGGTGAAGTAGGTTATAGACAAAATTTGTGGTTGGAGAGAACGATGAAAAAATACAAAGACAAAGTAAAGATTGTTGCAATGCATCATCACTTGATTGCAATACCTGATACTGGTTCTGATCAGTTAACAGTTGTTGATGCAGGTGATGTACTTCGAACTGTTTTAGATTCTAACGTAGATGTGGTTTTGTGTGGACATAAACATAGACCGTGGGCATGGAACTTTGGATCACTTACTGTAGTAAATGCAGGAACCGCTACATCTGAACGGGTTCGTGGATATTTTGAGAATACATACAATATTCTTACCATTTCAAACAAAAAAGTTCATGTGGATCTGAAAATTGTCGGTGGAAAAAGACTTCCAATTGATGAAATTGTTAATAATCATAGCCAATTTAACGACGAGTGAATTAATTTACAGAAAAATCTATACTTTTGTGATCTCTATCTGCGTGACATTTTACGCCCAAGAAATGCAATAATCCATCCAATTCCTATCACCGCACTTCCAAATAGAATATTCCATTGATAGTATTTCACATACTCCTCTTCAAATCTAGGATCCTCTAGGAATTGTTCTTGAGGAATATCTGTAAGATATAATGCCCATAATGAAAACCCTACAAACAAAGCACCTAATGCAAAAAATGCAATCATGATGTATTTTGGAGCCCCTTGAATCATATCTGAAAACATGAAAATGCCCTATATGCATGATGATGCTACAATTATTTCCTAACAAAGTTTGACTTATTTACAGATTAATTCTAGGCATATTTGTGCGGGGGTCGCCTAGCCTGGTAGGGCGTAGGATTGCTAATCCTATGTTCGCAAGAACTCGTGGGTTCAAATCCCTCTCCCCGCGCCATTAAAACTTAATAGACCGATTTGCAAAGTTTTCTTATGGGACGAAGAAAAACACAAAAAATTATTCGTACTGGTCCAAAAAATGCCACTACTGGAATGTGTCCTATTTGTAAAACCATTGGTAAAATTTTCATTCTTGGCTCACCTGGAGAAGAGAGAGCAAAGTGTGAAAAATGTCGTCAAGAATTTGAATTATAGTTCAAAAAGCTAACCTGACCATCAAAAAATTTACCCATAACTTTTTAAGACAATTTTTATTCAAACAAATAATCATGAGTTCAGAAGCTGAAACCATCTATGAGAGAGTTGCAAAACTTGAAGACGAAATTGCATTGCTCAGAAGTGAAGTTGATATTCTCAAACGTGCATTAAGAAACAAAATTGCACGTCATGAAATCTCAATGATCAAAAAAGGATCTGATGTTGATTCTATAATTGATTAATTTTTTATCTTTATACTTCTAATCAATTCTAAAATAAAATCTACATCTTCTGCGTTTGGGGTAATTTCTAAATATTTATTCAAATATTTTAATGCAATTTCAGAATTTTGCATTCTTTCCTCCAAAATTCCTTTATCTCTAATGTCTTCAGGTGATTCAGGTTCAATAGCTAAAACCATGTTGACACATCTTAATGCTTTTTCGTACACAAATGATTGAACATAGGAATTTTTCAAATTCCTAGTTAATCTAATTAGTATTTGTTCTGATTTTACCTCATCTAGAAATTCTGGTTGAAATTCCAACTGTCCACCATAATTTGCATCTAGAATGTCTTGTAAATCATCCACATCTAGTAAGCGTCCATCATAAAATGGATCTAAAATCATCTCTTCATTGTATTTTACAAGAATATGACTAGGAAAGCCTACTATCTTTAAATCCAAACCAATGAACTTTGCAATTTCCACATATAGAATTGAAATAGTTATTGGAAGACCTGTTTTTTTATCAATTACTTCATTTAAAAAATTGTTTTTTGGATTATAGTAATCATCATCATCTCCACTGAATCCTAATTTTTCAAATAGATGTTCATTTAACATGGAAATAAGATATGTTGGATTTTTAACATCACTGATTGTTTCTTTTAGCGATTTTCCAATTCGATTAATTTTATTGATATAATCATTTACATCAAGATCTGGATATTCTAAAATCTGTGAAAATTTTAAACATTTTTCAACCAAGTTGAAGTTTGGGTTATTTACAAACGACAACCATTCTGCCACTAATGGATCAAATTTTTCTTCCAATTATTACAAACTCAGTTTATTCAGATATAGTTGAGGATCCTTGAGTTCTCTAGTATTTGGCGGGATTTCTATCATTTTTTTAAAGGCATCCTTGCCTAGTTTATCATAAACTACTTTTGTAAAGTCCTTGCCCATACTCTTTCTAACTTGATATGATGAAAAATCAGTTCCCATAAAGGTTGAAAGATAGTTTTGAAAATCTAGATCATCCTTTAAGATACTCTCAATTGCAAATGCTGCCATTCCCTCCATTGCAGTAAATGCTGAGTGATGCTGTTGAATTGGAACAAGCCATTTTTTGTAAATTTCTAAAAGTTCTGGAATTGATTCTCCAATCTTTGGATCAATCTCCACATGTGTAAATGTCATAACATCTGGGCCTATTTGCTCAATCAAGAAATGGTCTGGATTCAAAAAGAAAAATAAATTTGCTTTTTTTGCAAATGGAAAATCATCTGGCACTGCTTGTAATTGACAATACTCTGATAGTTTGTTTACTGTTTCAGTATCTAGCGATAAGATTATTTTTGCTAATTCTTCATTAATTTTGTTTACTTCTGTTGCGGCATTTTTGTTAACTTGTTGGAGATTCCCTTGAGCAGAATGAATTAATTCTTCAAGTACTGTCATCTTTACTGCTCCATGATATCCAGAATTTACATTTTCAAATCTTGACTCATATGGCTCCCCTTGTTTGTGAAGAACTATTTGTGGGTATCTTGATAAAATGAATTTGTTTAAATAAATTACAGAATCAAGATAGTCTCCATATGTTGTTGTGATTTTAGAAATGTATTGAATAGCATATGTTGAATATACTAAATATTTGGCAGTGTCTTGCTGCATTAGTTCAGCTATTTTTTTTAAATCTTCTTTGGCAACTGCATTAAATAATTCTGTAACAAATTCCTTTGATTCTTTATCTGCAAAAACTTTGCTTCCTTTAACTCTCTTCAATTCTGCCAACTCTGGAAATTTTAGTACTATATTATCTGGAACTTTAACTCCTAGAAATTCTTCGACTTTATTTTTAAAATCCGGAAATACTGAATTTGCAATTTCGTCCAATTCCATGAATTTTACTTTATTTGCAATGTCATCTTTGGCTTTAACTGCTAATTCGATAATCTCCCTTTCTTCGTTTAATTCAACTGATAATTGCCCAAATAGAGCCTCAGCAAATTCTTGAAATTCCCCCATTTTGCATAAAATCCTGAAATACTCCATTTAAGATTATCTTGGTTTTTCTTAACAAAGAAATTATTAATTCAAAAATCACTGTTTTGTTATCCGAAAATGTTTGAATCTAGTCTTGAATTTTTAAGATGTGTAAACTGTAGTTCTAAATTAGAATTAACCACATTCAAACAATCTAAAGAAATTATTGAAGGAATTTTAGAATGTAAAAAATGTCATAAACAATTTCCAATTATTGAGAAAATCCCAATATTGTGGGATGATTTTTCTATCTATCTTTCATCACGTAAAAAATTGGGAGGCAAACTTTATCAATTAATTGAGAATCAAAATTTGAAGAAATTTTGTAAGAGTTCTATATCAAAAGCTCATAAATCAAATGATGATCGAACTGCTCTTGAAGAACGATGGTCAAGAATATATCAAAATAGTAAATCTTCAAAATTCTATTCTGAAATAAAAAAAAATATTGGTTTGTTAAAAAAATCAAAACTTGCTTTAGAATATGGATGCTCAATTGGGCTGCTTACTTCCTTTTTGGCTGAATCTCATGATATGGTTTTTGGAATAGATAGGTCATTTTCTGCTTTAAGAATTGCAAAAAAATCTTACAAAGATAATCTTGAATACGTCGCAGCTGATTTTTTGTCTCCTGTATTTGGTAAATCTAAGTTTGATCTTGTTTTAGCTTTGAATGTTTTAGAATTAGTCGAACCTGCTAAATTTTTAAATCATGTTTCAAAACAAATTACCTGTGGTCATTTTATAATCAGTGATCCATATGATTTTGATAGAGGGACTAATTCTGTAAAAAATCCACTTGATGAAAAAACATTACGCACAAATTTGGAGAAATTGGGATTTAAAATAACATCAAAAACTAAAACTCCCTCTTACATTCCTTGGATTTTAAAACTTAATCCACGTGCTACATTAAATTATAAAGTTGATTTGATATATGCTGAAAAATAGAATCGTGTTAACTGATTTACATATCAACTTTGGTGTTCTTTGACTGTTCCTTTAATTTCTTGAACCATGACTTTGTTTTACTGTTAATCTCATTCATTAACTCCTCCATCTCTTTTTGATAAAGTTCGTCTACATTAGTCACAGATGATGCTGATTTTTTCCAACTAATAAACAACAGTATGACAAACTAAATCAAATCTTTCCAAATTCCTTGAAACTCATCACTTGGAACCACTGAAACAATTTTGATTTTACCTAATGGGACTAAATTTTGCCTCTTGTCATAGTATGTGAATTCACCTTCTTTATCTGGGTAGATTGTGATTGTGTCTTGTTGACCCGGTTCTAATAATTCTGTTTGAACATTGAATCCATCAATGTATAGTCTATGCTGTGTTGTACCATTGTTAATTACAGTTAGAATGTATGCAAATGATGTACGTGATAATAATGTTGGATTTGCATCTCCGCTTACCCCTTTAACTCCTCTTACTTGCGTTTCTCCATTGACTTCTTCAAAAACTATAGTTTGTTCTACTGTTTCTGCCCAAAAAATTTCAACATGTCTTACATTTCCTTGTCCAACAAAACCAACTGTAATAGCTAATCCAGCAATCCCTGCTACCATGGCAAGAATGATCCATCTTTTATCATTTGATTTCAATTCTATTAAATTGACGTTTCTCCTTAAAGAAACTAGAGATATTTTCTTATTTTTTATCTAGTTTTGTGACTTTGCTAGGCTCAAATTATCCACAATTCACACATTATCTCAAATTTAGATAAAAGAATAACAATGAAATACTGAAAACACCTACAGTATAATATGGCATCAATCATCATCATCCCAATCCTTGTTGTTGCAATCGTTGGATTATCTGGATACCTTGCCTATCGCTTTTTGATTTATGATTTGTACTGTAAAAGATCTGTTAATCAATCTCTTAGAAAATATAATATCAAAAAAACTCCTGCTCAAATAATTAAGGAATATTATGAAAATAAAGGAGAAAAAATTACACATCAAGAAATTCAAAATCTTGAAAAAAATTACAGGCAAAATGAACCAGAACAATTTCTTGTAATGTATGATGCAATTAGAGAGCAGCTTAAAGATAGAGATTAGATTTTTTAAATCACTTAAGGTCTAACTGGAATTTGTATAAATGGAGTTCCACCTTCACCAACTACTAGAGGTAGTTTTCCATCCCATGCCTGTGTTTTTAGCCAATCTAAATAATTTGGATTTTCAGCTAATGCTTTGTTAATTATGGCAATTGCCTCTGCCTCACCTCTAGCTTCTGCAATGTTTGCATTTGCTACACCTATGGCGTTGGCCTCTGCTTGCCTAGCTTCAACTTCAATTCTTTTCAAATCATTTTCTGCTCTAAGTGCATTTTGTTCTGCTTCTACTTTGGATTCAATTGCAGATGCAAATAATGCAGAGAATTCAAAATCAGTAATTGAAATAACTTCTGTTACAACATTGAATTGATTTAATCTCTCTCTTATGGAAAATTCTATATCTTGTTTTACAAGAGGTCTTTTTGTAATTAATTCTTCAGCATTATAATTTGCAGTTACTTGTTTTACAGTTTCTTCTATTGCTGGTTGAATAACCCTGTTCTCATAATCTAAGCCTAAATTCTTGTATAATGTATGAACTTGTTCCTTATTTGGATGATAATTGACTGTAACTGTAGTTTCTACGGTTTGCAGATCTCTTGATGCACTTCTTGCTTCACTTGCATATTTTAGAGTACGAACCTCAATGTTGACTACCTCATCTTGGAAAGGGACAACAAAATGTATTCCTTCTTCAAGTGGTGGATTTGAAAGATCGACTGCATCCCAATGCAATAATACTCCTCTATGACCAGAATCAACAATTTTCACAGAAGCTGATGCTATAACACCAATAATTATTAAAATAACAATCGCGACTGCAACTCCTTTTGCTGCACTCATGTTTACCTTAACTTTAGGTGATTGATACTTTGACAACGTATACAGTATGCTATCTTCTACTTTTATACCAATCTAATGTGGTGCATGTTCAGAGATTAGAGTTTATTTTTCTCAACAAATTTATGCTATCTCTATGTTCAATTAGTAATGGCTGAACCTAATTTTGCCTGGATTTATTTGGTAATTTTCTTGGCAATTCCACTAGCTAGAATTATTCCACGTATATTGAAAAAAAGAGGAATAGGACAAAACTTTTCTCAACCCCCACCACAAAATGACTTTCAATCAGGTTTTACTGAAAACAAACTCAATGTCACTGAAACACAAGAGATAGATTCTTCAAAACCTCAATCTAAAAATGATCTTGTTTTAGGTGCATTAAACAGAGGATCAAAAACCTTTGAGAGTATTCAGAAAAATACTGGGCTAGATAGTCAGGAACTTGATTCTATCTTGGAAGATTTGGAGAAAAATGGATTACTCAAAGTCATTCAAAAACAAGGAATACTCGGTCCCAAAACAGAACTTTATCCAACTGATAAAGGGTTTAAGCAATATTACTCATAAATCTACTACTTTCTCTGAATACATTCTATATCATATGTTGAGTTTAACCAATTTTGATTAACTATACTTTACATATCCTTAAGTGCACAAGAAATCATAAAACGCATGTCAGAAAATATAAAAGAATTCTGCCTTGATTGTCAAACTCCACTGGAACTTACAATACCTGGAGATAAAAAAAAGCCATGTCCTAAATGTGGAGCATATAGAAGAAAAAGAGAATATTCTGACTAAATTTCTATCTGTATTTTCAATTTTTCATTTATTCTTTGAATTACTTTTGAAATCACAGTAGGGCTATATGAAAAGAAACCTAGGTACTCGTCATTTCCAATATTTTCTGCAACAAGACCAAATGGACCCTCGGGACCTCTTGTTACAACAATCCACATATCTGAAATGTTTGTGCCATCACAACTAATTACTTCAGCAGATTCTGGAGGCTGCGGAGCAAGTAAAGGGTTATTGAAATTTCCAATTATCCAAGACTTTGGAATTTTTTGTAGAATTTCTGTATAATGATCTTTGACATACTTGTATCTCTCACTTGTTTCAAATGTTGCCAAGAGAGGTGCATTATATTTTACTGCATAGTTTTCTAGTAGAATACTTAATCGGTATAGCTCTTTTCTTCCTTCTTTGAAATTGACATAACCTGCATCAATGTATTCACTTAATCTCCATAAGACATTGTGATCAGTCAGATCAGTAATTTTTGTATCTGCTAATCCTGAAAAATTTGACCATATCTCTTGTATGAAACTACTGTATTGTTGACTCATAAGGTTCTATTGTGTTTTTGATATATAACTAGTGATAAATTAAATAACTAGTGCTAATTATTTTTGTTTTATATTATTGAATATTAAATTTAGTACCTAGTGTTTTACCCATCACAGTAAGAACATGTCTTGTGACATTTGGATTTAGAGTAAAAAATCCCCTGAATTTCCCATCTTCATATTCTTCGGCAATCAATCCAAATGGTCCATATGGGCCTCTGGTAATTACACTCCAAACGTTGGATAGGTGAGTATTTTTACAATTAATTATGTTGATTTTATCTGGTGTCTGTAACTTGGTTTTCCCATAATCTGCAATGACCCAAATTTTTGGAATTTTCTCAATTAGCTTCTGATATCTCTTTTCAACAAATTTGTATCTAGCAATTTCTTCAAAAGTTGCAAGTAGTGGCTGAGCATTATCCTGAGCATGCTTTTCAATCAATTTACTGATATGGTATAGCTGTTTTCTTTCAGCATGAAAATTATGATATCCTGCTTCGATAAATTTTTCCATATTCCACATTTGAAGCTGTGCTGGGTCATCATCATGCCATTCAGCAAGCTGAGGAAATTCCTCCCAAACTTCGCCTACAAATCCAGCATATGGTCCGACCATAGATTTGTTAAATCCAAAATCAGATATAAGTTAATCTTAAATTTATGAAATTAAGACTTTGACAAATTGTTTTTATTGTGTACAATACTACTTATTCCATGGGACGATATGAGAAAGTTCTAAACATGTTAATGGATTATGATGAATCCATTAGACTTGCAGTGATTAGTAACACCTCTGGAGACATTTTATGGAATTCTAAAAGAAAAGATGCAAAACTTCAGGTCCCACTGGCTGAAACCAAAAAAGCACTAAAACGTGAATCTGATGATTGGGTTGATAGGTGCAAAGCTGCTGATCGTAATGCACTTGGCGCTCCACTTTACCACATTACATCTTTTGAGAAAACAAAAAGAGTCACACTTCCAATTGATGCATTCCATCTATTGTTTATGAGCGTAGATAACACTCCTATGAAAAATACAAAGAAGAAAAGCTATGGAAAATTAGTTGAAATGGGAAAAATATTGTCCATAGTTGATTTTGTAAATACTTTTGAATAGACAAAGGACTCTGTTATTTTCAATATCAAATTAAATGATTTTAGATTGTATTTAACACTAGTACCTTTTTTTGTAATATTTATTAACACAAATTTACCATAGAAACTGTGGACAAATACGAAAAACTCCTCAACATGATTATGGATTTTAATGAAGATGTCAGATTTGCAGCAGTTGCTGACAGTGATGGTCAAATATTATGGAATAGTCAAAGAGATGGATTGAAAAATCTTGTTTCACCTTCAGAAACAAAACAAACTATGATGAGAGCTCTACATGGATGGAAAGAAAATGCAAATGCAAAAAACTACCTAGGTTCAGGATTATATTCAATATCATCATATGAGAAAATAAAAAGAATTTCTATTCCTTTGGATAATGGCAAATTATTATTTTGTACTATGAGTAATACTCCGCTAACTAAAACCAATATTAATAGAAGAAAAAGTTATGGTCATCTTGCTGACATGGGTAAAATATTATCTATTGTCGATTTTATAAAATCTCAAAAATAATATCAATTCGTATTTGATATCTTAATACAATTCAACAGAATTAAATTAATTGTTAATTGCCCATCCAATTTCTACTAGTTTCTGTACTGATGCATCTTTAACACATGCAGGCATTTGATTACTTGCCTTGATGACAAGACTCAATCCATCATTACATGAAACATTTTGGGGTGAGATTCCTAATTGTACCTGCTTTAGGGGTGAAAGAACAATATTTTCTGTTTGCACATTGTTTTCTAATGGAGTAATTCGTAAAATTCTATCGTCATTTGATACAGGGGCTCCTCTGCCATCTTGATTACTAGTTAGAATATACAAATTACCATCAGGACCCACACTGACATTACGTAATCTGCCGTATTCTCCAACAAGTAATGCTTTACTGTCAAGCACTTGATTATTTCCCAAATCCAAATCTAACACTCTTAAATGATTTCCACGTAGTGTGGCAACAAAATATTTTCCATACCAATCTGAAATTT